>NZ_CP033040.1:2507441-2829883 GCF_004293625.1 Thiomicrorhabdus indica | reverse complement strand
TTCAATTCAAGCGTTTTTTCTGTGGATAAGTCTGTGAATAGATTATGTGGATAACTGGTATCTGAGTGAGGTTATCTTATTGAAATTACTAGTTATCCTTCGGTTGATAACTTAAGTGGAAAAGAACAGCATTTTTATTGCCAATATGAGCAAAAATATTCCGAAAAAACGTTTTAAAGGCTTTGGGTTTAATCGATGTGCCATTTTGGCGCCGAGCGGTGCAAAGAAAATACTACTGGCAATAATTCCAAAAAAAGCCGGCCAATAAACGTAGCCTGAACTGAGTGCAGGCAAGTCTTGTAGATTAAGCCCAGCCAAAATATAGCCAATTGTTCCGGCAGCGGCAACGGGTAAGCTGATGGCGGCAGAAGTGGCAATGGCTTGATGCATGGAAATGTTATTCCAAACTAAATAGGGTGTTGTGAGAGTGCCGCCGCCAATACCAACGATTGAGGCGAATTTACCAATTAATATGCCAACGAAACTGTTTGCCCAAAAGCCAGGCAATGTTCGACTTGGGTTGGGTTTTTTAGCCATTAACATATTGATTGCAATGAGCAGTTCCAAAATTCCGAAAATTACCGCCAGTTGCCGGCCGGTAAAGTATTGGGAAGCCCAGCCGCCAATAAATGCACCCACTAAGACACCTAAAGCGAGTAACTTAAATACATCCCATCGGACAGCGTTGTGTTGGTGATGTGTGCGAACGGATGAGAATGAAGTGATTAATATGGTTGCCAAAGAGGTCGCAATCGCCATGTGGACGGCATGCTCGCTACCGGTAAAATAAAAAAGCGCAGAGGTGAGTACCGGTACTATGACCAAGCCGCCGCCAATGCCTAAAAGTCCCGCTAAGAAACCGACCACTGCACCCGTGAGAAGGTAAATGCTCAGTTCTAAAATAAGGTTTTCCATCTTTGGCCTCAGTTTGAGATAACAATATAATTTGGTTGAATTAGCAAACTTACGCAAATAACTGAGTCTGCAGACAGGCTTTACCGGCCGGCGCTATTTTAACAGGAAAGGAGGGGGGCAATTCAATTGACATTAACAAGCTATGCTTATAATTAACTGAGTATTTTAGAAATTTTTTATGGTTATGGATAGATTTTGATTTTGTACTTAAACTATCTGCCATGTTTATTTATGACTTTATTGAATAAGTTTTTTATATGAATAAGCATTAAAAAAATTATTAGACATTAAAGGATACTCTTTTGAATTTTACTAAACTTTTCGTAGTTACTGCTACAACCGTTTTAATCACAGCCTGTCAATCCACTCCTCATCACGAACATTCAAGTGCTCCAGTTTCTGATCAAGTGATTGCCGATCAGCGTGCGGCGTTGGCTAAAAATACCGAGGGAAAAGGTTTTGGACCTCAAGCTCCTCGTGATATTGATTCTATAGTTGGAAATAACACAATTGCCTTTAGCGATGCTCCAGCATCAGCCAATATGAATTTATGTAATATTCATTTTCATAAAAATGCAGAACACAAAGGAGGAGAGTTTACGACCTATGCAGGAAACGGTGATGGTCATGGCTATTTAAGCGGCTACAAGTACAGTGGCACTTTCCATCAAGCTGAGTTGCATGCCTTTCATGAGGATATTTGCCCAAGTAAACATGGGGCTTTGGCAGTCGGCGATACCATTGAAGTACATTATGTCTATTCGACTGCGCAAGTGGCTCCGGGCGAAAGTTTGGGAGCATGTTTGAATGATAGTATTAAAAACCCTCAGTTGCGTGTTGAAGCTCAGGTATATGTATTGGTGAATGATGACAAAGCATTGGACTTTAATGATTTAACCGCACACGGCATGCAAAATGGCAAATACCAAGCATTGAATATTCCAAGTAATACTGGAACCCCTGTGACTTATCAAGGGTCTACCACTGGGCCTGGTTACAATGAGAAAGGTTCTCCGTTCCAAGTGTCTTGGTCGGTACGCCCTCAAGTGGCGAAAGTGAATATTGAAACGGTGGGAGAATGGTGTAAAGGAAATGCTTTTAATGAAGATCATGCACATGGTGTAAGGAATCTTGTTATCAACCCTGATTTGCTTTCACCTATGTAAAGCACTACTTGTGTTTCAAAATTGACGTGTAATTGAGAGTCTGTCAGTTTTCAAGCCTGATTATTGGCTTTGGGATAGAATCTGTAATTGCAGAATATTTCTTTATCATCGTCTATTTAGTGCTTGGTTTTTTGTAAAACCACAATATGCATTGAGACGATGATTTTAGATTGAAGAAATAAAGAAAATCTTTTTATAAGCCATTGTTTTCTCGTGCATAACTCTTTATAATCCCCGTTTTTTCCATTCCTGGAAAATCAAATTTAAGGACAGTGACATGAAACGTACATTTCAACCTAGCGTAATTAAGCGTGCTCGTACTCACGGTTTCCGTGCTCGTATGGCAACAAAAAATGGTCGTAAAGTTCTAGCAGCTCGTCGTGCGAAAGGACGTAAGCGCTTAACTGTGTAGTTCTGGTTGTACTATTTCAATGGTAGTGCAAAAAGAAACGACTTACGACGAGTCTCTTTCATCATCTAAACGCAAAGTGACTCGTCGAACTTCTCAATCTTCTCGTCTTCAGACCTCTCAACACTTTTCTAAAGAACTTCGACTTCTTAAACCTAAAGAGTTTTCCCACGTTTTTGCAGATGCTGAGCGTTTTGCAAATCGTAATTGGACATTAATTGTGCGCCCTAATCAGCAATCGATTCCTAGATTGGGATTGGCCATTGCGAAAAAGCAGTTATTGCGAGCCGTTTGGCGTAATCGTGTAAAAAGAATTGCACGAGAAGCATTTCGCCAACATAAAGATGATTTATCTGGGTATGATATTGTGGTCCTCGGACGACGGGGGATGCAGGATATCGATAACGAAACGTTACATAAGAGTTTTCTGCATTTGATTCGCAAGATTCGAAAGAGTCAGCTCAAGAATCAAACAAAGTATCGTCCCACTTCGTCGGATGAAAAGTGACTGAATAATCGTCTGTTAAAGGGTTCTTATTAAATGAATATGAGATCATTTTGGTGGTTAGCGTTAGCCTTTACGTTAACTTGGATTTGGCTGGAGTGGATGCAATTTACCGCTCAAAAAGAACAGCAAACCTTGCAAACCAGTACTGCGCAAGAAGTGCCGGTTGCGAATAATGCAGTACCACAAACCACGTCTAATGCGTCAGCTGTGCCAACCGCAAATATGGGTGGTGTTAGTAATGATGCTGTCCCAGTTCTGCAAGAAGGAATTGCTTCGGTTCAACGTGTTCGGGTCATTACAGATCAATTGGATTTAGTAATTGATGCCCAAGGGGGGGATATTCGTGATGCGAAGTTACTCACCTACATGGCGACTGAAGATCACTCAAAACCTTTCCATCTTATGAATGATGCAGGCCCATTGGTCTATATGGCTCAGAATGGTCTGGCAACTCAGCCGAGCGCAAAACTTCCTGCTCCAACACACAAAGATATTTGGCAAGTGAAACAAGCTGAATATGTAATGACTGGCGACACGCTTGAAGTACCAATGACTTGGGAACGTGATGGCGTTAAAGTCACAAAGACTTACAAATTTACCAAAGGCAAGCATCTGATTGATGTGGTGTATAAAGTTGAAAACAACGCCACTGAAAATTGGGCTGGTAGCTTGTATTCGCAGTTGGTTCGTAATGCTTATAACCCAGAAGAAAGTTGGATGATGTATACCTACACAGGTCCAGTTTTGTATGACGGTAATGCGGAAGAGAAATATGTTAAACATTCGTTTGATGACCTAAATACTTCACCTGTCACTGGTAAAGCGGTAACCGGTGGTTGGGCGGCGATGATTCAACAATATTTCTTGACGGCGATTGTCCCAGATCAAGGTGCGCAGAATAATTACTTTGCAAAACCGGTTGGTGAAGGTCGTTATGCAGTGGGTGTGGTTGAGCCATTGGTGACAATACCGGCCGGTCAAAGTGCTGAAATTGCGTCACAACTCTATATTGGTCCTGAGCTGCAAGATGTTCTTGCGGATATTGCGCCAGGTTTGGAATTGACAATTGATTATGGGGTTCTAACTTTCTTGGCGGAGCCTCTGTTCTGGATTCTTGATACGATTCACGAATATGTCGGTAACTGGGGTGTGGCGATTATCATCCTAACGATCTTGATTAAGTTGGTGTTCTATAAGCTTTCAGAAACTTCTTATCGTTCAATGGCACGCTTACGTAAGTTCCAGCCGAAGCTTCAGCAGCTTAAAGAGAACTATGGTGATGATAAAGTCATCTTCCAACAGAAGATGATGAAGCTCTACAAGGAAGAGAAAATCAATCCATTAGGCGGTTGTTTACCGATTCTGATTCAGATGCCAGTATTCATCGCACTTTACTGGGTGCTGTTGTACTCGGTTGAAATGCGCCAAGCGCCATTTATGCTGTGGATTCAAGATTTATCAGCGATGGACCCATATTTCATCCTGCCGGTATTGATGGGTATTACCATGTTTATCCAGCAGAAGTTGAACCCATCGGCGATGATGGATGAGATGCAACAAAAAGTCTTTAAACTTTTACCGTTCATTTTCACATTCTTCTTCCTATGGTTCCCGGCAGGTCTGGTTCTATACTGGTTAGTGAACAATATTCTATCGGTTGGGCAACAGTACTACATTACCAAGAAGATTGAAGCTGGCGAAGATAGCAAATAAGGGATTTTTAAAATGCAAATTACTTATCAAAAACTGGGTACGGATCACCCAATGTACGGCAAGGTTGAGTTTTTAGTAGCAGATGGAACGCAACCACTTTGTTACAAAACCAAAGACGGCTACCTTCCATTGGAAGGAGGTTCTGCACCTGTCGCGACTGCTCAAGCTTCTGCGCCAGCGGCAGATATTAAAACACGTGACCTGTTTGTTCTATCTTTTAAAGTTAACGGTGAAGTTGAAGAACAAACCTTTGGCTCGAAAAAGAAAATGGACAAAGCCATTGCGCTTTACCAAGAACAAGCGTTTATTAGCGATATTTCTCATAAGACGTTTAAAGTCTTAATGGATTAATTGCTGATCTGCGAACGGTGATAAGTTCTTCACCGGCCGGTATCTTGTGCCCGAAAGGGTAATGTTAAAACGCCTACTATTTTTAGTGGGCGTTTTGCGTTTTAAGGCTAGAATTTAAGCTAGAATCTTTTCATTAAGAATTGTTTGGAAACCAGTTATGGAATTTGAAAATATTGATACGATTGCTGCGGTGGCAACAGCACCTGGGCGCGGTGGGGTAGGTATTATTCGCGTGTCGGGTAAAAAATCCAAATCGATTGCACAAGCGATTTTAGGCCTAGTGCCTGAGCCACGTTATGCTCATTACGGGCCTTTTTATGGGGCTGAAAATCAAGTGTTGGATCGAGGGATTGCGTTGTATTTTCCCAATCCGAATTCTTTTACTGGTGAGGATGTCTTGGAATTGCAAGGGCACGGGGGGCCGGTGGTTTTGCAATGGTTGCTTGAACGAGTAGTTGAACTTGGGGCGCGTTTAGCTGAGCCTGGTGAATTCTCAAAGCAAGCTTTTATGAATGACAAACTCGATTTAGCCCAAGCCGAGGCGATTGCGGATTTAATTGAAGCCAGTTCTGCGCAAGCAGCAAAATCTGCTCTGCGTTCTTTGCAAGGCGACTTTTCACGAGAAGTAAATACTTTGGTGGAAGAGTTGATTCAATTACGTTTGTATGTGGAAGCTGCGATCGATTTTCCAGAGGAGGAGATTGATTTTCTCTCCGATGGAAAAGTGGCTGGACAGTTGCAACACATTTTGGATCGACTACACCAAGTGTTTGCTTCTGCGCAACAAGGGGTGTTGTTGAGAGAAGGTATGTCTGTGGTAATTTTGGGCCGCCCCAATGCTGGAAAATCCAGTTTGTTGAATGCTCTCTCAGGAGAGGAGGTCGCAATTGTCACCGATATTGCAGGAACCACGCGAGATATTGTTAAGCAGGAAATTAATATTGATGGCATGCCATTGCATATTTTGGATACGGCTGGAGTACGTGAGGCAACCGATCAAGTCGAACAAATTGGAATTGAACGAGCTTGGCAAGCATTGGAAGAGGCTGATCGAGTATTGGTCATGCTGCAAGCTGGTGAGGCGATTCATGAAGAAGATCAGGTGATTTTGGATAAGTTGCCTGATTCATTGCCAGTGACATTGGTGCGTAATAAAATCGACTTAATTAATCATGCGCCGATGGTTGAAGTGGAAGAATCTACCGGCCGGTCGGTCATTTGGTTATCTGCAAAACATCAGCAAGGTTTGGAACTGTTACGTGAACATTTAAAAACCGAAATGGGGTTTGCACAGACCGAAGAAGGCGTGTTTATGGCGCGCAAACGTCATTTGGATGCGTTGCAAACGGCACTCGACTATACCCAAAATGGTCAGCAACAATTGGAAATGTATGCTGCTGGTGAGCTTTTGGCTGAAGATTTACGCTTAGCGCAAGAATCTCTTTCGGAAATTACCGGCCGGTTCACTTCTGATGATCTTCTTGGCCGAATTTTTAGTTCTTTTTGTATTGGAAAGTAATGAGTGTGAGTTTAAGCGAGGGTATATGAAGCAGTTGATTTTTATATTAGCTTTGAGTGTGTTGGGGTTGAGTCATTCAGCCAATGCGGATAATGCGACGTTTTGGCAGAGTTTGCAGCAAGGTGGCAAAGTCGTTTTGCTCCGACACGCTTCAATTGATCGAGAGTTTGGTAGCCCTTTTGTTTTGGATGACAGTTGTTTTAGTGAGCGAAATTTAAATGATTTGGGTGTCCAGCAAGCCAAACAGATTGGGCAGTTGTTCAAGAAGCATAAAATTGGTATTGATGCGGTTTACTCTAGTGAGCATTGTCGGACAAAAGATACTGCGGAAAATGCCTTTTCTGTTTACCAAGTGTCAAAAGCTTTACGTTTAATAAAGGCATTACCTGCTGATGAGGCGAATAAGCGTCTCCAAGAAACACGAGAGTGGATTGGTAATTTTAAGTCGACCAAAAACCTGATTCTGGTAACGCATCGTCCGAATATTTTGAGCCTGACTAATTTGAATATTGAACCCGCAGAGATGGTTCTGCTTGACCCATTAGGTGATGGATTATTTGAGGTGATTAATCAGTTCAAACACAGTAGCCAATAGTTTTGGTTTTTTCGCTCATTCACCATTGGTTTGAGTATTGAAAACATCTTATGCAGGTGTTGTAAATAATAAAGCACTCACCTGAAAGAGAGTGCTTTGTTGAGATTTGCTACCGGCCGGTATTCATTATTGATTGGTAAGCGTTATTTTTTGGGTAATGCCATAGCTGTAGCAGAGGCTCTATGCGTATTTTGATCTGTTTTGAAAAAGCGCACCGTTGTTTTTAATTTTGCAGCTTGATCACTCATACTCTCTGCCGCTGCAGAGGTTTCTTCCACCAATGCGGCATTGTTTTGGGTGACATCATCTATTAAGCCAAGAGCCTGATTGACCTCTCCGACTCCTCGCGCTTGATCGGCTGAGGTACTAGCTATGTCGGAAATCATTTTGGTGACCTCGATAATTGAATCGTTCATGGTTTGCAGAACTTCTTCAGACTTGCCTGCCAGCTCAGTCCCTTTATTGACCGATTCAACGCTTTCGTTAATGAGCGTGCTAATTTCTTTGGCAGCGTCAGCGGATTTTCCAGCTAAAGCTCTAACTTCACCTGCGACGACTGCAAACCCTCGTCCTTGCTCACCGGCACGAGCCGCTTCGACCGCAGCGTTAAGTGCCAATAAGTTGGTTTGGAAAGCAATGCTATCAATTAAGCTGACAATTTCACTGATTTTTTGACTGGATTCTTGAATCTCACTCATGGCAATAATGGTGTTGTGCATGACTTCACCAGCTGATTTCGAACTTTCTTCAAGCTGATGCTCTAGTTTGTCGACTTCAAGTGTGTTATCTGCATTGCGATTAATCGCTTCGTTCATCTCTTTCATGGTTGCAGAAGTTTGCTCCATGGAAGCGGCCTGTTGTTGAACACTGTCACTTAGACTCATCGAACCACGCGAAACTTCTTCAGCTGCCGTTGAAACCGTATTGGATGCAACGACAATGTCGTTGATGACGCCATTTAAATGTTCCGCGTTATGATTGATTGACTCTTTTAAGACGGCCAGATCGCCTTGACATTCGACATTGACTCGTTGAGTTAAGTCCCCTTCGCTTTGTGAGTGCATGACGTGGGCAATATTTCCAATCACTTCGTCTAATTTGGAGACTGTCGAGTTGATTCCATTGGTCAGAGTTTGTAGATCGCCTTTGACATCACTGGTGATTTGGTTCTTAAACTCACCAAGAGCCACTTTATCCATAACCAAGTTGATTTCCGAAATAGCCTGATCAAGGCTGTGCATTGCATCGGAGGTGTTATTGAGCATTTCAGCAAAAGCGCCTTTTGCTTGATGGTGAATTTCAACATGGAATTGTCCGTCTCGAAGCTGTTGCATAACTTCCGCAATTTGCTGCAAGGTTTCAGCCACGTTTTCACTGCTTTGGTTAATGCCTGTTTTCAGCTCTAGCAAGCTGCCTTTGTAATTCTGTTGAATGCGTTTGTTAAGGTCGCCCTCTGCAAGTGCGCCAATCACACTATTGGCCTCACTAATGGCTTGATTGACTTTTTCAAGGTGGCTATTAACTGCTTGAGCGGTTTGTCCAACTTCATCATTTTGATCTGTTTGAATACGAAGACTGAAATCACCGGTTTCTTCGATTTTAGCCATGGTTTCTTTCACGCTGGCCAATGGACGAATAATCATACGGTTAATCATTAAGGTTAAGATAATCGTTAAGATAATAATGCCAATCACGGATTCAAACAGGGTTTGCCATGCGTTGCCTGAGGCTTCTGCAAGAGGTTGGGTAAAGACGTTTTCATTTTGCATGAAAATTTGCCGACCAAAGACTTTACCTTGCTCGTCATAGGCAGGTATGTCGACCACAAACCGACCGTTATTGATATAAGCAGAGTTCTGATCACCATCGACAGGTTGATAGACAGATTTAGTGAGTTCAACCACTTCATCGGCAAACCATTTGTTGTTTGCGATCACATAACGGTCGGTAATTTTTTTAAGTTTATCTGTTGCCTTTGTCGATCCAAACTTATTAGCGACATATTCTGTGTCCACCAGCATGATCCAAGCACCATCTTGGTCTTTATACTCTCGAGCAAAATCACGTGAAATTGAACCAACACCAAGAACCATTGTCACACCACCAAGTAATTGTTTGTCTCGTAGAACGGGTGTAATTGAGGTAATTGCAACTCCCCGATCACCAAATCCTAGGGAACCGGCAGCTTTTTTGCTATCGAACACTTGTTTAACAAGTGGGTCGTTTAAACGACTTCCAGCATCTTCATCGAGCTTCCAGCTTCGGATAAGAGATTGGCCGTCTGCGTGAATCAGTTCACTAAATACGCCTCTGAAGTTGGTTTTATCCGCATAATCTTTTTTCAGAGTTTTTAGAAAACCGTAAATTGCTTGTTTATCTTTGTTCTTTAATGCGTCCTGAACATCGGGTGACAAACTGAGCATGGCTGAACCAATAATTCCGCCCTGAATTTTTAAATCCATCTTACTGTCAGCGTAGGAGGTCAACTCATTGATCAATTTTGACTCAACATTTCCTTTTACCGGTTTGATTTGGCTGTTATAGAGCATTAAACCCAAAATGGCGGCAATAATGAGAGTGACTACCAAAGCCACAAACATGACTTTTTGATTTAGGGTTAGATTTTTCATGGGGGGTCACCTCGGATGGAATCGATAAGAGCTTATACAAACGTATAGGTTTTACTTTAAATTAGATGATATCTTTAAAGATTGATTCTCATCAAAAACTGTTGAACTAATGAGTTCTAATGCATACTTTTGATGGGGTCTGTCGAAATCTATTGGTCATAAGGGCTTACCCTTTTAGTTTTTTAGGAGCATCGCGGATCAAGTTACAGAGCCTGTTCGGATTTGTTATGCTTGGCATCATGTGAATAGCCGACTGAGTAAGAGAATCAATTTATGAGTTATCCAGTGCCAGCAGACGAAGCGATGGCAGAAATAGAGATTAAAAAAAGCCGATTTATCGCTTATGCCAAAGGTATTTCTTCACGAGAGGAAGGCATGCTATGGCTGGAAACTTTGAAAGCGAAGTACCCTGATGCACGTCATCACTGTTGGGCGTATTTGATTGGCAATCCCAAATGTGCAGCCAATGCCGGTATGGGAGATGATGGCGAGCCGAGTGGAACAGCAGGTAAGCCAATTTTGAATGTTTTAAACCACAAAAATGTGGGAGATGTCATGATTTGCGTTGTCCGCTATTTTGGAGGCATTAAGCTAGGTGCCGGTGGATTAACTCGAGCCTATGGACAGGCAGCGCAAGCGGTAATGGAAGTTTTGTCGGTTGAAGAGCAAATTCCTTTGATGGAAGTCATTGTAAAGTGTGACTTTTCACAAGAGCAATGGGTCAGGCATTGCTGTACACAATTTGAGGCTCAAGTTATTGAGGTGAACTATTCTAGTTTGGTGGAGATGGTGTTAAATGTGCCGGAGGTGGCCTTGGAAGAATTTCAATCATTGCTTGAAGCAAATCGTTGTGAGTATAAAGTCGAAAAAAAATAATACCGGCCGGTATTATCTGGATTCCTTTTCACCGGCCGGTAACTCTTTACGATTAAGTGTTTAGGTGAAGCTTTACTAATTCTTCAATTTCTTTTGAATAATCGGCTTCTATTTTTTCATCACTGCCAATGACATCTTCAAAATCTTCAGTTAATCCAAGTAGTGAGTGAAGACTTCCTGCAACACATTGAGCAAGTGGATTCAGTTTATAGCCACCTCCTAAAGAAAAACTCAAGCGGCCTTCGCAAAGCTCATCGGCAATGGCCATGCAGCGTTTAGTAAACTGATTGTAACCAGCAACAGTAACTTGATGACCGGCTAATGGATCTTGCCAGTGGCCATCGTAACCAGCGAACACTATTATATGTTCAGGTTGAAACTCCCGAAGTTTTGGCGCAATGACTTTATCAAAGCTCGCTAGATAGGTTTGATCACCAGCACCTTGTCGAAAAGAAAGATTAACATTTGTGCCTTTAGCTTTACCTTCTCCCGTCATACTGTCAAATCCGGTCATTGGCCAGAATGGATGCTGATGAATGGATATAGCCATAATCGAAGGGTCATCAATGGTTAAATCTTGAGTCCCATTACCGTGATGCACATCAAAATCTAGAATCGCGATGCGTTTGACACCACGGTATTTCTGAAGAGCCTTTGCGGCAAGCACATCGCTATTCAATAAACAGAATCCCATTGCCTGATTATGTCTAGCATGATGCCCAGGTGGACGAAGTAGCCCAAAGCCATAATCGACCTTTCGATCATAAACTGCTAAGTTCAATTCTATGTTTCCCCCAGTGGCCATTTTTGCAGCATCAAAGCTGAATTCATTTAAATAGGTATCTTGACTATTTGGATCAAAATAGCCTCCGCCTGATTCACTTAAATTTTCAATTTCGAATAGATAGCCTGATTGATGTACCCACGCTAACTCTTCGTCGGTTGCAAATCTACTTTGGATGGCTGAGAAATATTTCCAGTAATCGCGATTAGTGAGTTCTTTATCAATAGCACGTAAACGATTCGCGTTTTCAGGATGGCCTTTTAAATCATGCTTAAGAAAAAGAGGATCTAAAACTACACCGACTTTGTAGGAGGATTGGAATTGTGGCTGCTGAAGAGCAAAGGCAGGTGTAGTACTTCCCAATAGCAGAGCAAGACTGTTTTGAATAAATTGGCGACGACTGTTCATATTAAAGATCTCCAAATAGATAAATACCTAGTAAATTATCTGTTGCTAGCTTCAATTATTCAGACCTTAGATAGAAAGTCATATTCAGTTTGGTTATTGATAGATTAAAAAAATCGAACGAATAAGCATTTTGTGAATAACTTTGTGGATAAGTTTGTATAAAGAGGCTGTTTTTGTGGGTAAGTAAAGGAGTTGAAATTAATTTAAACTTTTTTCAATTTTTTGTAAAAAAAGACTTGCGTTCATTTTAGAAATCCCTAGAATACGCACCTGTCTTGAGGGGCAGCGGAAACAAAGCCTTCTCAGAGATGAAAAAAATTTGGTGTTAATTGTTTGATTTGATTGAGGATTTTGTTTCTTGATTGAATTTTAAAAGCAAGCAGTTAACCATCGCGATTCTGGTTTGAATGTGATGAAAATTTTTTGAAAAAAGTTTGAAAAAACATTTGACAAAAGATTTTAGCTTCTCTAGAATACGCGGCCTACCAACGAGTCACGGTTTGAAATCAACAGTGATTAGGTTGTGGATAAGTTCTTTAAAAATATGGTAATTCAGAGATAATTTATGTGGAAACTTCTTAAGTGAGTACGCATAAAAAATCTCGAAAACTGACAAATATGTAACTGGTAATAAATTTATTTATTTATCATGCAAACTTGTCAATTCCGAGTGTTTATATCCGGAGACGGAATTTAAATATATCTAGCAAGATTAAACTGAAGAGTTTGATCCTGGCTCAGAATGAACGCTGGCGGCAGGCCTAACACATGCAAGTCGGACGGAAACGATAGAGAGCTTGCTCTCTAGGCGTCGAGTGGCGGACGGGTGAGTAATGCTTAGGAATCTACCCAATAGTTGGGGACAACATGTGGAAACGCATGCTAATACCGAATGTGCTCTACGGAGTAAAGGTGGCCTCTACTTGTAAGCTATCGCTATTGGATGAGCCTAAGTGAGATTAGCTTGTTGGTAAGGTAAAAGCTTACCAAGGCGACGATCTCTAGCTGGTTTGAGAGGATGATCAGCCACACTGGGACTGAGACACGGCCCAGACTCCTACGGGAGGCAGCAGTGGGGAATATTGCACAATGAGGGAAACCTTGATGCAGCCATGCCGCGTGTGTGAAGAAGGCCCGAGGGTTGTAAAGCACTTTCAATTGGGAGGAAGGTAGTATCGCTAATATCGATATTGCTTGACGTTACCTTTAGAAGAAGCACCGGCTAACTCTGTGCCAGCAGCCGCGGTAATACAGAGGGTGCAAGCGTTATTCGGAATTACTGGGCGTAAAGCGCGCGTAGGCGGACTGTTAAGTCGGTTGTGAAAGCCCTGGGCTCAACCTGGGAACTGCATCCGATACTGGCAATCTAGAGTTTAAGAGAGGGAAGGGGAATTCCTAGTGTAGCAGTGAAATGCGTAGATATTAGGAGGAACATCAGTGGCGAAGGCGCCTTCCTGGCTTAAAACTGACGCTGAGGTGCGAAAGCGTGGGTAGCGAACGGGATTAGATACCCCGGTAGTCCACGCCGTAAACGATGTCAACTAGTTGTGGGGCATATTAAAATGTTTCGTAACGTAGCTAACGCGATAAGTTGACCGCCTGGGGAGTACGGTCGCAAGATTAAAACTCAAAGGAATTGACGGGGGCCCGCACAAGCGGTGGAGCATGTGGTTTAATTCGATGCAACGCGAAGAACCTTACCATCCCTTGACATCCTGCGAACTTTCTAGAGATAGATTGGTGCCTTCGGGAACGCAGTGACAGGTGCTGCATGGCTGTCGTCAGCTCGTGTCGTGAGATGTTGGGTTAAGTCCCGCAACGAGCGCAACCCTTATCATTAGTTGCTACCATTTAGTTGAGAACTCTAATGAGACTGCCGGTGATAAACCGGAGGAAGGCGGGGACGACGTCAAGTCATCATGGCCCTTATGGGATGGGCTACACACGTGCTACAATGGGGGGTACAAAGAGCAGCCAGCTAGCAATAGTGCGCGAATCTCAAAAAACCTCTCGTAGTCCGGATTGGAGTCTGCAACTCGACTCCATGAAGTCGGAATCGCTAGTAATCGCGAATCAGAATGTCGCGGTGAATACGTTCCCGGGCCTTGTACACACCGCCCGTCACACCATGGGAGTGGATTGCAAAAGAAGTAGGTAGCCTAACTTCGGAGGGCGCTTACCACTTTGTGGTTCATGACTGGGGTGAAGTCGTAACAAGGTAGCCCTAGCGGAAGCTGGGGCTGGATCACCTCCTTTAAGATAAAAGCGTTACGAGCTTAAGTTAGTTTTCACATAAATTCTTTCTGAATTACACTATTAGGGGCTATAGCTCAGCTGGGAGAGCGCCTGCTTTGCACGCAGGAGGTCTGCGGTTCGATCCCGCATAGCTCCACCAATTACTGAATGTGTTTGAGTTAAGTTTTAAACTTTCATTGAGACATATTCATATATTGGGTCTGTAGCTCAGTTGGTTAGAGCGCACCCCTGATAAGGGTGAGGTCGGTGGTTCAAATCCACCCAGACCCACCACTTTAAAGTAAACCTGTTAATAGGTTTTGTTTAAAAATGACAAGTTGTTTTTAAATGAAAATTTATTAACAGTTTTATTTTGAAATTTTGAAGCAGATGATATAATTCCGCTTCTAAGTTTTTCGAAACTGAAGTTCTTTAAAAAATTGGATAACGATTGATATGACGCCGACTTGTCATATCAATAAGAGTTGATACAACTTCAATATCAACTCGCATTGCTGGAGTGTTTTAAACACTTCAAGTAATAGGTAACGCAATACTTAATTGAGATTACTCAAGCGTATTTGTGTCAGCGTAAATGATTTTAGTTGCATACACTCAGAGTATATTTTGAGTTGTATAGTTAAGTGACTAAGCGTACACGGTGGATGCCTAGGCGGTAGAAGGCGATGAAGGACGTGATAGCCTGCGATAAGCGACGGTGAGGTGGCAAATACCCTATGACCCGTCGATTTCCGAATGGGAAAACCCATCCTTTATGGATATCCTGCTTGCAGGAAGCTAACCCGGAGAACTGAAACATCTAAGTACCCGGAGGAAAAGAAATCAACCGAGATTTCCAAAGTAGCGGCGAGCGAAATGGGACCAGCCCTTAAGCAATGATTACATTAGTAGAATAGTCTGGAAAGTCTAACGATACAGGGTGATAGTCCCGTATACGAAAATGTATTCATTGTGAAATCGAGTAGGACGGAACACGTGAAATTCTGTCTGAACATGGGGGGACCACCCTCCAAGGCTAAATACTCTCTACCGACCGATAGTGAACCAGTACCGTGAGGGAAAGGCGAAAAGAACCCCTGGAGGGGAGTGAAATAGAACCTGAAACCGTGTACGTACAAGCAGTGGGAGCCCTTAGGGGTGACTGCGTACCTTTTGTATAATGGGTCAGCGACTTACGTTCTGTAGCAAGGTTAACCGAATAGGGGAGCCGTAGGGAAACCGAGTCTTAACTGGGCGAATAGTTGCAGGGCGTAGACCCGAAACCGGGCGATCTATCCATGGCCAGGTTGAAGGTGCCGTAACAGGTACTGGAGGACCGAACCCACGTATGTTGAAAAATGCGGGGATGAGTTGTGGATCGGAGTGAAAGGCTAATCAAGCCCGGAGATAGCTGGTTCTCCTCGAAATCTATTTAGGTAGAGCCTCATGTCTTACTGCTGGGGGTAGAGCACTGTTATGGTCTAGCGGCCCGTCAAGGGTTAGCAGCCCATTGCAAACTCCGAATACCAGCAAGTACAATCATGGGAGACAGACTGCGGGTGCTAACGTCCGTAGTCAAGAGGGAAACAACCCAGACCGCCAGCTAAGGTCCCTAAATACTACTCAGTGGGAAAGGATGTGGGAAGGCACAGACAGACAGGAGGTTGGCTTAGAAGCAGCCACCCTTTAAAGAAAGCGTAATAGCTCACTGTTCGAGTCGGCCTGCGCCGAAGATTTAACGGGGCTAAGTAGTATACCGAAGCTGCGGATGCGTTTTTACGCATGGTAGAGGAGCGTTCTGTAAGCCTGCGAAGGGGCATTGTAAAGTGTCCTGGAGGTATCAGAAGTGCGAATGCTGACATAAGTAGCGATAAAGGGAGTGAAAAGCTCCCTCGCCGAAAGACCAAGGTTTCCTACGCAACGCTAATCGACGTAGGGTTAGTCGACCCCTAAGATGAGGCCGATAGGCGTAATCGATGGGAAGCAGGTTAATATTCCTGCACTTTTTATGACTGCGATGGAGGGACGGAGAAGGCTAGGCCAGCTTGCTGATGGTTGCAAGTTTAAGCGCTTAGGAAGAGAGTTTAGGTAAATCCGGACTCTTAATTCTGAAACGTGACGACGAGTCCTCTTTTGGACGAAGTGGTTGATGCCATGCTTCCAAGAAAAGCTTCTAAGCTTCAGGTCATAAAGAATCGTACCCCAAACCAACACAGGTGGTCAGGATGAGAATTCCAAGGCGCTTGAGAGAACTCGGGTGAAGGAACTAGGCAAAATGATACCGTAACTTCGGGAGAAGGTATGCCCTCGACGGTGAATAGCTGTTGAGGGTCGCAGAGACCAGGTGGCTGCAACTGTTTACTAAAAACATAGCACTGTGCAAAATCGAAAGATGACGTATACGGTGTGACGCCTGCCCGGTGCCGGAAGGTTAATTGATGGGGTTAGCTTATGCGAAGCTCTTGATCGAAGCCCCGGTAAACGGCGGCCGTAACTATAACGGTCCTAAGGTAGCGAAATTCCTTGTCGGGTAAGTTCCGACCTGCACGAATGGCGTAATGATGGCCACACTGTCTCCACCCGAGACTCAGCGAAATTGAACTCGCAGTTAAGATGCTGCGTACCCGCGGCTAGACGGAAAGACCCCGTGAACCTTTACTACAGCTTTGCACTGGACTTTGACCTTACTTGTGTAGGATAGGTGGGAGGCTTTGAAACTGTGACGCCAGTTGCAGTGGAGCCATCCTTGA
Organism: Thiomicrorhabdus indica; assembly: GCF_004293625.1. Classification (NCBI taxonomy): domain Bacteria; kingdom Pseudomonadati; phylum Pseudomonadota; class Gammaproteobacteria; order Thiotrichales; family Piscirickettsiaceae; genus Thiomicrorhabdus; species Thiomicrorhabdus indica. The sequence continues at coordinate 2,813,024 of NZ_CP033040.1, read as the reverse complement.
AATACCACCCTGGTAATGTTGAGGTTCTAACCTCGACCAGTGAATCCTGGTCAGGGACAGTGTATGGTGGGTAGTTTGACTGGGGCGGTCTCCTCCCAAAGTGTAACGGAGGAGCGCGAAGTTACCCTCAGCACGGTCGGACATCGTGCATTGAGCGCAAGAGTATAAGGGTGATTGACTGCGAGACAGACACGTCGAGCAGGTACGAAAGTAGGTTCTAGTGATCCGGTGGTTCTGTGTGGAAGGGCCATCGCTCAACGGATAAAAGGTACTCCGGGGATAACAGGCTGATACCGCCCAAGAGTTCATATCGACGGCGGTGTTTGGCACCTCGATGTCGGCTCATCACATCCTGGGGCTGAAGTCGGTCCCAAGGGTATGGCTGTTCGCCATTTAAAGTGGTACGCGAGCTGGGTTTAGAACGTCGTGAGACAGTTCGGTCCCTATCTGCCGTGGGCGTTGGAGAATTGAGATGGGCTGCTCCTAGTACGAGAGGACCGGAGTGGACGATCCGCTGGTGTTCCAGTTGTCATGCCAATGGCATTGCTGGGTAGCTATGATCGGAAAGGATAACCGCTGAAAGCATCTAAGCGGGAAACCTGCATCAAGATAAGTTCTCCCTAGACTATAAGTCTTCTGAAGGGCCGTTGGAGACTACGACGTTGATAGGCTGAGTGTGGAAGTGCAGTAATGTATGAAGCTAATCAGTACTAATTACCCGTGAGGCTTAACTATACAACTCAAAGTGAACTTTGAGTGAAAGCAAAGTCAGAGCAAAGACGCAAATACCTTGAGTAAGCGCAATTAAGTATTACCGAATACAAAGCATAAAAAATCGTTATCCAAATTTGCAGTGTTGGAACACCTAGGTGAACCAGCACAGCACACCGAATTGCTTGGTGACAATAGCAAGATGGAACCACCTGATCCCTTCTCGAACTCAGAAGTGAAACGTCTTAGCGCCGATGGTAGTGTGGGAGTTCCCATGTGAGAGTAGGTCATCGCCAAGCTTATATCCTAAAAGCTGCTTATCCTTCGTTGGGTAAGCAGCTTTTTTTTTGTCTATTATTTTTCATTTTTTTATATTTTGATTTTTAACCTCATATGACATACATTGATGTCTCTTTTGTAAAAGGAGTATTTTGTGGGTGTTTCTGTTGATTCTAAACCAGTTAATGGTTTAGTCGGAGTAATCTCTAAGTTCCCTTGGATGATGCTTGTAATTGTTTATTTGATTGTTGTGGAACAGCTTGGAATTGAAATGACTGGTACACCTGGTTTTATATTTGTTGGTGGCGTGGTTGTGATTCTTTTTGTAGAAACCTTTAAAGCAATGGATTTATCACCTTTAGGTTTTTTTTGGGATCAACTTTGGGCAATCATTTGTGTTGCGTTGGCATCAGGATTAATTGCTTATCTGTATTTTGTAGAAGGTCGTGATCCGACTTTTTATCATTGGATTGGGCTTGCTGTGATAATTGCAGATGCAGTTATCAATCCATTAAACGCTTTTCGATCAGCACTACGTAACTTTGATGTAGGTAAGTAATATGTCTTCTAACATTGGTACAGCTAGTCATAGTCAGTTAGGCCAACATACGCCATACTGTTCTGAGTACGATCCTTCTTTGTTATTCCCAATCCCTCGCCAGGAAAAACGTGATGAATTAGGTATTAAAGCCAATTCTTTACCGTTTAATGGTTTGGATATTTGGACAGCATTTGAAATATCTTGGCTTAATACCAAGGGAAAGCCTGTTGTTCGCATTGCGGAATTTGCCTTTCAGGTTAGTTCACCGAACTTGATAGAATCAAAATCTTTTAAACTTTACTTAAACAGTTTTAATGGCACCCGTTTCGAGTCTGAACAGGATGTGATTGAGTTAATGGAAAAAGATTTATCAGATGCTTCTGGAGCGCCTGTTGTTGTTGATTTTAAAACATTGGAAGGTCATGAACTCTTATTTGGTGACTTACCCGGTGAAAATATTGATGATCTGGATATTGAAATTAATGAGTACCAGGTCGATACTTCGCTTTTAAAAACATTGGATGAAGAGGTTGATGAGGAAACGCTTAATAGCCATCTTTTAAAGTCTAACTGTCTTGTGACTTGTCAACCGGATTGGGGATCAGTAGTCGTCCGGTATTCAGGGAAAAAGATTGATGAAGCTTCCCTGTTGAAATATATCATTTCTTTCCGTGAGCATAACGAGTTTCATGAGCAGTGTGTCGAGCGAATCTTTACTGATATTATGAAAGTTTGCCGGCCGGTAAACTTAACGGTCTATGCGCGTTATGTCCGTCGTGGAGGGTTGGATATCAATCCATATCGTTCAAACTTTGAAGAAGAGTTTGATATTTCTCGTACGCAGCGACAGTAGTTCCACTAAAATAACGCCAAAATTGATAAGGAAAAGAATATGTTACCGGGAAATGGAAATTTTAAGAATATTGTTGCTGACACAAATATTAGTGCAGAAGAAGCGCTTGCACGTTTTGATGCGAATATTGAACTGCTTGAAAAAGAAGGGATTGAGCCTTCCATGATGGAGTTCAAGATGAAAGAGCTTTCTACATTGTCTGCATGGCTACAGGAAGCTTTAGAAAAAGGTGAAACAATGGAATCTTTGAATGATCGTGCACAACGTCTAGCGAAAATTTCATTTGAATTGGGCTGTTGTCGTGAAGAGGTTGAGTGTTTGTTGACGATTTATCCCAAATATTAATATTGAGATAATTTTAGGAAAAGGGAGCTTTTGGCTCCCTTTTTTAGTTTATATGTTCTCTCTACTTCGCTGCTTTGGCTGTTGAAATCCAACCATCAAAGGTGCGTTGATTCGCTTTAATCCATGAATCAACATGACGTTTAATGTCAGAAGGTTGGCTTTGACCATCTTTAATTAATTGGTTTTGTGCTGAAACATCGTTCACAGACAGTTTCATAATTGAAAACAATTTAGCAACTTCTGGATGCTTTTCACCAACCGATTTGTTAGCCACTATACGCATAGAGTTCACATTAAAACCATAGTTAGCACCATTAGGTAGTGTGGTATCTTTTGTAACGGGGTGAGCAGTATGCGTCACTTGTAGCCAAGTGACGTCTTTGCCAGGCTTTAAAATTCCTGAAACCCAATAAGGTGTCCAAGTGTAATAAACCACAGGCTTACCTTGTTTGTAATTAGTAATCGTTTCAGAAATAACGGCAGAATAGGAGCCTTGGTTATGTTCGACGGTATCACGAAGGCCATAAGCATCTAGTTGGTGCTCAATCACTTTCTCACAACCCCAGCCAGGTGTACAGCCTGCTAAGTCTGCTTTGCCATCACCATCGTTATCAAATAGCTTGGCGATTTCTGGTTTCTTCAAATCGTTAATGTATTTGATGTTGTGTTTATCAGCGGTTTTTTTGTCAATCAAGTAACCTTGCGCACAGCCTTCAATATAATCGCCTTTTCGGTAGAAAACCTTATCCCCACCGGCTTTTTGATACATATTTTCATGCAAAGGCGCCCAGTTCACTGCCATAAAGCTAATATCGTCTGAGTTGGCTTCTTGAGAAATTTGTTTGTAGGCAACTGCATAGTCCACTTCATTAATTTTGCCTACATTATGTCCTAAAGCTTCGAGTGCACGGTTCACGATTTCCGTTTGAAAAGTTTCTTCAGCAATGGCACTTTGGAATGGGGTGACTTTTGCAGCAAATGCAGACGATGATGTCATAGCTGTAGCAAGAATAGAAGTAAATAAGATGTCTGTTTTCTTCATTAGAGTTATCCTCTGTTTTGATTTGAAGGAAAGATTTTAAGAATCCATGAAAGTGGTTCACGTTGATACCAATGCGTTGTCTCATGTTTGGGAGCTTGCCCCATGGCTTGAGTAATTCGGTCAAGCATAATAGCGAGCAATACAATTGCGAGGCCTCCAATTGCGGCTAATCCCATATCCAAACGACCAATACCCCGAAGCACCATTTGTCCAAGCCCGCCAACAGCAATCATCGATGCAATAACTACCATTGATAGCGATAGCATCAAGTTCTGATTAACCCCAGCCATGATGGTGGCTTTAGCAACGGGCAATTCGATCTTGAAGAGCATTTGTAAGGGACTCGCACCAAATGCATGCCCAGCTTCAATGAGATCTGTCGGTACTTGACGAATTCCTAAACTGGTTAAACGAACCAAAGGTGGTAGTGCAAAGATAATGGTCACAACCACTCCGGGAACATTTCCTATACCAAAAAGCATAACGATTGGGATTAAGTAGACGAATGCAGGTGTGGTTTGCATTGCATCCAGTATGGGCATCAGTACCGATTTTACCCTGTCTGATTTTCCCATCCAGATTCCTAGAGGTATCCCAATTAACATACTAAATAGAACGGCTGTAAAGACTAAAGCTAATGTCACCATAGTTTCCGACCAAGCACCGAGAAAACCAATAATGAGTAAAGAAACAGCGCTTAAAATTCCGAGTTTTCGCCCACCGATTTGCCATGCAAACAAGGTGAAAAATATTAGAACTACCCAAGGATTTAAACTCAGCAGAAAGGTCTCTAAAGAGCTAAGGGTTATATCAACAGGGACGCGAATGGCTTGGAAAACTTCACGAAAGTTACCCACTAGCCAGTCCAGTCCATCTTCAACCCAGGTGTCGAAGGGGATTAACTTTTCCGCAAACGGGTCCGCGAGTGAAAAGTCGGTTTGAGTGGTATCGGCTTTTCCGGCCTCTGAAAGCCAATCGTTTGTAGTGGTGGGTGTATCTCCGGCTACGGTTGATTCGGTGCTGTCAGTAGTTGCAGAACCCCAAGGATTTGAAGCCGATTCGATTGAATCATTTGATTGAGTCGCACCCCAAGGATTGGAGGTTGATGTTTCACCGGCCGGTGAAGTTTGCGTTTCGGGCTCTGAGGCAGCAGCCCAAGGATTAGAATTTGACATAGAAATTTCCTAATTTGGGCATTACGTTGGATCCAGAGCTTTGAGTAACTTAGCACGAGTCATAACCCCAATCATCTGCTTATGTTCATTTACCACTGGTAAAGGGCATGGAGCCTCTGCCATTAACCCTATGAGCTCATTGAGTGGCGTTTCATAATCAATTGTTGAAACATTAGATAAATAAGCGTCCTCGACTTTATCGGTCGTTTTACTGGCTGTTTGCAGGGTTTCCATAGTGGCAACCCCTATAAATTGCTTATCACTGTTTGTTATAAAAGCATAGTCATAGTCAGAATCATCCAGTAAGCGGCTAATGGTTTTAATTCCTTGACTGTCTTTTTTTGAAATCGTAAAGAATTTGCGGTTGATGATGTGTTTGGCAGAGAGCACTTCGCTGATTGAGACGCCTTTAAAGAAGGATTCAACATATTCTGTTTCAGGGTTACGAAGGATTTCTTCAGGTGTCCCAATTTGGACAATATTGCCTTGCTCCATAATGGCAATTCGATCACCAATACGCATTGCTTCATCTAAATCATGCGAGATAAAAATAATGGTGCGCTGGGCTTTTTCTTGCAGTTTGATTAATTCATCCTGCATTTCCGTGCGAATTAAAGGGTCTAGTGCAGAAAAGGCTTCATCCATTAGCATAATTTCAGAGCCGGTCGCTAATGCTCGGGCTATTCCGACACGCTGTTGCATTCCGCCTGATAGTTCGGAAGGATAAGAATCCGCATAGGCTTCAAGCCCGACTTGCTCCAGTGCATCGAGTGCTTTTTGTTGCGATTCTTTTTTGTCGTAGCCATCGAGTGTTAATCCAAAAGCTGCATTTTCCACTACCGACATGTGAGGAAGTAAGGCAAATGACTGAAATACCATCGAGATTTTTTCTCGACGAGTTTGTCGAAGCTGTTTTTCAGAGATTAGTGTAATATTTTCATTGTCGATAAAAATATCACCAGTTGTGGGTTCAATCAGGCGGTTAAGAAGTCGGACAAGAGTCGATTTTCCTGAGCCAGATAGCCCCATAATGACAAAAATTTCGCCCTTAAAAACCTCAAATGAGGCATTGTTTACACCAATTGTATGGCCGGTTTTAGCAAAGATTTCATCTTTGTTAAGACCTTTTGCCACAAGATCAAGAGCGCCCTTGGGATTATCGCCGAAAACTTTGAAAACGTTTTCGACTTTTAATTTTGCAGGTTTCATATCAATACTAGAAGTCGTAACGTGCACCGATTGCAATGGCCTGAGTGTCTCTACCATAGGAAGCGTAGCCATTGTCAGCTAAGTAGTCACCAATGTCTTTGTCAGGTAGGACTGCATAACCAGTATCTTCAGAGAAATATTCTACAAATACTTTAAGGTTTTTCGTGTATTGGTAGTCAGTTCCTAAATGAATTACTGTGCCTGGCGCATAACCTCCCTCATCACCTTCAGATACATGAGCTCTGAAAGTGTATTTCCCCATGTTGTAAGAGCCATAAAGGTTGTAAATAGAAACGTTGTGTTCAGTTTCTTCGTATTTCGTAGCGAAGCGCCAAGGACCTGTTGTATAAGAGGCAGAAAGACCGTAGGTTTGGGCGCCACCAATTTCTTCTTCTTTATCTTCCATTGCTGCGGAAATAGTGAACCCATCCGCGGAATAAGATAGAGCATACTGCATGGTGTCTAGATAACTTGAGTCTCGAGAGTCGCTGATGTCGACGGCTGAAGCGGCAAAGCTAAATCCAGAAAAGCTAGGGGAGGTATAGGTAACGGCTTCACGGCGGAAATAGGCATAAGTTGACCAACCTGAGTAGAAAGAACTGAAGTAATCGACTGGGTAGGCGACATAGTTGTAGAAGGTGAGCCACTGTTTACCAATCGCAACTGAACCCCAATCACCAGAAGCCGTGAGAGTGTAAAGTCGAGGATAGTTATTATCCAATGAATTTGGCTCTTTGTAATAGGCGGCAAACCCTGTTGGATCATTGATTTTCAATTCTGCTGAGTTGAAGGGGATTTCAATGTTTGCACCAAGGGTAGTTCCATTGTTTAGAGGGTAGTTCGCCGAAACTCCAAAGCGAGAATAGGCATCTCTAATGCCTGTATAGCTGTCGTCGTCTCCCAAGCTTTGAGAGGTGGCGCTGAGTCGATCAACGGATACTGATTCCGCTTGAACACGTAATGAACCGTAAGCATCTATAGTTAATTCGGCCATTACTGTTCCAGGCGCAATGATGGCAGCAATAGACAGTGGTAATAGTTTTTTCAAAACAAACTCCTTGGAAGCGACTATTTTGAGAGATTCTGGTTTCTCATACAGATAATCGGACAACAACGTAAAATTAAGTTGTTTTTAACCCTACCACAGGCGGGAAAAGGGATTCAAGGACGGTTTTTAGAGGATTAGAGGCTTGAAGATTGCTCCAGCGACTATTTTTATAGGCTCTGGAGCATGATTCAGGAAAAGCAAATTTGTAGTAGTTTCTTGAGGTGAAGTATTTTTACTTGGTGAAAATGCTACATTTGACCAATTGTCCCAAGGATTTGATTGATTTGTTCTCTTTGTGGTCGATGGCTTCTAGGCTCATCAAATGGGTTACCATTACTGAGCGCTCCAGAGCAGGTCAGTCTTAAAACATTTGGCTGCTGAGTTGAGTCTAAGTAAAAATGAACATAATCCATGGTTTCTGGGCGTTGATTATCGCCAAAAGCCATCGCGTTGCCAACAAACGCCAATTGAATTCCACCGGCCGGTAAAGTTTTTGCGGCAATTTGTTCTTCGCCAATCTCTACATTTGAAATTTTGAATTGCTCAGGTTGAATTGTGGTGGTTTGATTTTGCAGTTCATTAATTTCAATTCGACAATGTTGCTCAGTTTGGTTAAAGGACCGGCCGGTAACTTTGCCAAATTGTATATATGTTTTTGCACTTCCTGCTGGAATATCAATTGGCACTTTGAGCTCAAAAGTTTGTCCTTGTTTGATATTCATCATGTGACTTGGCGGAGCACTTGAACAGGCGCTAAACAAACCTATGATTGCAAGACTGGTAATTAGCCCACTAAAAAATTTGGTTTTATGCATGGAAAACCTCCAGAGCATGGCTGTAAAAAAATTGTCTATGGTAAAATAGTACGTTTGCTGAGTTTTATACAACAAGGTTGTAGAACGTCAATTATGCGACCAATGGTAAGATTTTTCTAGCGAAAAGTCTGTAATGAGCAGGGTAAGAGTGTTGAGTATGGATAATCAGTTTACACATTATGATGTGATTGTTGTTGGCGGTGGCCACGCAGGAACTGAAGCGGCCTTGGCGGCAGCGCGAATGGGTCAAAAGACGCTATTATTGAGCCACAATATTGACACGCTTGGGCAGATGTCTTGTAACCCAGCCATTGGTGGTATTGGTAAAGGCCATTTGGTAAAAGAAGTCGATGCAATGGGTGGTGCAATGGCACTGGCAACTGACAAGGCTGGAATTCAATTTCGTACCCTGAACGCATCCAAAGGCCCAGCGGTTCGGGCAACGCGGGCGCAAGCCGATCGTTTGTTGTATAAAGCAGCGATTTTAGAAACTCTGCAGCATCAACCGAATCTAACGTTATTCCAGCAGCCGGTAGAAGATATTCTGCTAGAAGGTGAACAGGTCAGTGGTGTGGTCACCAAAATGGGCTTAAAGTTCTATTCGCAAAATGTGGTGTTAACGGCAGGAACTTTTTTAGCCGGCCGGATTCATATTGGTTTGCAAAACTACGAAGGCGGTCGTGCAGGAGATGAACCAGCCAATCGTTTGGCTGCGAAGTTGCGAGAGCTCGACTTACCGGTTGGACGTTTAAAAACCGGAACACCGCCACGGATTGATGCTAAGACGGTTGATTTCTCAAAAATGCAGGCGCAACCGGGAGATAATCCGGCACCAGTATTTTCCTATATGGGGAATCGTGATATGCACCCAGAGCAGATTCCTTGCTACATAACTTACACGAATCCGAAAACCCACGAAGCGATTATGAATTCACTGGATCAGTCGCCGATGTATTCTGATCAAGGTGAGATTGATTCAGTTGGCCCGCGCTATTGCCCATCGATTGAAGACAAGGTCATGCGGTTCGCGGATAAAGACAAGCATCAAGTGTTTATTGAGCCAGAAGGTTTGAACACCACTGAACTTTATCCAAACGGGATTTCCACCAGTTTGCCATTTGAAACGCAAATGCAAATTGTTCGTTCAATGGATGGTTTGGAAAATGCGCGCATTATGCGTCCAGGTTATGCAATTGAATACGATTACTTTGACCCACGCGGCTTAAAACCGACGTTGGAAACACGCGCAATTAACGGTCTGTTTTTTGCCGGTCAAATCAATGGCACTACTGGCTATGAAGAAGCCGCTGCGCAAGGATTGCTTGCGGGGATGAATGCCGCGCGTCGTGCGCAAGACAATGAACAGTGGTATCCAACTCGTGACAAAGCGTATTTGGGCGTATTGGCTGATGACTTGATTACCATGGGAACCAATGAACCTTATCGAATGTTTACTTCGCGTGCGGAATACCGTTTGATGTTGCGTGAAGATAATGCCGATCAGCGTTTAACGCCTAAAGCACGAGAAATGGGGCTAATTGATGATGTTCGTTGGGCGACTTTTGAGGCGAAATATGAAGCGTTGGAACAAGAGTTGCAGCGCTTAAAAGAAACGTGGATTTATCCCGCGCACAAAGATGCTAAGCGCGCGGAAGAGTTAATGGAACTGCCTTTATCCAAAGAGCAAACGCTTTATGATTTATTGAAGCGTCCAAAAGTCAGCTATACCGCCATGTCAGAACTCGAAGTGTTTGGTGACGGATTAAAAAGTCCGCAGGTGGTTGAATTAGTCGAAATTGATGCTAAATACTCTGGGTACATTGCTCGTCAAATGGAACAGATTGAAAAGGTTCAGCGTTCCGAAAAAGTCGAAATTCCTGAGGACTTGGATTTGGATAAAATTTCTGGATTATCGAATGAGGTCAAGCAGAAGTTACGCGATCACCGGCCGGCGAATTTGGGTATGGCGAGTCGTATTCAAGGAATTACGCCGGCAGCAATTTCGATTTTGCTGATTGAGATTAAAAAGCATCGTTCTACGAAAGGCCAAACTCAGGGGCAGCCGCAGAGTCAGGCGGAGAAATTGGCATAATGAGTTTAGAGAATCAGCTTAGAGATGGTTTAAAGCAATTAGGCTTGGAATTGGCGAATGAAAAAGTTACCAAGCTGTTGCAATATCTTGAACTTTTACAGAAGTGGAATAAGGTCTATAACCTCACAGCCATTCGAGATCCGCAAGAAATGCTCGTAAAGCACTTATTAGACTCTTTGGCGGTGGTGCCTCATATTCAACCGACACGGTTAATTGATGTTGGTACTGGGGGCGGATTGCCAGGAATTCCTTTAGCGATTTGTTACCCAGATGCGCAAATTGATTTGCTGGACAGTAATAGTAAGAAAACCCGTTTTTTGATTCAAGCCAAAGCCGAATTAGGGTTGGTGAATACCCAAGTGATTCATGGTCGCGTTGAAGAGCATCATCCTGAACCTCTTTATGATGCGGTGATTTCTAGAGCATTTGCGGCTTTAGAAGATATGCTTTATTGGACCAATGATTTGTTACCGGCCGGTGGGGTTTGGTGGGCGATGAAAGCACAAAAAGATTTTGAACCTTTGGATATTTTGCCGCAAAATGCAAAGCTGGATGAACAAATTGAATTAAACGTTCCAGGATTAAATGCTGAGCGACGTTTGATAAAACTAATAAAAACCGAAAACACAAAGGGTTAATAGTGGGCAGAGTCATTGCAGTTGCCAATCAAAAAGGGGGCGTTGGCAAAACAACTACCGCAGTCAATTTAGCCGCTGCCTTGGCGCGCTTAAAAAAGAAGGTTTTATTGGTGGATCTTGACCCACAAGGCAATGCGACCGTTTCGGTTGGCGTGGATAAAGAACAACTGCCTATTTCTGTTTTTGAGCTACTCATTGGTGAAGCACGTTTTAAAGAATGTGTGCTGCATGTTGAAGCATCGGATCTGGATTTGTTACCAGCGAATGCTGACTTGACCGCAGCCGAAGTAGCTTTGCTTGAAGAGGATATGGGGCCAAAGCGTCTACGTAAATCTCTAAAGAAAGTCAGAACGCAATATGACGTGATTTTGATTGATTGCCCTCCGACTTTGAACATGTTGACCATCAATGCTCTGACGGCATCAGACGGAATTGTTGTGCCGGTTCAGTGTGAGTTTTTTGCTTTGGAAGGTTTGTCGGCCTTAATGGATACGATTGAAACGGTTCAAGAGCAATTGAATGGCAAATTACAAATTGATGGTCTTCTTCGTACTATGCATGACCGCCGTAACAATTTAGCAAATGATGTCTCAAACCAGTTAGTCAGTCATTTTGGAATGCAAGTGTTGCAAACGATTGTACCGCGAAATGTGCGCCTTGCAGAAGCACCGAGTTACGGAGAGCCGATTTTGGAATATGACATCGCGTCTAATGGTGCGATTGCTTATTTGGCACTCGCCAATGAAATTATTCGGAAAACTAAAGTCTAATCGGCTGTTTTTAGTCATCTAAGTTCTTGCAAAAAACGTGATTTAAACTCCAAGATTGCTCTAGTCGGCCATTCAAGGATTTAAACGCTTTTGATTAAAGAGTTGGGTGATTTTCAATAAAAACAAATTACCAAATTAAACGAGGATTCAACCGTGGTAAAAAAACGTTCAGGAATGGGTGGTCGTGGTATTCAGGCCATGCTTGGCGCTAAGCAGAAAAGTCAAAACAGCCAAAATGAACAGCGTGTTGATAAGCTCTCGATTCGCCAACTACAACCCGGTGAATATCAACCTCGTCAAACCTTTGATGATGGCGCGCTTCAAGAGCTAGCGGACTCCATTCAAGCTCAAGGTCTCGTTCAGCCGATTATTGTGCGTGAAATTGATGAAGATAAGTATGAAATTATTGCTGGTGAACGTCGCTGGCGTGCGTCAAAATTGGCAGGACTAGAAAAAGTTCCCGTCATTATTCGTACCACAGATGCACAAACAACATTGGCCATGTCGTTGATTGAAAATATTCAACGTGAAGATTTAAATCCAATTGAAACCGCACTAGGTTTAAAACGTTTAATTAAAGAATTTGATTTAACCCAGCAAGCGGTTGCTGAAGCCGTGGGTCGCTCACGTTCTGCCGTTTCTAATCTATTGCGCCTTCTCAAACTTCCCCAATCTATCCAAGATGCACTTCACAACGGTCAAATTTCAATGGGGCATGCGCGATGCGTAATTAGCTTTCCAGAAGATCTGCAAACAGACCTGATTTCTAAAGCCATTGAAAATTCATGGTCTGTGCGTCAAATGGAAGAGGCTGCGCAAAAAGTCTTACAGATTGAAGAATCAGCTGAGACATCAAAGCCAGATGAATTGAGTGAACAGCAAAAAGAATATATTAATACCCAGCAAAAACATTTACACAGTTTGATCGGTTCAAAAGTGAAAATTTCTCAGAAGGCAGATGGGAAAGGAAAAATTGAGATCCGATTCCAAGATCAAAATGAATTTTTAAAAGTTTTAAATTACTTACAATCCTAAATGTCACCTGCCGGTAAAGAATAAGTAAAAGCTAATATATGTCGATATAAAAAGCTTATATAGTGATTTCCATGCATAAAATCACAACAAATAGTTTTTGATGCGTTAGCTGACTACTAGAACGGAATTAGGTGGAAATGCCAGGCTTTAAAAAAGCTTAAAAATCAGCCCGATACAGCTAGCAATTATTCGAATAAAACATTAACATATGCGACCGTTTAGGTTAGAAATCAAAATGACCTACGTAATACTGTGCATGAAATATAACGACTAGCCGAGGAATTTGGATGTCAACACCGGAAGGTTCATCAAACGAAAAGAAACCAAACGGTGCGCCAGGCCCAGCAGCAAATTATCTTATGCTAAGCGCCGGTTCCATTTTTACTTCGATGATCGTTGCTGGCTTTTTAGTCGGTTATGCACTGGATGAAGTTTTTGACACACGCCCGATCTTTATGTTGGCGTGTGCATTGTTGGGCTTTATTGGTGGTATCCAGAAAGTGATTCGTGTGACTCAACGTTTAGATCATTACGAACCAGAGAAGAAAGATGATTAAAAATCTGGATACAGCCTATAAAGTTCAAGGCATTATTGGAATTTTAGTCGTCGTTTTTTATACGACGCAAGGCCAAGCTTTGGCATCCGGCTACGGTTTTTTTGTTGGTTTGGTAAATATTGCAATGTTGCAATGGACATTTGCCCGAGCAAACAAAAAAGCCGCAGAGGATCCAAAAGCGGGCATGCTGATTTTATATACGAGTGCAGTCATCAGATTTATTTTGTTGGCTGTGTTGTTTGTTTTAGGGCTGTCTTATCTCGATCAGAGTGAAGCGTTTCCAGTCATCATTACCTTTGTATTGATGCAAATTGGACAACTTTTCAACCTGAAAGGGAAAAGACGTTTGACTGACTAAGGAGTAGACCATTGGCTGAGAAAATGGGAACGGTCGAGTATATCCAACACCACTTGACCAATAACACCATCGGGGAAGGTTTCTGGACCTTCAACATGGATACAATTGTGGTAAGTTTTTTACTAGGTGCGCTGATTATTTTTGTTGCAGCTCGTTTGGGTAAACAGCTTGAAAGCGGAACCCCAGGTGGCTTCCAAAACTTTGTGGAATCAATTTTAGATTTTGTCGCGACCAATGTTCGTGATGCCTTCCCAGGTCACAATCCTCTAATCGCTCCATTAGCATTGACCATTTTCTTATGGGTTTGGCTAATGAACTTTATGGATTTGATTCCAGTCGATCTACTCCCTTGGTTGTTCCAAATCATCACAGGTGATTCTCACGCCTATTTAAAAGTCGTTCCGACAACGGACTTGAATACGACTCTGGCGATGGCATTCACAGTGTTTGCATTGATCCTGTACTACAACATTAAAATTAAAGGTGTTTGGGGCTTCACTAAGATGTTCCTATTCCACCCATTCGGGAAGTTCTTCGTGCCATTCAACATCGTTATGACGTTGATCGAAGAAGTTTCTAAACCTCTATCTCTTGCTCTGCGTTTGTTCGGTAACATGTTCGCAGGGGAATTGGTATTCCTGCTGATCGCTTTGATCGGTGGAACTCTAGCAGTGGGTGCCGCTGCCCTATTCTGGGCGCCACTACAAGTTGTGCTTGATCTAGGCTGGTTGATCTTCCACTTGTTGGTCATCACGCTACAAGCATTCATCTTTATGGTGCTCACCATTGTTTATCTTGGAATGGCACACGACGAAGGTCACTAATCCCTCGATAAACAATATGAAATCTAAAGCTCCTTTTCGGAGGGGCTTTAAAAGGGTTTAAGCGCACCTACTTAAGCGTTCTTAGGAATGCCTGAGTAAAAAGCTTTTTTTAACTTTAACTTTAAACTTTAAGGAGTAATCTAAATGGAAGCTCAATTTATTGCGGATATTTATGCTGCTACAGCAATCGGTGTTGGTGTAATCTTGGCTGCTGCTGGTCTGGGTTCAGCTATCGGTTGGGGTCTAATCTGTTCTAAGACTCTAGAAGGTATCGCACGTCAACCTGAAATGCGTCCTGCTTTGATGACTAACATGTTCATCTTCGCTGGTCTTATGGAATCTTTCCCATTCATTATCCTAGCTTTCGCAATGTGGTTCCTATTCGCTAACCCATTCGTTGGTGCAATGCAAGCTGCAATGGGTGCTTAATCCCAAGTAGTAACTTGTAACCATATTATTGATTAAATAATTACTAACGAATGGCGAGGTAACCACTGTGAGTATTAACGCAACGCTTCTCATCCAGATTATTGCATTTGTGCTATTGATCTGGTTTGTGAACAAAGTGCTGTGGGGGCCACTTTCGAAGTTAATGGAAGAGCGTCAGAAGAAAATTGCTGATGGTCTTTCGGCTGCTGAGAAAGGTAAGCATGAGTTAGAGCTAGCTGAACAAAAAGCCAAAGATGTGCTTAAAGATGCTAAAGCTCAAGCTCAAAACGTTCTAAGTCAAGCTGAAAAGCGCGGTTCTGAAATCGTAGAAGATGCGAAAGTAAAAGCAACCGAAGAAGCAGAACGTATCAAAGCTTCCGCCCAAGCAGAAATAGAGCAAGAAGTAAGTCGTGCAAGAGAGCAATTACGTCAAGAAGTGGCGACAATTGCAGTCTCTGGTGCAGAGAAGATTCTAGGAAAAGAAGTTAACGCTGCTGCGCATAACGACATGCTAGAAGCCCTAGTAAAACAAATCTAAGGGTAAGACTCTATGGCAGAATTAATGAAAATTGCAAGACCTTACGCTGAAGCAGTTTTTGCTCTTGCGAAAGAAGAGCAAAGCCTAGCAGCTTGGTCAGACCAACTTGCAAACTTATCTGCAATTGCTGCAGATCAAGCTATGCAAGTTTTAATGGATGATCCTTCACGCAGCCAAGCAGAAATTCTTTCTGTATTTGAAGCGGTGATGGGTGACAAACTGACCACACAAGGTAAAAACCTGTTAGCTGCAATGGCAGAAAACAAACGTTTACAAGCACTAACTGAAGTATCAGGGCAATATGAAGCTTTGAAGGCCGAAGAAGAAAAACGTGTGCGTGCAACGGTTGTATCCGCTTTTGACGTAACGGATGAGCAGAAGAATAAATTAAGTGCTGCTTTAAATGCTAAGTTTGATGCCGAAGTAGAGATCACATATGAAGTAGATGCTTCATTGGTCGGCGGCATTAAGATTATGGTCGGTGACTGGGCGCTAGATGGCTCAGCACAATCCCAACTGAATAAACTTGGCGCAGCAATCGCCCAATAATGGAGAGGAACAAACATGCAATTGAATGCCTCTGAAATCAGCAGCCTAATTAAAGACCGCATTGCCGGTTTTGACGGTGCGGCTGAGTCTGGCAGCGAAGGGACAGTCGTTAGCATCGCTGATGGTATCGCACGTGTTCACGGTGTCTCAGACGTAATGTATGGTGAGATGGTTCAATTTGATGAAACTACATTCGGTATGGCGCTTAACCTAGAGCGTGATTCAATCGGTGTGGTAATTCTTGGTGAATACAAGCACATCTCTGAAGGTGCAAAAGTTACTTGTACTGGAAAAATTCTTGAAGTACCAGTCGGTCCAGAAATGATGGGTCGTGTTGTTGACGGTCTAGGCCGTGCAATCGACGGTAAAGGTCCAATCGACACTAAGGTTACTTCACCAATCGAGCGTATCGCTCCTGGTGTAATCGATCGTAAATCAGTTGATCAGCCGATGATGACAGGTATTAAGTCTATCGACTCAATGATTCCTGTAGGTCGTGGTCAGCGTGAGTTGATCATCGGTGACCGTCAGACTGGTAAAACAGCTATTGCAATCGACGCAATCATCTCTCAAAAAGACACTGGTGTTAAGTGTGTTTACGTAGCGATGGGTCAAAAAGCATCTACTGTTAACAACGTTCGTCGTAAACTAGAAGAAACTGGTGCGATGGATAACACGGTTATTGTTGCAGCGAATGCATCTGATCCAGCAGCACTACAATACCTAGCGGCTTACGCTGGTTGTGCGATGGGTGAGTATTTCCGTGACCGTGGTGAAGATGCTTTGATCATTTATGATGATTTATCTAAGCAAGCGCAAGCTTACCGTCAGATTTCACTACTACTTCGTCGTCCACCAGGTCGTGAAGCATTCCCAGGTGACATCTTCTATCTTCATTCTCGTCTACTTGAGCGTGCTGCTCGTGTATCTGAGGACTATGTAGAGCGTTTCACTAACGGTGAAGTAAAAGGTAAGACTGGTTCATTGACTGCTCTTCCAATTATTGAAACTCAAGCCGGTGACGTATCAGCTTTCGTTCCAACTAACGTTATCTCGATCACTGATGGTCAGATCTTCCTTGAAACAGCAATGTTCTCTCAAGGTATCCGTCCTGCGGTTAACGCTGGTCTTTCTGTATCGCGTGTTGGTGGTGCAGCTCAGACTAAAGCGATCAAGAAACTTGGTGGTGGTATCCGTCTTGACCTAGCTCAGTACCGTGAACTTGCGGCCTTCGCACAGTTTGCTTCTGATCTAGATGCAGCAACTAAAGCACAGTTGGAACGTGGTAAGCGTGTCACTGAGCTAATGAAGCAAAAGCAATTCTCTCCGCTAACAATCGCTGAGATGGCTGCTTCTTTGTTCTCTGCTAACGAAGGTTTCCTAGACGATATCGAAGTTGAAAAAGTACTAGATTTCGAAGCTGCTATGCATGCTTTCCTAAACTCAAGTAAAACTGACCTAGTTGCAACCATCAATGATGGTGGTAAGTGGAACGATGATATTGCTGCAGACATGAAAGCAGCTATTGAAGAGTTCAAAGCAAACGGCGTTTACTAAGAGTAAGGAGTAGGCCATGGCAGGCGGTAGTAAAGAAATACGGGCGAAAATTAAGTCCGTAACGAATACCAAAAAAATCACCAAAGCCATGGAAATGGTTGCGGCGTCTAAAATGCGTAAAGCGCAAGCTCGCATGGAAGCGACTCAGCCATACGTCGAAAAAGTGAAGAGAGTCATTGGTCACGTAGCCGGTGCTCACCCTGAGTATAAGCATCCTTATACTCAAGTGCGTGACAGCGTCAAACGCGTTGGCTTAATTGTCGTCTCTTCTGATCGAGGTCTTTGTGGTGGTTTAAACTCAAACTTATTCCGTAAGATCTTGCCGAAGATGAAAGCTTGGCAAGAAGCTGGTGTAGAAGTAGAACTAGCATTGGTTGGAAACAAAGCAAAAACATTCTTCCGTTCATACGGTGGTAATGTTGCCGCTTCTGTTTCTGATCTTGGTGATACTCCACACATTGAGGACCTAGTCGGTACAGTAAAAGTTGTTCTAGATAAATTTGATGCCGGTGATTTGGACGAAGTTCATATCGCATCAAACGTGTTTGTAAACACAATGTCTCAAGATCCAACTGTTTCCCAACTGGTTCCATTACAAGCTGATGATAAAACTGACGAAACGCATTGGGATTACCTATATGAGCCAGATGCTCCAACGGCACTGGACTTATTAATGCGTCGTTATGTTGAAGCAACTGTATTTGGTGCAGTCGTTGAAAACGCAGCGTGTGAGCAAGGTGCTCGTATGATTGCGATGAAGAACGCGACTGACAATGCGGGTGAAATGATCAATGAATTGAAGTTGTCTTACAACAAGGCGCGTCAAGCTGCGATCACAGCTGAAATTTCAGAAATCGTTGCTGGTACAGCGGCTGTATAAGTTTGAAAGTTTCAATAAAAGGTTAAAGATTATGAGTGGAAAAATAGTACAAGTAATCGGCGCGGTTGTTGACGTCGAATTCAAAGGTGCTGATTTACCAAAAATCTATGACGCGTTAAAAGTTGATGCAACGGATCTAACGATCGAAGTGCAACAGCAGGTCGGTGATAACACAGTTCGCGGTATCGCGATGGGTTCATCTGACGGTCTTAAGCGTGGCATGGCAGTAACAAATACTGGTGAGCCAATCTCTGTACCAGTAGGTAAAGCAACACTAGGTCGTATTTTCGACGTTCTTGGTAACGCGATTGATATGGCTGGTCCAGTAGAAGCTGAGCAAAAAATGGTTATCCACCGTCAAGCTCCAGCATTTGATGAGCTAGCAGCTTCTCAAGATCTACTAGAAACAGGTGTTAAAGTAATTGACTTGATTTGTCCTTTCGCGAAAGGTGGTAAAGTTGGTCTATTCGGTGGTGCCGGTGTTGGTAAAACCGTAAACATGATGGAGCTTATCCGTAACATCGCTATCGAGCACAGTGGTTACTCTGTATTCGCAGGTGTTGGTGAGCGTACTCGTGAAGGTAACGACTTCTACTATGAAATGGAAGAGTCAGACGTACTTGACAAAGTTGCCCTAGTTTACGGTCAGATGAATGAGCCACCAGGTAACCGTCTACGTGTTGCGTTGACTGGTCTAACAATGGCTGAGTTCTTCCGTGATGAAGGTCGTGATGTTCTATTCTTCGTAGATAACATCTACCGTTACACGCTAGCGGGTACTGAGGTATCTGCACTTCTAGGTCGTCTACCTTCTGCGGTAGGTTACCAACCTAACCTAGCTGAAGAGATGGGTCAGGTTCAAGAGCGTATCACGTCAACTAAGACAGGTTCTATCACATCTATCCAGGCCGTTTACGTTCCTGCGGATGACTTGACTGACCCTGCTCCAGCAACAACGTTTGCTCACTTGGATGCAACAGTAGTACTTAACCGTGGTATCGCGGAACAAGGTATCTACCCAGCAATCGATCCTCTAGACTCTACGTCACGTCAGCTAGACCCACAAGTTGTTGGTCAAGAGCACTATGATGTTGCACGTAACGTTCAGCAAACGCTACAACGTTACAAAGAGTTGAAAGACATCATCGCGATCCTTGGTATGGACGAGCTTTCTGAAGAAGACCGTAACTTAGTTGCGCGTGCTCGTAAGATGCAACGTTTCTTCTCTCAGCCTTACTTCGTAGCGAAAGTCTTCACTGGTGAAGATGGTCGTTATGTTCCACTGAAAGAAACGATTCGTGGATTCAAAATGATCGCATCTGGTGAGCTAGACGATATTCCTGAAAAAGCGTTTATGTACGCTGGGGACATCGACGAAGTTCTAGAGAACGCGAAAAAATATCAAGGGTAATTTATTATGGCAGTCACAATGCAAGTAGATGTTGTAAGTGCGGAAGGTTCAATCTTCTCTGGTAAAGCAGAGCAAGTTTTCGCACAGGCTGCCGATGGTGAAGTAGGCATCCTACCTCACCACACCCAGTTTTTAAGCTCGCTAAAACCGGGCGCAGTTCGCGTTGTTTCTGGTGACGAAGAAGGTATCTTCTACGTCAACGGTGGCATTATCGAAATCCAACCATCAGTTGTCACTATCCTTGCGGATACAGCAATTCGTGCAGCGGATTTGGATGAAGCACAAGCCGAAGAAGCAAAACGTGCAGCTGAAGAGGCTATGGAAAATGCACAATCAGAAACCGACATCGCTCGTGCTCAGATTGAATTAGCCGAAGCCGTAGGTCAAATTCAAGCACTGACTAAGTTGCGTGATCGCCTACAAAAGACTGGGATGGCTTAATTGTTACCCCTGTACTGAAAAAGCGAGCTTCGGCTCGCTTTTTTTATGCCCTAAATTTTCTTTTAAGACACTCATCAATCGCTACAATAAGATTTCCTCTTCAAAGGGTTAAAGCGATGCGTTGGTTGCTATTACTTTCTTTTTTCTACTCGTCTTTAAGCTTTTCTCAAAGCGTTCAAACACGGCCAATTCAAGACCTAGTATTTTTTCCTGTGTATGAATTTAGCGCTGAAGTCATTTCACAATCAACAAGTCAAATTAGTTCTCAGTTGAGTGCCCAATTGAAAGAGTTGTCTATTAAGGAAGGTGAAGTTTTACCGGCCGGTAAAGTTATTGCGAGATTGGATTGTCGTGATTTTGAAGACCAATTAGCGTTAACTAAAATTTCTCGAAATGAATTATTGGCAAATTTACATTTGGCTGAGTTGCAGTATGAGCGATTAAAAAACTTACAAAACCGTAGTTTGACTTCAGACGCGTCTAGAGATGAAGCACTTGCTCGGAAACAAGTTCTGGAAGCACAACTTAATTCCTTGGAACTACAGCAACGAATGCACAAACGTAACATTGAACGTTGCACAATCAAAGCACCTTTTAAAGGTGTGATTGTTGAAAAAATGACTGGCGTAGGCAGTTGGCTCAACCCCGGTTCGCCTATTGTTTCAATAAAACAGCTGGAACAGGCAGAAATTGAAGTACGCATTCCATTGGCTATTAACAATGTAAAAACTTTATCCAATGCCGTTTGGCTAAATATCGACGACTCAACCACTAGGCTAAGACTTCTTAGACAATCAAAAGCCCTTGATCCCCAGTCAAAAATGCTACACGTTTGGTATAAGGCACCTGAAGATTTATTATTAGGCCAACAAGGCGTAGTGCTGGTTCAAGAATCGATTTCATATTTACCTGCAGATGTTTTAGTGCAAAGGCATAAGCAAGTCGGGGTATTTGTCGTTGAAAATCAGGTTGCTAAATTTAAAGTAATTGAAGTCGCTCAGATTGGACGAGCTGCAAAACTGCCAGCCGGTTGGCAATCATTGAATATCGTGGTGGAAGGTCAGCTGGGTCTGCAAGATGGCGATCGGATTGAATAAATAGGTAAATTTGATGCGAGCATTACTTTCCAACACGGTTCTTACTAATTTAGTATTTGTTCTAGTGCTAGCGATTGGGTTGTTCTCCTATCAAAATATGCCACGCCAGCAAGACCCTACGATTAACTTCAATTGGATTGTGATTGTTACAGCTTTACCTGGTGCAAGTGCAGAAGATATCGAAAAGAGAGTGACCCAACCATTGGAAGATGCACTGAGAAAAGTGCGAGATGTTAATTTCGTCTCATCAACGTCCCGTGTCGGTTTGTCGAACATCTTATTGCGCTTTGAGGATATTGATACTCGAACCTTTGATAAAAGGGTTAACGACCTTCGTCGAGAAATTCAAAATAAACAATCCGAATTGCCCGAAGATACCATTGACCCCACTATTCTTGAAATCACGAGTGCGAATGCTTATCCAAGTGCAATGGTAGTGCTTAAGGGTCAAGCTTATGATGAAATCTTGCGTGCAAATTCGTATCTTTTGCAACGTGAACTTGAACGAATTGAAGGCATTGATCGCGTCGATACGGTCGGCCTGAATGATCCTGAGCTACAAGTCACCATTGACTCAGCCGCTTTGGCGAATCATGGGCTCACTCCTGCACAGTTGGCCGATATTGTCGCCTCGCAATGGCAGGATACCGCCGCTGGGAAAATCTCGATTGCAGAAAAAAACTGGTTGGTGCGTCATTTAGGGCAAAGTATTGCGCCGGAAGACTTGGCGCATTTAAAGATTCCATTAGGAGAAACCGAATTATCCTTATCGCAAGTTGCTCAAATTACATTTGGTCAAGAGCGTGCTGCACAGCAGGTCTCTTTTGAAGATCAACCAGCGGTGTTGCTGGCAGTGATGAAAAAAGACCGAAGTAATACCATTGAATTGATTCAAGAGATTGACAGCTATTTAGAAATCTACAACGCACAGAGTAGTGTCGAAGGTGTCACTGCCATTTTGGCAGACGATCAAACTCTACCGACGAAAAACGCAATTTCGTTAATGGAAAACAATGCTTTGCAGGGATTGATTTTAGTTCTGTTGGTTAGTTGGCTATTTTTGGGATGGCGTGTAGGACTTTTAGTTGGCTTGGCCATCCCATTTGCACTGGCTGGCGTGTTTTCAGTGTTATATTTTAGTGGTGATACGCTGAATTTGACTGTATTGCTCGGTGTGGTGATTGCATTAGGTATGTTGGTCGATGTTGCGGTAGTTATGGTGGAGGCGATGCTGTATCGATTGCATCAGGGGTTAAATACCATTGATGCAGCATTGGAAGCTATGAAAGAGATTGGTTGGCCGATTTTTGCCGCAGTGTTAACCACGATTGCTGCCTTTTTACCGCTGATGTTAATGCCGGGGATTTTGGGCGATTTCATGCGAGTGGTGCCTCTGGTTGTAGCGATTGCGTTAACCATTAGCTTAATTCAAGCTTTTTGGATTTTGCCATCACAAACGCATTTATTGCACCTGAGCTTATCGCAAAGTCATCATCTCACTTCACCGCGTGAACGCTTGCTTATGAAGTTGCGTAATACTTATGGCAAACTTCTGATTAAAAGTTTTCGACACCCAGTGTTAACCATCGGATTTTTATTGAGTGCAGTCGGCTCTTCGGTTTGGCTAATGGCTTCTGGAAAAATCGAAACCAACTTCTTTGCCAGCGATACTTTGCGTATTTTTTATGTCAATGTTGAAATGCCATCCGGCACTGAACTCGAAGCCACTTTGCAAAAGGTCAAGGAGGTAGAGCATCAAGTACGCGGCCTGACCAAGCCTGAAGATATTCGTTCCATTACTGCTTATTCAGGACAGATGTTTACGGAAACCGAACCCAAGCTAGGTGATCAATATGGTCAGTTGTTTGTCAGTTTGGCGGAGCCTACTGAAAACTCCACCGATGTGAATCAGATAATTGAAGTTCTGCGAGAGAAGCTTCCACAAATTGCACCGGCCGGTGCAAAAGTCAGTTTGTTGAAAATGTCAGGTGGGCCGCCCAGTTCCAAGCCGATTAGTGTAAAAGTGCGTGGTGAAGATTACGAAACAATTCTGGCAGCCATTGGCGATTTAACTCAAATTCTTGAACAGATTCCCGGCGCAACGGATATTACCAATGATGCGAGTCTAGGGTCGCAACAACTGATTACTCATTTGGACATGCCTGCGATACGTGCAACAGGGTTAGATCCTTTAACTGTGGTTAGAACCTTACGTCTTATGGCGGATGGTGAAGTGGTCGCGCAATTGAATAATGATGGCCAAGAGGTGGACTTACGAATCCAAAGCGACACACGTTCCAGCTCGGATATCGATACCTGGTTGAACACGCCAATCGCGACCCCAAAAGGGGTGGTTAGCTTATCGGAGTTGCTAGAAGCTGAAGTGCGGCAAGGCTTTGTGACCTTGAAGCACCACAACTTTAGTCGAGCTATTACCTTAGAAGCCGATTTGGATAAAACGCAAACCGATACATTAGTTGCTAACCAAATTCTACAGGATGAATGGGCGAAAATTCAGTCGCAGCATCCGGGGATTAATTTGGATTTTTCGGGCGAACTAGATGAAATCAACGAATCGCTTGAGGCAATGCAATATCTCTTTATTCTAGGTATTGGGATTATGTATCTGATTTTGGGAGCGCAGTTTAATAGTTATCTTCAGCCTCTCATCATTTTGGTAACCATTCCAATGGCGTTTACCGGTGTGGCTTACGGATTGTGGTTGAGTAATAATCCGCTGAGTCTTTACACTCTTTATGGGGTGGTGGCGCTGTCTGGAATTGCAGTGAATTCAGCAATTGTGTTGATTGCGGCAGCTAATGAGCGTCGTATTCAAGGGATGAGTATTTTGCACTCCATTGTCTATGCCGCTCGCCGCCGCTTAACACCGATTATTATTACTGCCACTACAACGATGTCCGGCTTAATGGCTTTGGCATTGGGATCAGGTGGTCATTCACTTATGTTTAGCCCTGTGGCGACAGCGATTGTTTGGGGAATTTTTGTGTCAACTCTGTTGACACTCTTCACAATCCCATTGCTATATCGTCTAAGTGTCAGAACTTGATCAAAACTCTATTATGGCAAACTGCAAAAGGTTTTTTTCTGCGATGCGTTGCTCATTTACTTCGTGTAAACTGCGCTACACTTCTCGAAAAAAGCCTTTTTCGCTAACGCCCTAGCGAGTTTTGAGCTAAGTTCAATAGCAAGGCTAAAGAATGAATAGAAGCGAGATTAATCGTGCTTCTAAAAGGAAAGTTATGAAAGTTGTGATTTTAGCGGCCGGTAAAGGCACTCGTATGCGTTCCAGTTTACCGAAGGTTCTGCAGCCATTAGCTGGTAAAACCCTATTACAGCATGTGGTGGATACGGCGAAGGAACTCAATGCTGAGCAAATTTTAACGGTTGTAGGCCATCAGTCTCATTTGATTGAAGAGGCGATGATTGATCAAGGTGTCGATTTTGTCGCCCAAACTGAACAGCTAGGAACAGGTCATGCGGTGCAACAGGCAATTCCTGAGATTACCGATAATGACACAGTGCTAGTGTTGTATGGAGATGTACCTTTAACTGCGAAATCCACTTTGGATGATTTGTTGAATTTAGTTTCCGATGAGCACCCTTTGGGGTTATTAACGATTAATTTGGATAACCCAAGCGGTTATGGGCGTATCATTCGAGACCAGCATTTGGCAGTGCAGGCGATTGTTGAGCAAAAAGATGCAAATCCTGAACAGCTCAAAATCACTGAGGTGAATACCGGAATTTTAGCTGCCAAAGGTGCGAAACTTAAAGGTTGGTTATCTCGACTTGAATCCAACAACGCACAAGGTGAATTTTATCTGACGGATATTATTGCCATGTGCGTCGCAGATGGCTTTGCTGTGCAAACCACACAACCGCAAGCAGAGATTGAAGTGTTGGGGGTCAATGATAAGTGCCAACTGCAAAGTCTGGAACGTGATTATCAGATGCAATTGGCGAATGAATTAATGGTTCAGGGGGCGACGGTTATCGATGCATCGCGTTTGGATATTCGAGGATCGGTTGAGGTTGGTCAGGATGTGGAAATCGATGTGAATGTGATTCTTGAAGGAGCAGTGAAGTTGGCCGATGGTGTGAAAGTGGGTGCTAACTGCATTTTGAAAAATGTCATCATAGCTACAGGTACGCAAATTCACCCGTTTAGTCATTTGGAAGATTGTGTGGTTGGACAAAATGCCAATATTGGGCCCTATGCTCGCTTGCGTCCTGGGACAGAGTTGGCTGATAGCGTTCGTATTGGTAACTTTGTTGAAACTAAAAAAGCCAAAATCGGTATTGGTTCAAAAGTGAATCATTTGAGTTATATTGGCGATACTCTGATGGGTGAGGGTTGTAATATTGGGGCTGGCAGCATTACCTGTAATTACGATGGTGTGAATAAACACCAGACTGTAATTGGAAATAAGGTGTTTGTTGGTTCAGATAGTCAACTTGTCGCCCCAGTTGAAATTGGTGATGGTGCGACAATTGGGGCGGGGTCGACCATTACCAAAGATTCACCGGCCGGTGAATTAACACTATCGCGTTCAAAGCAAGTGACCATGAAAGGTTGGCAAAAACCGGATAAGAAATAATAGTCCGCAATGTTTTCGTGTGTCTTTTCAAAGACACACGAAATATCGGCGATGATTTCAATAAAAGGAAAAAACAATGCAATATTTACAAATGGATCCGGCAAAGTGCGAGGCTTTGCGTACCTTTATGACAGAAAACGGTTGGGAGCTTAAACACCAAGATGTCGGCCAAACCGAACTGTGTGGCTATGGCTATGTGATTCACTGGGCGAAAGAAGATCAAAAAGTGCATTTACACTATGAAGATCGTCAAGGCAAAGAGATGGCTAACCTTGAACTCTCGCCTGCGGCCAGATCAGAAATTGATACGTTTTTAGCGGCTTAATTGTTAGCGGTTTTATGCTTTCCAAAATTCAAGCTTACATTGATTTAACACGAATTAACCGGCCGATTGGAATCTATCTAGTACTTTGGCCAGCACTTTGGGCTCTGTGGATTGCTGCTGAAGGTGTGCCAGAGTTATGGGTTCTTGGGGTCTTTATTGCCGGTGCGGTGCTTATGCGCTCTGCGGGTTGCGTCATTAATGATTATGCGGATCGCCACTTTGATGGCCAAGTGGCTCGAACCTGTTGTCGGCCTTTAGCAACGGGTGTTTTAACTGAAAAAGAAGCACTCGTCTTTTTTGGTATTTTGTGTCTTATTTCTTTTGGCTTAGTTTTAATGCTGAACTGGCAAACAATTGCCTTATCTCTCGGTGCATTATTTTTAGCTGCACTTTATCCATTTATGAAGCGTCACACTCATTGGCCACAAGCATTTTTGGGTGCTGCCTTTGCATGGGCGGTTCCAATGGGCTTTACTGCGGTTACCGGAACTTTACCTGCCGCAGCTTGGCTTGTGTTTGCGGCTACTATGGTTTGGTCTTTGATTTATGACACTGCCTATGCGGTAGGTGATAAGCCGGACGACTTGAAGGCGGGAATTAAGTCGACAGCGATTTTGTTTGGTGACAAGATTGTAGGCTGGATTGCATTTTTCCAGCTCGTTATGCTGAGCTTGCTGATTGCGATGGGCTGGGCATTCGAATTGCAAGCGCCTTACTATTTAAGTCTTTTGGTTGTCGGTTGGTGGTTTGCTCGCGATCTTGAGAAAATCGCCACAGGCTGTCCTGAACAAGCATTTAAAGTTTTTTTAGATAATCATTGGATTGGCGCCATTGTTTTATTGGGGATAATTGCCCATTACGTGATTTAAAAACTAGGTTGTTTTTTGGTTTAGCCAGAGAAAGAATTCGGCAAAGAGCTGAGAAAATTTAAATGAGTGGCTTAGTGACGATTCAGTAAAAATTAAATCGGTCAATTGTTCTACCCCCCTTAAGCGTGCCGCATTTGTTAATGATTGTGGACTATTCGGGCAAATGTCCGATGCGTTGATAACTTGATAGCACCATACTTCTTCGAAAGGAGAAGTCCATGTTTACAGTCATCCCCCCTAAATCTTCGGTAACTGCAAAGGCCGGCTCTCAAGCTACCGATGCATCGAAAGGTTCTTTTTTTCATAAATTGAACAAGCCGCCTGCAAACATAGCGTTTATGAAGAGTTTGTTCTTTACTCTCTGTGCATTACTGGTCAGTGTAAGTTTGTTTGAATGGTCGGCTTTAGATTTTTGGATTCAAACACCGCTGTACGATTTCCAAAGTCATCAGTGGTGGCTAGATCGAAACGATGCGCTGACTAAGCTGGTTTTTTATAATGGTGTGAAAGTCGTTTTTGGGATTTTCTTACTTTCGTTAATCGCATTGTGGCTTTTTAGTTTCAAATTTAAAGAAACACATTTTCTTCGACAAAAAATAAGTATTGTGATTTTGTCTTGCATCGTAGTTCCTCTAACCGTCAATGGTTTAAAAGCAAGTACTCACATTCCTTGTCCTAAAAACCTGCAAACATTTGAAGGAACATATCCTCATAAAACGCTACTTAACGATTATCCTGCTAACTTTTCGCAAAATACAAATATTCGCTGTTATCCGGCTGGTCATGCTAGCGGAGCGTTTGCTTTATTGTCGTTGTTCTTTTTATTTTCTGGGCGAAAACAACAGTGGTTAGCTTTGAGTTTTGCGTTAGGTTTGGGGTGGACACTTGGTATCTACAAAATGCTTATTGGTGACCACTTTTTTAGCCACACCCTAACCAGTATGATTTGGGCATGGCTGTGCATTTTATTGATTCAGAAAATGGTTTTACATGGCAATTTATTCAAACAAGCCGAATCCAGAACGTTCAAAGGTAAGATTCGGCAATCATAAACTTTACCGGCCGGTAAAGTTTGTCAGTGAATGGCTGTTTCAGAACCCGGCAATTGAAATAAGATCTCATCGCCTAAATTCCAATCTGTCTTTTCTATCGCAGTGGTTATAATTTTTAGCATAGGGCCTAATAGCTGTGGATGATAAGGCAGTAATACGCCAGGCCCTTTATTCGGTTCAAGACTGATAGAGGGAGCATCTGTATTCATGTTTTTAAAACTAATTTGTGCCAGTAATATGGGCTCTTCTCCAAGAGGGTACTGGGGGTTTTCAGGCTTTTCATAGGGGCTGCTATAGTCACCTTCCAATTGAGCCTTCTCTTTTTCAAATTGCTTTTCAATTGAGGTTTCATCGGTTAATAACTGCTCTCCAGATTTAGGATGCCTGCCATGTAGGACCGGAATCAACAGTTTGCAATAGCGTCTACTGAGCCATGTTAGGTAAACATCCCCGTTGTTGGTTTTGAATTTTAGGAGTATTCTGTCTTCCACAGCATCAAAACTTGCTTGGATTTGGTTAATTTGGTTGCTCATATGTTTATTAGTCGCACTTCTCTATTTTGTCAGTCGATATTGTATCAAAGCTTGTCAATTGGCTTG
Source organism: Thiomicrorhabdus indica (assembly GCF_004293625.1). Classification (NCBI taxonomy): domain Bacteria; kingdom Pseudomonadati; phylum Pseudomonadota; class Gammaproteobacteria; order Thiotrichales; family Piscirickettsiaceae; genus Thiomicrorhabdus; species Thiomicrorhabdus indica. The sequence continues at coordinate 2,784,366 of NZ_CP033040.1, read as the reverse complement.
TTGTTAAGCGCAGCGTTAAATGCTTCCGCTGAGTCTCAGGATGTTTCGCAACAAAACAAACAATTCTTTTTTGAAGATGTGCAAAGTGGCCCGTTGCATAACGGTTTAAAAGCGCTTGAGGCCTGGCAAAGTGAATTTGGTGCTACTTTAGATGGTTATGTCGACAATCTTGACCGGTTTCTAGGCGGATCTGAAGAAGAGGTGAAGCGAAAGCAGAGTCGGTTTATTTTGTATTTTCCATCGACCTTCGAAAAGGCTGGAAACTCGAAAAGTAGTTTGAAATTTAGGGCATCGATTGACCTACCTCGAAGTAAGGATCGCTGGCAGTTAATGATTTCGTCGTTTGATGAGACTTCGATCGATTCGCCCGATAACCGGACTCCCGGTACTCAGCTCAAAGAATTTGAACAATCAGATGAGAATCGAGAGGCCAATACAGAAGTTTCTTTTAGTTTGCAAAAAGAGTTTTTAAAAGAAACCAACCAGGTGTTGAAATTAAAAAGCGGTTTGAAATTTCAGCAATTGGTGAAGCCCAATCCTTATGTTTTGCTGAACTATCAAGTGAACGCTCGATTTGGAGAATCATGGTTAAGTACCACCACGAATAATGCGATTTTTGAGCATGTACGTGGGTTTATGTTGGAATCACGCCAAACGTTTTCCAAGCCCTTAAACAAGGGCGATCTTTTGAGAAGTCAGACAACCGGTACTTGGATGCATAGGGATAAAGATTACATCATTAACCAACGTTTTACTTGGTTTGACAAAATTTCAGACCATCGTTTTTATGCTTATTTTATTGATGGAGATTGGCGCTTGGATAGTCGTCATCAAACCATTGAAAATGCAGCGATTGGTTTTAACTGGCGAGAGAAACTCTACAAAGAACGCTTGTTTGCTGAATTTGAGCCAAGAATTACTGGCTATAATTCGGAGGGGTTCAGTAAGCCGCATCCGGCCTTACTGCTTCAGTTAGAAATGCATTTTTACCGGTAAAGGATTATGTTCGAGTTCCTCAGTTTTCAAACTTTAATTAGTCAGCAAGCTCTGATTGTCTTTTACTATTTGGGCGCGGTGATCATGCCTATTTTTCTATTTTTATCCATGCGAAAATTGGTTCGAGTATCTCCAAGTTTGCAAGCGTTTTTAACGATTACGCAGGCGCAATTAAGTGCCCGTTTGAGTTTTTCTTCACGCTTAAAATTAGGTTTGATGTTTGTGGTGATTTTTTTGTTGATGGAACTCTTCTGGCGAATGCTGTTTGAATTTCTAATCGCTTTTATGCAGATCCGAGATGCTTTGGTTATAAGCTGAAAGTTTTGGGGGATTCTTGTGAGCTATTGATGCCTACAATGACCAAAATTTTAATCTCTTTTGTTTCTTTCAATTTTCCAAAATCGATGTTTGTTTGGGTTCTAAAGTATTCAGTAAGCCACATCCAGCTTTACTGATGCAGTTAGAAATGCACTTACTTGTTAGTTAATGTTCTCTTTAGGGTAGGTGCAAAAATCAGGCAGGAAAACTTCCGTCAGCAGTAAAGGCGCTTGATGTTGTAAAAAGACTGATTGGCGAGCAAGGCCAAAACCTTCTTGAATATTCGGGAATTGTTTCAACAAATAGGGCAATTGGGAAAGTTTTGTTCTTGCGAAACGAAATGGCAAGCGTCGAATAGCAGGTTGTTTGGGATCAAAAAGGATTTCTCCTAGAGGTTTTGTGCCAAGGTTTTGCAAGTTATGCCAAGGATTATTTTCATCTAGGTAAGGAATGACAGTGCGCGCATAAATTAAGGGTATTTCATGGCATTTCAGAACGATACTACGTACCCAGACTTTTTGAGTTTTTGTTAAACCAAGGTAGTCAGCTTCGCTTTTCAGGGGTTTTTCAATGGCTTCGTTTAGAATTTCCACATTTATTCCAGGGCAAAAGCAGCGAAGCTTTGCAGTTAATGATTGATCGTCTTTCAACCAGATTTGAATAGCTCTATCTGGATGAATACGGTGAATCAACTTTTCTGGTTTCCATTGAATGGTCATTGAAGATTGTATCGGTTATAAAATTTCGGTGGAAAAGAGACTGTCTTTCTTAGTTCGCTCAGTTTTTTAATATGGTATTTCTCCGGCTCGTAAGACTATCTCTATCGTTGTATTGCTGGTTTATTTAAAAATGCTATGAGAATTATAAAGCTTTAGCATTGAGGGCGTAAAGAACACTGCTAAATGCTGTTCAATTAAGTTTGTTTGAAGATTGAGTGATTATTGAAAATGATCCAAAGTTCAACCCTAGGCTAGGGTTTCTTTTGAAAAATGTAACTTGTTGACGATTGAGATAAAGTAAAAGTGTTAATCCGACTCGACAAGTAATGAGGTCGAGAGATAACGCTTTCCGTCTGGAAAATGAAAGTCTCTGTGCTTCATTACTTGTCAAACCGAATTAACAGGCCTCTTGAGGAGAGAAGGTATTTTGCCTTAGCAAAAATAATTAGAGGGAGTCCCCATTGTTGGGAACTTCCAAAAAATAGGTTTGGTTCAAGAGGAATCTATCTGTTCCTCTGTTACTTAAGTGTGAAATCTTAAGGTCTCAAATATAGGTAACCTTTTTGTTGAAGGTAAGTGAGCTCTGCAACACCGCTTGGCACAACGTCGTTTTTTTCCACTTCATATAAATCTCTGTCAATGTTTACGTTTCGTCCTTTAACGGTATTGGAGCAAACATTGAACTGTACTCCCTGCATTCTCAAGCTGTCTATTTTTTGTTGAAGAGAGGTGTCGGCATTTCCAGTTTTGAATTTTGGAACATTAGCGAGGGCTTCGGGTTTTAGCAATAAAGAAAGACCGTTTCCGTGAAGAATGACTTTAATGTTAACGTGATCGGCACCCAGAGCGTTAACATGGTTTTGGATGTTTCTAAGCGTGCTAGATTGTTTGCTAGGGTCGTCGTAGTTAATGTGATAAACCACTTTTTGTTCGGCGTAGCGTTCGCTTTTGGCCTGTACCGTTTGAAAAGCACTTGCCATCAGTAAGCAAGCGGTTGTTAGTAAAGTTATTGTATGAGCGAAATGTTTCATTGTACTTTCTCCAATTGTGATTAAGGCTTTGTAGCTTATTTTTCTTGTGAGCAGAATTGTTCTAGTGGGAATTGTTTTAGGTTTATATTCCTGTTTTGCATTTTTAAAATTTAGATTACCGCGACATTTAATATGTCTATGTCGTAATCGCTTACTTAATCTTTAAACGAAATAGCCTCCGGTTTTATTCCCATTTTCTTTGGATAAAGTTTTTATCTCTTTATAGGCTGTGTTTATTTAAGAAAATCCTTATACAACAATCACTTGCAAAGATTTGAAAAATACCTTTATTATGGAAAAAAGGAGTTTTTTATGTTTAAAAAATGGTCTGGCTTATGCCAGCAGAAAAAAGTGAAGGCGGTTTTGGAAACTCAGTACGACACTCTTTATCGTGTTGCTTATGGTTGGTCTCAAAGTCGACATGTGGCGCTAGATTTAGTGCAAGATACAGTGGTGAAGGCACTAGAAAAAAGCCATCAACTTCACAACTTTGAAGGGGCAGATCGTTGGTTGTTTAAGATCATGCATAATCAGTTTCTTGACTATCTTCGTCAAAATAAAAAGTGGGTAGAAATGGACGTGCTCGACCAGGAAGTTGATCTGTGTTCTACCTGTGTCGAACAGGTTTATATTCTTCATCAAACTTGCGAGAATGTTCATCAGGCGATTGGCCGTTTATCGGTCGAATATCGGCAAGTCATCCTATTGGTTGACTTGGAAGGTTATAGTTACCAAGAAGTTTCCGATATTTTGCAGGTTCCGATTGGAACTGTTATGAGTCGTTTGTCTCGGGCACGGAAACATATTCGTCAATTAATAGAAAGAAGTGAAGCCAATCTCGGTACTTCCAAAGTGGTGGAGTTTAAAGCTCATGGTATTTGATCCTAAACAGTATCTACATTTGTATCTTGACGGAGAATTATCCAAATCTGATCAGCGTACGTTTGAAGCGGCCTTAAAACAGGATAAGGAATTAGCCGAAGAACTTAATGCAATGGCTCGAGTTAAACAGGATATACAGCGCTATTACAAGTCGATTCCTGCACCTCCTAAGTCGTCTGTTTCTGTCAGCCGTACAGGGAGTTTTAAATCAACGGTTTATGCCGCCAGTTTATTTTTGGCAGTCATTGTAGGCTTTTGGGGCGGGCACTCTATGACTGATTCCTCTGCATACACCTCTCAGCAACAGACAGCCGCCGCTTCTCAGCAGACAAAATCTGGAAAGAATGTTGTACTGCATCTGGATACTAATCAGGAAGAGCGAGGCGAGAGATTATTGCAAGAAGCACGTTTGCTTTTAGAGCAAAGCTCCCTTTCTCCCGAGCTTGGACCTAAGACGCTTGAAATTATTACCAATGACCTAGGTATTGAATTTTTTGCTGAAAATAATCCTCATAAAGAAGAAATTCTTGCGCTACTTTCACGCTACGATAATGTCAAATTGATTGCCTGTAGTCGAGCAATTGAAAGAAAGCAGGAACAGGGCAAAGCCGTAAAATTAATTCCAGCTGTCGCGTCTGACCGACTGGCTTTGGATATTATCGTGGAAAAAATGCAGCAAGGCTGGGGTTACAAAAAGTTTTAGAAATCGTTAATTAGGTGGGTTACTTCTAAAGAGTTGGTTAGGAAAAGAGGAAGAATTCCGGCCATTTTATGAATAGTGTCTTTGATAGATTGAGCTTTAAGTTGATTAAGCTTTACGATATTCTGCTTTTTCTCCAATCCAGCGCTGCTGTAAGGTATCCACGACGTTCGGTGTAGAATTTAAAAGCTTCTCTGCCCATTCTTGAGCAAGGGGTATCCACTGGGCATCGCGTTGAAGATCGGCAATGCGCAATTGTAAACCGCCTGTTTGGCGCGTGCCTAGGATTTCACCAGGTCCGCGGATTTTCATATCTTCTTCAGCAATTACAAAACCATCATTAGTTTCTCGCATGATATTCAAACGCGCTTTACCTGTTGCAGAAAGTGGCGATTGGTAAAGTAATACGCAATGGCTCTGTTTATCACCTCGGCCGACTCGTCCTCGGAGTTGGTGAAGTTGCGCTAATCCCAAACGTTCTGCATTTTCAATAATCATTAAACTTGAATTGGGGACATTGACGCCAACTTCAATCACCGTGGTCGCTACCAATAAATCCAATTCATGATTTTTAAACGCATTCATCACTCTGGCTTTGTCTTCACCATTGAGTCGTCCATGTACTAGCCCGACACGCAAATCCGGCCAGTGGTCGGTAAACTGGGTAGCGGTGACTTCAGACGCTTGTGCATGCAACAGTTCGGATTCTTCAATTAACGGACAGACCCAGTAGGCTTGTACCCCTTGCTTGCATTTAGCATACAAGTGTTCCATGAGCTCAAATCGTTTGCTATTGCTCATGACAGCGGTTTCAATCGGTTTTCGGCCAGGTGGTAGCTCGTCGATAATAGATAAATCCAAATCGCCGTAAGCGGTCATTGCTAAAGTCCTGGGAATAGGCGTCGCGGTCATAATCAATTGGTGTGGATGCACTTCAGACAGTCTATTTTGCTCGATTTCTTTGTTGCTCCCAGGCTTTCGATACCCATTGGCACTATCAGCCAACTGCGCTTCGGCTCCATCAAGAGTCTCGGACTCTAGCAAATTAGTTTCGTCTGGATTCGTGTCAATATTTTCTTCACCTTCAAGAACTATGCTTTGGCCTTTTTGTTGAAGAGCGAGCCTTTGGTGTACCCCAAATCTGTGTTGTTCGTCAATAATCACCAACCCCAAATTATTGAAATTCACAGCCTCTTGGAATAGGGCGTGGGTGCCAACAATAATCTTGGCTTCGCCATTGGCAATTTCAGCCAGCCGAAAACGGCGTTCAGCGGCTTTCATTCGACCATTAAGCCAAGAGACAGAAATTTCTAATGGCTCAAGCCACTCTTGAAATGCATGCAAATGCTGCTCGGCGAGGATTTCTGTGGGTGCCATAACTGCGACCTGAAAGCCTGCTTCAGCTGCTTGAATTGCAGCGATTGCTGCCACGACTGTTTTACCGGAGCCGACATCTCCTTGAACCAGACGTTGCATGGGATGCGTTTGCTGAAGGTCTTGCTGGATTTCAGCTAAAACTCGTTGTTGAGCGCCGGTCAGTGAAAACGGTAAGCTAGCAAGCAACTCATTGACCTTTTGGCTGGATGGAAATTTCGGCGCTAGGCATTTTTGTTCTTGTTGTCTGAGCTGTTGCAGGCCAATCTGTTGACTGATAAGTTCTTCTAGAATCAATCGTTGTTGCGCAGGATGTTTGAACTGTTTGATGGCAACTAAATCGTCAGAAGCTTGCGGTTGATGCAACGTTCGGATGGCATCTTGAAGGCTGGGTAATTGCACTTCATCTAAAAGACCGGCCGGTAACATTTCGGGTAAAGGATTTATTTCCAGTGATTTTAACGCTTGGTCGATTAATTTAATGAGGCTGGCTTGTCCTAAGCCTTCAGTGGTTGGGTAAACAGGCGTTAGAGTGGTTTCCAGTGCTGGAGGTTTTTCCAAATTTACAAATTGGTAGCTTGGATGAACCATTTCTAGTCCGTTTGGACCTGAACGAACTTCGCCGAAAACGCGTAAGGTTTTGCCGCGAGTGAAGCTTTGCGCTTGACGGAAGTGGTAATGGAAAAAACGCAAAGTAATGCAAGCGCCACTGTCGGATTGAATCACCACTAATAAACTATTACGACCGCCACGGGTCATGGTTTGAGAAATAATTGTCCCTTCGGTTTGCGCTTCGACACCCACCAACAGTGAATCAATTGGGGCAATGCGAGTTTTATCCTGATAGCGAAGCGGCAAATGAAGTAGTAAGTCTCCCAAATTATGTAAATGTAATTTGGCTAACTTTTCTAACATTTTAGGGCCAACGCCTTTCAGCGAGTCGATGGTAGTGGTTTCTAGGGGCTGTTGAAACTTCATAAGTTAGTATCTGCTAAAGCCATTTTTGAATTTTTAACAGACCTTAACGTAGCTCAAATTAGTTGATCGAGAATGCAAATTTTATCAAAGGTTTACCGGCCGGTTAAGTTTTGATGGAAGATTGTTCGATAAGAGGGAAAATCAGTGAGCAGATGGGGCAGAGTCGATTTTGTAAATTAACTCTGCCAGGTGGATGCTAGTTATTTTTGTAAAAGCGCCTTCGCGTGGTAGGCGATATGTTCACCAATAAAGGTGGCGATAAAGTGATAGCTATGGTCATAGCCTTCTTGCATTCGAAGTTGCAAGCGAATTCCTTTATCATCACAAGCTTTTTGAAGGCTTTCTGGTTGTAATTGGCCTTCGGTTAAAAATTCATCCGCAGTACCTTGGTCAACTAAAATCTGCTCGAAATAAGCGCCATTGGCAATGAGCTCAACGGCATCATAAGTTGCCCAGTCCTGTTGGTTGTTTTCGCCTAAATAAGCTGAGAAACAACCTTGTCCCCAGCCACATTGCGTTGGATGACAAATCGGAGAAAATGCCGATACCGATCGAAAATCCTCTGGGTTTTTGAGAGCGCAAATTAAAGCACCATGTCCCCCCATTGAATGGCCGCTAATAGACTTGACTCCAGCCAGTACCGGCAAGTTTTGTTCAATTAGATTTGGCAATTCAATGGTCACATAGTCGAACATCTGATAATGTTTGCTCCAAGGTTCTTGTGTAGCGTTCACATAAAACCCAGCGCCTTTTCCTAAATCATAACGATCAGGTTCATCAGACACTTCTTCTCCGCGTGGACTGGTATCTGGCATGACTAATGCAATACCATGTTCAGCCGCATAACGTTGCGCACCAGCTTTCACTCTGACGTTATCATCCGTGCAGGTTAATCCAGATAGCCAATATAAAGCTGGGACGGACTGTGTTTCTGCTTGTGGCGGTAAGTAGACTGAGAATGTCATTTCACATTGGCAGGCATCCGAGAAGTGAGTGTAGCGGTTGAGAAATCCGCCAAACTCTTTAATGCTTTCTATTTGTTTCATGGTTTCATTCACTTCGTGTTTTTCAATTTGTTTTCTGTTTAACAAGCAGTTGTAAACAAAGTGGTTAGAAAATAATGACTGAGCGGATACTTTCGCCACTATGCATTAAATCAAATGCTTTGTTGATGTCTTCCAATCCCATTGTGTGGGTGACAAACGCATCCAGTTCAATTTCGCCATTCATGTAACGATCTACATAGCCAGGTAATTCAGTGCGACCTTTTACGCCACCAAATGCACTACCTTTCCAAGTTCGGCCAACAACCAAGTTAAATGGACGCGTGGAAATCTCTTGACCCGCTCCAGCCACTCCAATGACTGTCGAAACCCCCCAGCCCATGCGGGTACATTCAAGTGCATCACGCATAACTTCAACATTACCAATGCATTCAAAGGAGTAATCAACGCCACCTTTAGTTAGTTCCGAAATGTACTCGCTAACTTTGCCATCTACAGCTCTTGGGTTGACAAAGTCGGTTGCACCGAGTGCTTTGGCCATTTCCCATTTCGCTGGGTTTAAATCTACGGCAATAATACGCGAAGCTTTTGCCATTACAGCACCTTGAATACATGATAGACCGATTCCGCCTAAACCAAACACCGCTACAGTTGATCCTGGCTCAACTTTGGCAGTGTTTAAAACTGCACCAATGCCTGTTGTGACACCGCAACCTAGTAAGCAGACTTTATCGAGTGGTGCTGCTTTGTTGATTTTAGCTAAGGCAATCTCAGGTACTACGGTGTATTCAGAAAAGGTCGAACAGCCCATGTAATGATAAATTGGTTTGCCATTTTTAGAAAAACGACGTGTACCGTCAGGCATGTAGCCAGTCCAAACTGTGCCGGCAATCGATTGGCATAGATTACTTTTGGTTGAGTTACAGTATTCGCAATCACCACATTCTGGAATATAGAGAGGAATGACGTGATCGCCAGGTTTTAAATCTTTTACACCTGGTCCACATTCGACTACTTCACAGCCACCTTCATGCCCTAATATCGCTGGAAAAACGCCTTCTGGATCATCTCCAGACAAGGTAAAAGCATCGGTATGACAAACTCCTGATGCAATAACTTTTAGTAAGACCTCTCCTTCTTTTGGACCTTCAACCTCCACTTCTTCAATTTCTAAAGGTTGTTTTGGTGCCCAAGCGACGGCTGCTTTGCATTTCATAGTTTTAAGTCCTTTTTAATAGTGGAGCAGGGAGGGGACATGCTATCTTAAAAGTGTATAAAACAATAGTCCTTACTCGCTGATTGTGTCCGGTATTTTCGACAAAACCTCAAGAAAAACCATTCCTCTAAAGGAGTACCTCTAAATGGATTTCTACATGCGGTGTTACATGTAAACTTTGAATGGAGGGAATAACGAAAAACAAAATAACTGACAATAGATGGGCGTTTGAGAATCAGAACAGATTTTAGTTTGTGTAATATCATCAGATTAAAAAAGCGAGGAAATTTCCTCGCTAATGGAAAGGCTATAATTTAATTCTCTGGATCAAATTGTTTGAGCCAGGTCACCAAGGTTGGGTGGTAACGTGATAGCCCTTTATATTCAATCAACTCTTCTGGCAATGTTTTCATAACGCGATGCATGCGACGAGCCCAATCTTTATTTTTGACTAGGTCATCCATGCTGATTAGGAAGGTACGGATACTGAACATGAGCGCATTACTTCGAGGCATACGATCAAGAACCTGTAATTCCACTCTTAAGTAAACTTTTTCACCGACATTTTCTTCTGTCACTGTGTCACGTTCATGCCCCCAGTCTGGATAGGTTTCTGGTGAGGTATCCATTCGAGCGTTAATGGTTAAGGTCCAATTAAGGCGTCGAACCGGCTGACCAACAGGAATAGCTGTAAGATACTTTAAAGCACGATCAAAAATTCCAGCTTCATGCGCAAGTGGAACAGGCCCGTGCCATTGCGAGAAACTCATTCCTGCATCAAATGCCAAAGACCAGTCAGCCGGACAAGTCACAACTCCTGCATCTAAAAACAGATCATTATCCCGTTGATCGAGCAAAGCGATATCGCCTTGTACCTGACATCCCATATATTCCATTGGCGGCTGTGGCAGAGTGCTACTATCGCCAAAGGTGAAAGTGTCCTTAATGCCGAGTAGTTTGTTTTCCCATGACCAAGTGTCACCGTCTTTTTGCAGTGAAAAATAATCTGGATAATCGACAGAGAGAGTGCTCATCGCACGGTCAATAAAATCCCAGCAGGCCAAGTCCATGTGTTCCATCGCTATACAGCGTTTTGGATTTTCCTCAAGTACGATTTTTCGTTCGGCCATTTCGGACAGGTAATGCTCGTCGATGTCGAAAAGGTGTTCGTAAATGCTTCCTTCTGGTCCAGGTAGTGTGTGCGGTTCGATATTGACCGAATACATATACTCATCTTCCGGAAAGGGAAATGGAAAACGTTGTATGGCTTCATCGCTGTTAGTGTAGGTGAATGTATCTCGAAAAGTCTCTATAGGTTTTGGAGCGATTCTCATCGTTAATTCCTTTTAAATATCTAGGTTTAAGCGGCCCGTTTTAGATCTGGAAACACAAGGCATGATGCAGCAATTGCTAGCCTTTTCTTCCGCCGATAGAAAGTTGTCTCGATGTTCTACTTCTCCATCGATAACGGTTGACATACATTGACCACAGACTCCGCCTCGGCAAAGGTTAGGGATTTCGACGTCGTTTGCTTCAAGTGCTTCAAGCAACGATTGGTCTTCGCTGACATAGACGGTCTTACCTGATTTCTTGAGTTCCGCAACGAATGGTTTTCCAGGTTTTGGAGCCGCAAAAGCTTCATAATGAATGTGAGATTTAGGCCAGCCGGTTTTTTCGCCAATCTTAAGAATTGTTTCAATCAAAGATTCTGGGCCGCAGATATAAATATGGGTTCCTTGTGGGCACTCGGCCATGATTTTTGCAATATCGGCGCGGTTAGATACAGCGGAATCATAAGCGTGAAGTCGATTGCTCAACATTTCTTTTAGTTCATTGATATAGGCACCGGTTTGTGTACTTCGATACATGTAGTAAAGCTCAAAATCTGCATTTTGGCGAAGCATTTCCGGTATATAGGACATAAATGGGGTAATGCCGACACCACCAGCAAAAAACAGATGTTTTTTTGCTCGCCAGTCTGGTGCGAACAGGTTTGATGGCGGTGTGATAATTAACTCGTCACCGAGTTGAACCTTTTCGTGCATGTAAATTGAACCGCCTCGAGACTCTGGCTGTAAGCGCACAGCAATGCGGTAGCTTTGTGGATCTCGAGGATCACTTAAAAGTGAATATGCGTTGCGGATTTTTTTACCTTCGGCAGGCATTTCAACTACCACGTGCGACCCGGGTGAAAAAGGAAAGAAATCTCCGTCAACTGGTGTCAAGGTGAATTCGCGAATGGTAGGAGCAACTTTCCGAATGTTGCTCACTTTAACGGTTATTGCAGTCTGACTCATTAGTTTAACTCCTGCGTTTCCGGAATGTCGTTCGGGTCTTCTGCATTAATCTGTACACCGACATAAGCACCATGGTTTCGAGAAAAATGATCTCTCACCAAGAGCAGACGGTCGCAACCGGGGCACTGGAATGGTGTGTGGGTCACGCCTTCTGTGAGGGTGTAACAGTGCGTGCAGAAAAGTCGACGTTCATTACTTAAAGGTTTAAGTTTTTTGATCTGTTCGTCCGCCATTCCTGCTTTGATGGCCAGATTATGCATATCCCATATAAAAGACTCTCTGAAAGCACTCAGGTATAGACTGCTAGAAATGGGCAACTCAGAGAATAGCTTACTGAAAACATCTGACATATCCGCTGGTCGGACAAAGTGACAACCTTTCGGGTATTTGCCTAAGCTATTGGCTTCTGGTTCTCCGACAATCCAGCAAGAGCGTTCCGATGAACAGGATTCGTAAAGTTTGGATAAGGCGGAGAAAGCACCGGTTTCAGCAATGAACAGGTGCTGTGCTACATCCTTATCGATTTCTACCGGCGGGTAGATTGGTCGGCTTTTGGTTGTAGGTTCTGCTTGCATAAAGAATTTCCTTGTCAGAGCTCTTACTGATTGGCGGCCATTTTCATATCGTTAATAGTTTCTGATGATTCCGAAAGGTAGGCTTCAAGAGAATCATCCAGTGCATCAATCCAAGGGGTATGATGTTTTGGTGACATGGTGCCCGTCATGATTGAGCGGTATGAATGGTCTCGGAAAGTCATGATGTTTTCTTTCTTGTGATGTTTCCATTCTAGGAAAGTTTTATTAACTTCCGGAATATTGAAGCTCGGGTAGTCGGTCGCATCAATCAGTTCCTGAATGTAATCGCCTTGGTAGGTGTACATCTCTTCCGCGGTCACTAAAGCCAGCTCTCTTTCACGCCATTCCATGGAATGAGCGGTCATTTCTTCTTTTTCTGGCAGAGCGATGCGTCCAAGAATGATGTCTCGAACATACCAAGCTTGCGCGTCGAACATGTTGAAGGTATACCATTGATCTTGCATACCAAGATAGAAGAGTTTTGGGTTGTTTTCCCACACGACGCCTTTATATAAATCCAGTGGCCATAGACGATTGTCTGTTACCAAGCGCAGTGAATCATTTAGAAATGGGAAGTGATGCAAGTAACCCGTACACAGAATAATGGCATCAATTTTTTTAGAACTACCATCTGCAAAATATGCATGATCAGTGTCAACTCTCAGTAGGTTCGGCTTTTCATCCCAGTTTTCAGGCCATTTAAAGCCCATTGGGTTGGTGCGATAACAGCTGGTAATGCTCTTTGCACCATATTTATAACATTGCGAACCAATATCTTCAGCAGAGTAGCTAGCGCCGACCAATAGGATATCTTTGTCTTTGAATTCAAGCGCATCTCGAAAGTCATGAGCGTGAAGAATGCGGCCTCCAAACGTTTTGAAGCCTTCAAATTCGGGTACTTTTGGCGTTGAGAAGTGTCCGGTAGCAGTTATGACATAGTCGAACTCTTCGGAATAGATTTTGTCTTCTTTATGGTCGTGAACGGTTACGGTAAAGGTGTCGGTTACTTCATCATAAGAGACATTGCGAACAGCTGTACTAAAGCGGATATAGTCGCGAACGCCAGCCTTTTCAACACGCCCCTTAATGTAGTCCCAAAGAACTTCTCGAGGAGGATAGGAAGCAATTGGTTTCCCGAAATGTTCTTCAAAGGTATAGTCTGCGAACTCCAAACACTCCTTCGGTCCGTTTGACCAAAGGTAGCGGTACATACTTCCATGAACTGGTTCGCCATTTTCATCCAGACCCGTTCTCCAGGTATAGTTCCAAAGTCCACCCCAATCACTTTGTTTTTCAAAACAGACTAATTTGGGAATTGCCGCTCCTTTGGCTTGAGCAGATTGGAAGGCGCGTAGTTGTGCTAAACCGCTTGGTCCTGCTCCTAAAATGGCTACTCGCGGAGTTAAATTTGTTTGCGTCATGTTGCGATCTCCTAACTATATATTTGAAACCTTACTAAGTTTCCTAATAAGAACTTTTTTTTCTTAAATTGTTAGGGGTAAGTTAAAGTATTTTCGCCGTTTTGGGTATTCCTAAGAGTTAGTAACCCTAAAAGGGTAGTTTCTAAGCGGTGGGGGTAAAGTATTGGGTTAAATAGGTAGGTTTAGTGTAAAAATAATGCCTTCTATACCAAGAATGGCACCGGTGTCGGAATAGATTGCGCAGCCTTTTTCATGCACTTGTCGAATTTCACCGCTGGCATGTATCAGTCGATAGGAGATTTCAAAGCTTTGATTAGATTGTATCGCCGCTTGAACATTACGCCAGACGTCTGCTTGGTCATCTATATGAATAAGAGAGCCATAAGAAAGTTCAGCATTATTAATCATTTTATCGGGTTTATATCCCGTTAATTCTTTGCAACCTTCACTGACATATTCCATGGTCCAGTTGATATTGTTGCGTGAGCGATAAAGCATTCCCGGAACACGGTTGATTAAACTATTTAAGCTACGATATCGTGCTTCTTTAATCTGGTCAGAGCGAATTTGTGGCGTAATGTCACATAAGGTTGCACTGACTGGAAAAGATCGATTTTTAAAAACCGGTTGCACGCGTATTTCGCACCAATGCACCATTTCTTTTTGATCAAGTAAGCGCAGCCACAGTAGCTGAGTGTGATTAGAATGGTAAAACTTTTGAAAAGCCTCTTGCCAAGAGATACGGTCTTCAGGGTGAATAAAGTCAAGAAACGTTTTTTGGTAACTGCTTTTTAGTGGATAGCCAGTGAGTTCGGTCCAATGATGATTGGCAAACTTAAGGCGATTGCCTTTTTCGACGATAATAATTGCATCGCTCAAACTGTTCATAATACGATTTGCTTTGATAGGCAGTCGTGATTGAAACCATGTTGCAATTATATTGTTTAACCATTTCATGCATTTTCATCCGAGCTGAAAGCATGGTGAGTGTGGCTCCAAGCGGCTAGTTCAAGTCTAGAATTCAATTCCAGTTTTCGCAAAAGGCTTTTGACATACACCTTAACAGTACCATCACTGATACCTAGTTCTCGAGCAATCAGTTTATTACTGAGTCCTTTAGAAATTAATTCCAGAGTCTGTTTTTCACGTTCAGTTAAATCATCAAAAATCGTATTTTGTTTGGTTGAGTTGTCTGAGAGTGAGGATTTTTCGCTAGGAATGCCCTGAGTTCGGATTGTTTCTGCTAATAAAGTGATGCCTGATTCGTTAATCGTTATTTTGCCTTGCATTACCGAAATCAGCTGTGAAAGAATCTGTTCGGATGAGCTGTCTTTAAGCAAAAAACCATCTACGCCGTAACTGATAGCATCCATCAAGTTTTTTGAATCCATTGAAAAAGTCAAAATGACAAACTTCGTTTCGACCCACTGTGGGCGAAGCTTTTTCAAGGCATCAACTCCAGTTATTTTAGGCATTTGAAGATCAAGCAGAATCAAATCTGGCGGAGGCGTTGGAAGTGATTTCAGCAGCTCTTCAGCAGAGCCAAAAGATTTTATCACCTCAAACTGTGCGCTTTCGTTCAGTAGTTCAACGACTCCTCGTCGAAAAAGAGGGTGATCGTCAACCACAACGGCTTTAACGACTTTTGAATTTGCCATGTTAATGTTCTCTTGGAATGGACAGTTGTACGCGGGTACCGCCCTGTTTTCTGTTTTCGACTATGAGTTCTGCATCCATTTTTCGCGCACGTTCTTCCATAATGCAGAGTCCAAAACTGTCTGGGCGTTTGCTTTCCGGCTGAATGCCTATACCGTTATCTTCTATTAAAACTTGTAGATTTTGACTTTGTTGAGTGATGACTATTCGAGCATGGCTCGCATGAGAATGACGGACTAAGTTACAGAGTGATTCTCGGATAATGAAAAGAATCTCACTTTGATAAGGCAGTTTTTTTAAGGCTTCATTTGCTCGGTTATCAAGGTCAAAAACTACACCGGAAAGCTGTTCGAATTCTTGCATAGAATTTTGAATAGCATCGGCAAGGTCAGTTTGTAAAAAACTGAGTCGTGAGGAGGTGATGAGCTCTCGAATAAGTCGGTGTGCAAAACCAACCTGATTGTCGATTTCATTGGCAAATTTCAACATAGTGTCATCGGCTACGGTATCTGTTTCATAAAGGTAGGCTTTCAAGCTCGATGAGCGTAATTTCAGATAGCTTAGTACTTGAGCAATCGAGTCATGTAAGTCTGCTGCTTGCGACATGCGTTCGTTATTAATGGCTCGCTTTAAATCTGCATGCCTTTTTTGGTAGGCCTGAAGTCCTCTTTGAATCGCTCGGGTTAGTGAGGAGGTGTAAAAATCGACTTGAGTCTGATCTTTGATATGGCCCTTAAAGGCGATTACCAAGTAAGCCATAGCGTCTTGGTTTTCATTGAAAACAGGGCAAAAAAGGAAGTTGCTGTCATCAATTTTTTGCAAAAAAGGCTGAATATTATTCATCGTGTCGACATTGATTTGAAAAGCACTGAGATGATTTTTTACAGGGGAGGTTGATCGAACAGAACCTGCGCAATGAATAACATATTTATCGCTTGATTCTGTCATTAACACAAACAACTCTTGAAAGTTGGGAAAGACTTGTTGGCCTGCTTTATGGAGTTTGGGTTGCGCTAGCACAGAGGAGAGGGATTCAGAAATTGAGTCGCTTTGGGCAAGCGTAAACGCTATTTCAGAATAGTCAATTTCTGCAGCGACAGTTTTACACCAAGAACGCTTGAACTTGCCAAAGTAAGCAAAAACGTTAATCGATAAAAAGTGATCTAGATTTAGCACTTTTAGCCGCCCTGTTATTTCAACAATTATTCAATCTATACCCAACACAGATCTTTAAGCATCAACTATGCCGTTGGCTTTAACTAAGTGTTACTCCTTTGGAGATACTGCCAATGAAGTATTGTGTTAAGTGCTTGAATAATAAATCATATCAGTAAATTTTATTTCTTGTAAAGAATAAATATATAAAGCCGTATATCAAATAGTGAGACTGTCTGTTTCTATAATACGGCTTATTTTTGCACTGAAATTAAGCAAATAAGAGAATATGCACCAAAATGGATGTTTGGGTGCTGTTTCTTTAAACAAGGCAACTAAATCATGTATGAATCGTTAAAAACAGCAACTAAGTTTATAAACGAATACCGAATTTCAGGCCAAGAGGCTTTACGCTTAAAAGTCGCAGAGGGTGAGTTTATTTCTGTGAACTCCATAGATGGCTGTCAATCGGGAGAGTTGCTAGTTGTATCGCAGGTTGACCCTGAAGCACCTTTGTTTGTCATAGATTCTTCCAACATTGATGTTTTACCGACACAAGCTATTCAATCAATAAAGCTGTTAAACAGTGATGGACAGGCAGGAGCCAAATTTAAGCAAAATTTGCAACGTTGGCAAGTTGGCGAAAAGGTGTTGGAAAACGCCTATTGTTTTTCATCTGAAATCCTGCCCACAGGAGTGACCTTTCTACAGGATGCGGTCATTGTTATGGTTGCTGCCGCAGAAAATATGGCTGTTGATGAGCATCAACCACCTACAGAGTTGAACTTGGTTCATTACGCTCATGCTTCGAGTGGTTTGCCGGAACCTTTGGCTAAACCTGTTCAGGAAATTCGAGTTCCACATAGCAGTGCCAGAACTTATGAAGTTAAGGCTGGTCAATGGATTCAAATTATCGATGTTCAGGGCAAGCAAAGTTCTGATTTTATCGCGTTTGATAAAGCTCAGTTGAAAGACGGACAAGAGGTGATGATTGATGGTACGGCAACTCGAACGGTTATGGGGTTGACGTTACCTCAACCAGGGTTGTTTTCGAAGTTCCTGGATCAGTCCCAGCAGACGATGTTGGAGGTGGTTCAGGATACTGTTGGCCGCCATGACAGCTTTTTGTTTGCTTGTAGTCCTAAATATTATGAGGATCAGGGTTATTTCGGCCATGTTAGTTGTACCGAAAATTTCAATAATGCCTTGAGAGCCTATGGAATAGCGCCACGTTCCGGCTGGCCAGCGATTAATTTCTTTTTTAATACCTATGCAGAGCCCTGTGGAACGATCGGATTTGCCGAACCTTGGTCTCGCCCAGGAGATTATGTGCTTTTGCGTGCGAATCGGGATTTACTGTGTGCTTCTTCAGCTTGCCCTGATGACATTGATCCCGCCAATGGCTGGCAGCCAACAGATATTCATGTCCGAATTTATGACGACAGCGAATCTTTTCCTCGTTCTATCGCTTATCGAACCATACCGGAGGAGTTATCTCGAATGACTAAACAGAGCGGCTTCCATAGCCGGACAACGAAATTAACCAAACATTTTGCCGAATATCATGGCTATTGGGTTGCCACTGAATATGAGGGCTGGGGAGCAAATACAGAATATTTGGCTTGCCGTGAAAAGGTGGCGATGATTGATCTGACTCCGCTTCGTAAATTTGAGGTTGTTGGTCCTGATGCCGAAGTGTTTATGCAATACGCTGTGACTCGAAATGTTCGACGTATGTCTATTGGAGAGATTGTTTATTCTGCAATTTGTAATGAAACCGGCGGAATGATTGACGACGGAACATTATTCAAAATGAGCGATCAGGCATACCGTTGGGTGTGTGGTGACCCTTATACAGGTAAGTGGCTAAGAGAATTGGCGGCGAAAACAGGCCATAACGTTAAGGTTCGTGAGTCGACCGACCAACTTCATAATATTGCCGTTCAAGGCCCGAATAGTCGTGCTCTTTTGCAAGAGATTGTATGGACGCCAGAGCATCAGACCTCCGTTGAAGAACTGGCTTGGTTCCACTTTACGATTGGTCGTGTTCAGGAAGCAACAGGTTTCCCGATTATGGTATCGAGAACCGGTTATACAGGTGAGCTTGGATTTGAAGTCTGGTGTCACCCAGATGATGCTGGTGATTTGTGGGATTTAATTTGGGAGACCGGACAGAAATACGGTATTGCTCCAATGGGATTTGATGCATTGGATAAGTTACGAATTGAAGCAGGATTGATTTTTGCCGAACATGAATTTTGTCCTCGCACGAACCCGTTTGAAGCCGGTATTGGTTTTACAACGCCATTGAAAACGAATGACGAGGATTTTGTCGGTCGCCAAGCAATTGAACGTCAGTCCCCTGAAAGCCGCCATAAATTGATGGGGTTAGAGGTGAAGTCAAATGATCCAGTTCATCATGGCGATGAAATCTATCACGGGCGATTTCCTGTCGGTGTCGTAACCAGTGCGACTTTCTCACCGGTTTTGAAAAAGCAGATTGCTTTATGTCGTCTGGCGCCAGATTTTACTGAGATAGGAACTGACTTGGAAGTCGGGCAGCTGGACGGTCAGCAAAAACGAATTCCTGCAAAAGTGGTTTCATTGCCATTTTACGATCCGCAGAGAACGCGAGTCAGAAGTTAATTTTAATTGTAGCGTTTTTGGGTGCTACTTACAGAATTCAAATATCTCGGTGGCTTTTTCTTTTATAGAAGAAGTGGCTGAAATTTGGATGCAATGTCTTCGGACGTTGTGATTTGGACTTACGTTTGCAAGCAATGTCTGTCTCCCCCTAAGACAAAGCAAGCAGCGTGATTTTGTCCTTGTTTTGAGGATAGTTTGAGCGGGTATGCTTAGAGATTGTTCTGAATTGGAATGGTTGCTGACATACCTAGTTCACTTTTGTTCGAATAATGTTTATCAAATGTTACGAAAGGCTTATTCGGGTAATAAAAACGGGTTTGTTACTCAACTTTTTACAACTTTAAGAGGTTTCAATTATGGAGCAATCAGCAGCTACATTAGAAAGCTTACAGACAATGATTACGATGTCGGATACAGTCAATATGGAAATTTTCTATTGGTTCTGTACTGCTTTGATGGTCATTATCCATGTAGGGTTTCTGGCTTATGAAATGGGCGCGTCCCGACTAAAGAATGCTTTAGCATCGGGCGTAAAAAATATTCTCGCATTTGCGTTTATGGTTCCTTCCTTCTTTTTTATAGGATGGTGGATTTATCTAAGTATGTATAACGGCTTTGTCCCTGATTTTGAAGCAGGTGCAGCAGGCCTTCCTTGGTCCGAGTATATGGGGCCGAACTTGACTGATAATGCATCAGGTATCTTCTGGGGTGCATTTGTGTTGTTCGCGGCGACAACCGCATCAATCTTTTCGGGTGCGGTTATTGAGCGTATTCGAATGAGTTCATTTCTTGTTCTGGCTGTGATTCTTGGATCGGTAATTTGGATTCTAGCGGCTTCTTGGGGATGGCATCCAACTGGATGGCTAACTATGGAATGGGGGTATCATGACTTCGGTGCGGCAGGCGCGGTTCATATGGTAGCTGGTTTCTTTGCCCTAGGTGTGGTGCTGAATCTCGGAGCTCGTATAGGTCGTTTTGGTAAAAATGGCGAAGTCTATGCGATTTCAGGGCATAGTACGCCAATGAGTATGATTGGTCTGATGATGATTGTGGTTGGTTTCTTCGGTTTCCTTGGTGGTTGTATTATCTATATGCCGGGTGAGCAGTGGACATCGATTTTTGGTAATCCAACCACTCTTTCAGCAATCAGTTTTAATACGCTTATGGCAATTGCTGGTGGGATTATTGGTGCTTATTTGACTACGCGTCAGCCATTTTGGATGCTTTCTGGAGCGGTTGCAGGTATTGTTTCAGCAGCGCCTGGTCTTGATCTTTATTATCCGCCTCTAGCATTTATGATCGCTATGTTAGGTGGAGCTATGGCTCCTCTGGTTGATAAGTTTATGACAACCAAATTCAAAATTGATGATCCTGTTGGTGCTTTTGCTGTGCATGGTGCGAGTGGTGTGATTGGTATTTTAATGTTAGGAGTTTTCAGTGGTTTCCCAAATATTGCAGAAGGTGCGCCGGCTGTCTCATTCATGGGTCAGCTTCAAAGCGCGATTGTTATGGCACTTCTCGGTTTTATCCCGGGTTATGTCCTGTCGTTTGTCTTAGCGAAATTCGGAATGTTGCGCGTACCGCCTAAAGCGGAAGTTGCTGGCTTGGATATTGTTGAAGTACCGATGAAAGCCTATCCGGAATCGGTTCCTGCGCAAAATGGTGCTAGTGAAGGCGAATTAAGCCCTGTCATGGTTAAATCGAAATAATTAGGAGAAAACATTATGAATGCAAGTCCAATTACGAGCTGGGAAGGTGCTACGGCTTACTTTACTTTCGCAGATAATCCGCTAATGATCGGAATTATATTCGGTTTGTCGGTTTTGGTGACTTTGGGTGTTATTGTGTACTCGTTCTATCATGAGAATCATAGTTACATCGATTATCAATAATGGGTCTGATGTAGATTGTTAACCCATCCCTAGCCCAAAGATTCAATTGACTTAATTGAATCTTTGGGCTTTTATCATTGAGGAGTGATATTCATCAATGAGATTGTTCGCATGACCTAGAAAAAGCAGCAACTCCATTATGCAAAGAGTTTATTTTTATCTATAGAGACACGCTATATTTACCAATGTGAGAGTTCAATCAAATTCGATAAGGGATGTATCGACATTTTAAAACCTTAAGGTATAGGCTTTTGCGAAACCTAATACAACGTTGGCTTTGACCGGTCGGCAACAATACAAAGTAAAATCTGAAAGTTGACGAATCAGCTGAACGGTTTTTCCATGTTTCACTTCAAATTGATCCATTATTTCCTGCCATAGTTCGCTTTCTCTTTGAATGGCCTCTAATTCACATTTCCACGTTACCCTTTTGCGTGCAAATACATCTACAGACTCGCCTTCGGGCTCAATAAATAACAAGCTAATTTTTGGATTCTGTTGCAAGTTTCGGCTATGCGCTGCTAATTTCGACAAGTAAAGATAGACAGATTTTTCTCGTGCAATAAATGGGGCGTAACTCGCTTCAGGTTGACCGGATGAATTTACGGTTGCTATGTGCACACTCGCTTGTTGGTCGATTAATTGTTGCATTTGCTTAAACACTTCGCCATCGGTTAAGCGTGAATTGATATTCTGAGTCGTTTGTGATGAATTGGAAGAACCAGATTGCATGGGGCGCTCCTCAGTAATCGTTTTTTCTGGTAAAGTTGCGACCATTCTAAACGTTCTGGAAAAACACTATGGTTCGATTGGTAGTGATTGATTTAGATGGCACTTTGTTAAATGGTGAGCATCTTATTGGCGATTTGACTCGAAAGGCTCTACAGGAATTGCATCATCAAGGGATGGAATTGATGATTGCGACAGGCCGGCATTTTAAAGATGTCTATTGTTTGGCCCAACAGCTGGATGTGCCAGTTAGCTTGATTACTTCAAACGGGGCACGAATTCATAGCCCTGAAGGCCTGTTGTTATATGAGAACCACATTCCTGAGAACACAGCGCGTGAGATTTTGAGGATTTCCGAAGAATTCGATGTGCATCGAAATATTTATCAGGGAGATATGTGGTGGGTTGAGGAGCCGAATCTTCCATTGCTTGAAATTCATCATGCCTCAGGTTTTGAGTATTCGGTTGTGGATTTTGACGCGATTGAGTATACGCATATTGATAAATTCTACTTTAATGCCTCACACAACAAGCTCGTGCCATTGGAGCATCAATTGCGCGCATCGCTTGGTTCACGGCTTTACATTACTTTTACGACTGAAATCTATCTTGAAGTTATGAATCTTGGGGTTTCCAAAGGCAAAGCGTTATCACAACTTTGTGCGAATAAAGGGATAGAATCAAAAGAAGTGATGGCGTTTGGGGATGGGTTGAATGATATTGATATGTTGCAGTGGGTAGGGCATCCTGTCGTAATGGAGAATGCGCATGCATTGCTCAAAAAATCGGTTCCGAATGCGAAGGTTGCAAAGAGTAACGCAGAAGAAGGTGTAGCACATTATTTGCAATCTTGTAAAAATTTCAAATAAAAGCGAGCCGATAAAGCCCACTTTCTGAAATAAAGGAAGGAAGCTTTAGTCTAAGACCATTACGCCATCCATTTCAACATCTGTTCCTTTCGGTAATTCTTTTACAGCAACTGCAGCGCGAGCAGGATAGGGCTGTTCAAAATATTGTGCCATAATTTCATTTACGGTTGCGAAATGGCTCATGTCAGTTAGGAAGATGTTGAGCTTTGCGATATTTTGCAAACTTCCTCCAGCTGCTTCACATACCGCAGATAGATTTTTAAAGACTTGGTGAATTCGTCCATCAATTTCGCCGTCAACCAATTCCATGGTTTCAGGAATTAAGGCAATTTGACCTGAAAGGTAGACTGTATCTCCGTGACGAACTGCTTGAGAATAGGTACCGATTGCTTGAGGGGCTTTTTCTGTTGCAATAATTTGTTTCATTTCAATATCCATTTAGTCGATTTTTGAAGGTGTAATGTTTAACCGTTTTATGAATTCAGTCATGCATTACGATGAATGCATTTTCTCAAAACATAAAGTCAATCAAGACATTACATCCGTTGAATTTTTTCAACCAGTTTGTTTTTCTTTAAGGCTTTAATGATATGTGCCAAGTGGTTGCGGTCTCTGACATGCAAAATAAAGTTCATAAGACTGTATTGGTCATCTTTATCTTCAGATGTAACACTGTCGATATCTGTTTGAGTTGAGGCGATCTCACTGGCAATGGTCGCTAAACTACCGCGAACATTTTTCACTTCAAGTTGCAGTTCTGTCAAGAAGCTTCCTTGTACATCTTCTGCCCAATGAACATCAAGCAATTTATCCGGCTGGGCTTTAATCTTGCGAATATTTGTACAGTTTTCTCGGTGAATCATTAAACCTTTTTCTGCACTGAGGTAGCCAATGATTTCGTCACCGGGAATTGGATGACAACAGTTGGCAAACTGCACTGCAAAACCTTCCGTTCCGGTAATGGGTAAGGCTTCTCCGTGTTGGTATTCAGTTGATTCAACAGTGTCTTCCCGACCAAGAATAATATCGTGAATTTGTTTAGCAACTAGCGGTGCCAAGCGCTTGCCTGTTCCCAACTCTTCAAATAGTTGATTAAGGGTTTCATGCTCCAAAGCTTGCAGAATATCTGCTTCTTGCTCATTGCTTAGGCCATCCAGCTGCATATTGAAACGATGTAAAGCGCGTTTGAGAATTTCTTTACCGAGTAAGATCGCATCTTCTGTCTCTAAGTCGCGCATGTAGTGGCGAATTTGGGTGCGCGCTTTCGCGGTTTTGACAAACTGAAGCCAAGATGGGTTTGGTTTCTCCAAGCGACCTCGAACGACATCGACAGTATTACCACTGTGAAGCGTTGTGCGCAGTGGGCGTAACTTATTATCAATATGACAGCTGACTGCTGAGTGTCCAACATTTGTGTGCACCGCATAGGCGAAATCAAGGGCGGTAGCGCCACGAGGCAGGGAGATAATGTCACCTTTTGGGGTGAAAACATAAATAACGTCAGGGAAAAGGTCAATTTTGACGTTTTCTAGGAAGTCGAGCGAGTTCCCAGCGCTTTTTTGCAGTTCAAGCAGATTTTTTACCCACTCTTGCGCTTTTTGGTCTACGGTTGATGAAGCACTGTTTTCATTGTCATCTTGTTGCTTGTATAGCCAGTGTGCGGCAATTCCATGTTCAGCAACATCATGCATCTGTTCGGAACGAATTTGTATTTCTAAACGAGCACTGCTGAAAGGTCCGAATAAGGTTGTATGAAGCGCTTGGTAGCCGTTTGACTTTGGAATGGCAATATAGTCTTTGAAACGGTTTGGTAATGGCTTGTAAAGCGAGTGCATTGCTCCCAATGCGCGATAGCAGCTATCAGGGGAGTCAACAATGACACGGAAAGCAAAAATATCGAGAATTTCATCGAAGTGCTTACCTTTGTTTTTCATTTTTTTGTATAAGCTGTACAAATGCTTTTCACGTCCAAAGACTCGACCAGGAATCTTTTCTTGTTCCAGTCTGTGTTCAATCGTTTGGGTGATTTGTGCAATGATTTCGTTGCGGTGACCGCGAGCTTTAAGCAAAGCTTTTTCGAGAGCAGCATGGCGCATTGGATAAATGATTCTAAAGCAAAGGTCTTCAAGTTCAATACGGATGGAGTTAATTCCTAACCGGCCGGCAATAGGCGCGAAAAATTCTAATGTCTCTTCGGCAATACGACGTTGCTTATCTCGGCGCATGACTCCTAAAGTGCGCATGTTATGCAGACGATCAGCAAGTTTGATAAGAATAACGCGAATATCTCGAGACATCGCCATAATCATTTTACGGAAGTTTTCTGCTTTCGCCTGCTGTGGGGTGGAAAACATCATTTTGGTCAGCTTGGTGACGCCCTCAACGATTTCAGCCACACTTTCGCCAAACAGCTCAGTAATGTCTTCTTTGGTGTATGGCGTGTCTTCAATCACATCGTGAAGAAGAGCAGCGATAATGCTGTCTTGATCGAGTTGAATATCGGCAAGAATTTCAGCGACTGCGACGGGGTGCCAAATGTAGTCTCCGCCAGCTTTTCGCTTTTGACCATCATGAGCAATACGACCAAATTCAAAGGCTTGTTTAATGCGTGCAACTTGCTCAGCATTTAGGTAAGTACTGACTTTTTCAATTAGCGCATCGGTAGAAGTTGGTGTTGCCATGTGTTTTTAAGGTTCCTCAGCAATCATGACGGAAGAGTCGGGAATTATTACAGCTAGCCGAGACAGGGTAGTTGAAGAAAACTTGATTTGTCTCGGCGTGATTTGAATGCTCGATTGAGCTTTACAGAAATTTAATTAAAGAATGGAGGCGTGTCTGGATCATCCATAACGGTTTTTGCATCAATGGTATCCGCAGCAAGTTCACGCAGAGCCATTACGGTTGGCTTGTCTTTATCCCATTCAAGCGTTGGTTCTGCACCGCGAGAAATTTGACGCGCACGCTTTGCGCTTAAAATAACCAATTCAAAACGGTTCTCAACTTGTGTCAAACAATCTTCAACTGTGACTCGTGCCATATTTATTAACCCATAAAATTTAAACTAAACGATTAATTTACCACAAAAAACAGGCAAAAATCATCTATGAATTTAAAAATATTGGTGGAATGTGAAAAAGTAAGTGGATTGAGTGGGAAATCTGACCGGCCGGTAATTTTTGATTGCTACCGGTCGGCTTAGATTATTTCTGGTGTTTAACTTTCTAATAATTGTTGAATCAGGTTTTGGTGTTGATTGACCTGTGCGGTTTTCAACAAACGACCAGATTTAAAAATGCTGTGCAACTCTTCCAACGCGGTTTGAAAATGGTTGTTGATGACTAAATAGTCAAATTCATCGTAATGCGACATTTCATTCATTGATTCTGCTAAACGTTTAGCTATGACTTCTTCACTGTCTGTGCCGCGACCGGTTAGGCGGCGTTTTAGCTCTTCTTTTGATGGCGGAAGAATAAAGATTGATGTGGCTTCCGGCATAATTTTGCGAACTTGTTGAGCGCCTTGATAATCGATTTCAAGGATGACGTCTTTGCCTTTTCTGAGCTGCTCTTCCACCGAAGATTTTGATGTGCCGTAGTAGTTGTCAAAGACTTTAGCGTGTTCCAAAAAATCATTTTCAGCAATTTTCACTTCAAACTCTTCAACGGTCAAAAAGTGATAATTCACGCCGTTTTGCTCGCCGGTACGCATTGGTCGTGTTGTACTGGAAACTGAAACCACAATGTGGCTATCCAGTTCAATTAATTGGCTGACCAGTGACGTTTTGCCGGCACCTGATGGCGCGGAAATAATATAAAGGGCACCACTCATAACGCTATCTCCATTTAATTCTTGTTTTGAGAATTGCTGCGTCGTTGTACAGCTTGGTATAAGACGTTGCAAACGCAAACTTTTAGCAAATCTGTCTTGTTTAATGAGGGTATTCTAACAAAGCTTGGTTTTTTCGGATTAAATTCTACCGGCCGGTGTTGTTTGCTCTGTTTCGTGCAATTCGTTATGGATATTCGAATGACGCTTTTTCGCAAATCTATTACAATGTTTGCCATGCATAGAGAAAGTATATTTTTAATTGGCCCCATGGGGGCAGGGAAGTCGACAGTCGGCAAATTTTTAGCTGAAAAGTTGCACTTTGAGTTTGTCGATAGTGACCATGTTATTGAAGAGCGAACGGGTACGACTATCCCAACGATTTTTGATATTGAGGGTGAGTCTGGATTTCGTGATCGTGAAGAAGCGGTGGTTGATGAGTTAACCCTGTTGCATGATACGGTTTTAGCGACAGGAGGCGGTGTTGTGGAGCGTGAATCCAATAGGCAGCATCTGCGTTCACGTGGGTTTGTGGTCTATTTGAAGTCACCAGTTGAAAATTTGATTGCCCGAACCAAGCATGATCGTAATCGCCCGTTATTGCAAAACGATAACCCTGAGCAGGTGTTACGTGACTTAATGGCGCGTCGCGAACCACATTATTTAGAAATGGCAGATTTAGTCGTCGAAACCCAGCAAGCTTCGGTTTTTAAGGTGGTGAAAACGATTATTGAAGCGCTGAAAAAAGAGAATTTGGCTTAAAGCTGCTTTTGGTAAGGCTTTAAAGTGTCTGTTAAATGCTTGCAGAGCGTAGCAAAAAAATATTGAGAGAGAAGATGAAAACATTAACCGTTGATTTGGGCGATCGTAGTTACCCGATTTATATTGGCGAAGATTTATTAGGTAATCCAGAGCTGGTCAAAGAGTTTGTCAAAGGCCAGCAGGTATTGATTGTCACCAATACAACGGTTGCGCCTCTGTATTTGGAAAAGTGTCAGCAAGCCTTTGCAGGTTTCCAAGTCGACTCGGTTATTTTGCAAGATGGAGAGCAATACAAAACGCTTGAAGAGCTTAATAAAATTTTCGACAAACTGATCGGTAATCATTTTGACCGCAAATGTACGCTGGTTGCTTTAGGCGGTGGTGTTATTGGTGATATGACAGGTTTTGCGGCAGCAGCTTATCAACGTGGTGTGAATTTTATCCAAATTCCAACCACGCTTTTATCGCAAGTCGATTCATCGGTTGGCGGAAAAACCGGTGTCAATCATCCATTGGGTAAAAACATGATTGGCGCTTTTCACCAGCCGCAGTGCGTCGTGATTGATACGAAAACACTTGATACTTTGGAAGATCGCCAGTTGTCAGCCGGTTTGGCCGAAGTCATCAAATATGGGTTAATTGGCGATTATCCTTTCTTTGAATGGTTAGAAGACAACCTTCCTCGTCTTTTGGCACGAGAGCCTGAAGCGCTTTCGGAAGCGATAGAGCGTTCTTGTGCAAACAAAGCACGTATCGTGGCGCTTGATGAAAAAGAAGCGGGAATGCGTGCTTTGTTTAATTTAGGTCATACCTTTGGTCACGCGATTGAAGCAGGTATGGGCTATGGTGCTTGGTTGCATGGTGAAGGTGTGAGTGCTGGAACCATGCAAGCGGTTTATATGTCGAAACTCATGGGCAACATTTCCCAAGCAGAGCAAGATCGTATACAAGCAATTTTTGAATTGGCAAAGCTTCCTGTCCTACCACCGAGCTCGGCTGAAATGTCTGATGGCAAATATCTGGACTTAATGGCTGGTGATAAAAAAGTACAAAACGGAACCATTCGTTTGGTGCTTTTAAAAACGATTGGGGAAGCTTATGTGACGGGGGATTATTCTCACGATTTTCTAACGAAAACGCTTGCCGAATATCGACCATAAGCTTAGGAAGCTCTGATTCAATCAGAGGTTCCTAACTATTCAATTATTTTTAAAGGTTTTCAGTTGTTTGAATTTGATGTTTCCGGTTTGCGCTTAGCGGCATTGCAAAAGCAGTTTTCGGTTGAAGGTGTGAGCTTTCGTATACAAGACCAAGTGGTGCTGATAGAGGTTGAAAATGCCTTAGGCAAAGCCACCATTTCCCCATTTGGTGCGACTATTTTGCAGTTTCAGCCAGTCGGTGAAAAGCCGGTTTTGTGGCAAAGCCCCACGGCCATATTTGATGGTAAAAAAGCAATTCGTGGTGGGATCCCAGTGTGTTGGCCGTGGTTTGGTCAATCCAAAACAGACGGCAATCCAGCGCATGGTTTTGTGCGTAATCGTGATTGGCAGATTTCTTCCATTCAAACTTTACCGGCCGGTACTTCAGCTACAACGGTTACAAAGCTGGTGTTTTCGATTGAATCAGATGAGCAAACACTGGCAATCTGGCCATATGAATTTGCGTTGCAACTGATTGTGGTAGTCGGAAAAGAGTTGACGGTGGAGTTAATCACTGAAAACCGTTCAGATAAGAAAATGGAAATTACGGAAGCACTACACTCTTATTTTGCGGTTAGCGAAGTTAATTCTTTGCAGGTTAAAGGTTTCGCTGGCAGTGAAGCGATTGATACTTTGCAACAGCCGGCTGAAAGATCACCGGCCGGTGACATTTTGGATATTCATTCACCTATTGATTCGGTATTTGTCAATCAAACACAAACAACTGAAATAACAGATTCTTCTTGGAAGCGAAGAATCCAGATTGCCAAAAATGGCGCTTCGTCTATTGTGTGGAATCCCGGGTCAGAAATTGTCAAAGACTTCAGTGATATTCCAGATGATGCTTGGCCAGGCTATTTGTGTGTGGAGGCGGGAAATGTTTGGGATAATGCTGTTTCTATCTCGGCCAAACAATCGCATTCAATGAAAATGACGGTAAGTAGCTTTTGTTTCGATAATAGTCGACTCTAAATAGGGAAACAGCTCCACAAAGAGTTGATGGTCGGGACTGCTTGAACCGAGTAACTTTGTAGTGGTAATGGTTTTATTTAAAACCTTTTTTGAGCGTCGTTTGGGTTTTGTGAGTGAGTGTGGGAAGCAGCTGTGAGCAGTGAAGAGGAAAAAATCCGTTTAGAACACGATGCGGCAAAACTCTTCATGCGTCGCTATGAGCAGATGTTTGGCGTACCTATGCGTCATATTTGGCATAATGAGCCGCGTAAACCAGACGTGAGTTGTTATCTGGATGGCAAGCGTCTGGACCTAGAAATTGCACACCTTTATGGTTCGACAGAGGAAGCTAAGCAGCTGTTAGGCAAGTCATTGACTGGGCAAACTTTGCAAGCTTTAGAGCATTTGCATAAAACACCGCCGACTCATCGAATGCTTGAAGCGTTAAGCCGTGTTTTGCACAGTAAGTCCCAAAAACATTATGAATCGCAAAGCGTCTGGTTGGTGATTCGTAACCTCAACCCAAAGTGGCAAACCTCTATGTTTGCTGAACATTTACATCTCATTGAAACACCAAAGCAGCATCCATTTAATCAAATCTGGTTGCTCAGCAATGACGATCTTCAAAGCTGCAATCTGTTAAGGCTTGACCTGTAATTTTACTCTTCATGCGTTGTAGGCCGGATAGTCGAGAACCACATTTGTTTGGTTCTGGATTGGTCACAACTCTTGAGTAAGGTTCGGTAGTCTACCTGGTTTAAAGGTTGGATATTTTTCGACGGGGAAAAGCGCTTTTCGATTTGTGTAGCAATTTCAAGAACCGGTGTTTTTTTTGCTTGTTCAAAGCTAATTAAAGCATTTAAGCTATTTTCGATGATTTTTTTGCTTTGTTGTAGATAGCTTGTGCCACCGACTGAGCGAAGTTCAATTCGATTGTTTTCAGGGTAATGAAGAAGGTTTAAGTTATAGCATTTACGCGTAATTTCTTCAAAAATGAGTTGCCAGTCTTGAGGTGGATACTCAAAAAACTGTCTCACTAAATCACGAGTGAACTGGCGTTCAGGCCAATCAAAACAGCGATTTTGATCCAAAAAAAACAGCAGCGCAATCGGTGAAATCGGATCGGGGTCTTCAGTCGAAATATGGAGATGAAAGCCTAGATGTTGATTATCTTGCGCTTGAAGAGTGTTTAAAGTGTCTAGGAGTGTGGTTAAAAAATACGGCAAGCTTTTTGGGTCTAGAATCGGGCTTACTAATTCATAGCTTTTTAGTCCTTCTGGTGCTTTACCTGTGTTTTCGGCCATTAAATAAAAATGCCGACCATTGGTTTTTATCGGCTTGTTTAAATCAATCAGCAGCATTTGTGATTTGGGAAGTAAGGCGGCGATGGTTTGCTCTAAAAAGGGTATCTGTTCTGGAACTAGATAAAATTCAATTTCAAAACCGCAGGCGTAACGGTGTTGAATCCTCTTATAGAAGTGGTCGAAAGTTATTAAATGTGCTAAAAGCTCACGATTAAATTCCGCTTCGGGTTTCGTGCCTTCGAATCGATGAAATTCCATCGTATCGCGATTTAGAGGTTCCCAGTGTTTACTTTGTTCCAACTGTTCAGCGATTTGTGCGGCCATAGGGTTCTTCATTCGATTGTTCTCTTTTCAAGTGCCAGTTGCAACTGTTTCAGGGCATTTTGCATGGTTTCAGTTGAGACTGCGAGATTCATTCGCATCTTGCTGGTGTCCCGAATTTGTTTCGGGAAAAAAGAGTCTCCATTGCTTAGTCCGAGTTTGGCTTCCTTGACGAGCCAGTCTTTCAATTGGTTTTGTGGCCATCCCCAAGCTGAAAAATCTAACCAAACTAGATAAGTTGCCTGTGCTCGGTTGATTTTGATTTCTGGGGCATATTGCTTCAAAAATATTTGAAGTTGATTGAAGTTGTTTTTAATGTGCTCTAAAAGAGCCAAAGTCCAATTGTTACCGGCCGGTGAATAAGCGGCAATTAAGGCGTGCAGTGCAAAGGTGTTTAAATCGTGAATGGAAACGCTTTGACTGGCTTTTTCAAATTGTTTGCGAAGGTAAGGGTTGGCAATAATGGCATAACCAATTTGCAAGCCGCCCAAATTAAAAGTTTTGCCCGGAGAACTTAACGTAATGGTTTTTTGGGCAACTTCTTCGCTCAGGCTTGCGATAGGAATATGCCGGCCGGTCAAAACTAAGTCCGAATGGATTTCATCAGAAATTATTACCACGCCATAATCTAAACAGAGCTGGCTCAGTTTTAACAATTCTTGTTTGCTCCAAACACGCCCAACGGGGTTGTGAGGATGGCAAAATAACAGTGCTTTAATGTTGTCACTACTGAACGATTTCTCAAGATTTTCAAAATCCATTTGATAGTCGATGACGCTGTCAGTATGAGTCTCTAAAAGTGGTAAACAAACCGTTTTTCGTCCAGTTTTTTCAGCCGCTTGCATAAAAGGGGGGTAAACCGGTGTCATCACCAAAACTGAGTCTTTTGGTTCCGTTACCGCTTGTACAGCAAGGTGAAATCCATTGGCAACATTGTGTGTGAAACAGATTTCTTTGGTGTGCACTGTGTAATTGTGTTGTGCTTGCCAGTCAATAATCGCTTCAAGGGCTGTGTTTGGCATGAGGTTGTAGCCAAGAAGGGAGTGGTCAAGACGTTGTTTGAGAGCATCAATAATAAATGGTGCAGTCGGCAAGTCCATATCCGCGACCCACATAGGTATCACGTCTTTGGTGCCAAATAGCGTTTCTCGTAGATCATACTTTTCTGAAAAAGTGTTTTCTCGATTTACCGGCCGGTCAAAATAGGTAAGGTGAGCATGTGATATTTGCTCGGTAGAAAGAGGAATTTGCCACTCGGTATTATCCATGAGTTTTCCGAAATTGATATGAATGAAACTGATATTTTCAGTTAGTGTATCCAAAGGATATCATGAATTTGTTTCTGTCCTTCTATGCGCTTAAAGTGCATCACAATTCAATTATGAGTCGTGATGCTTTGGCTTGTGTTTGCAGCAAGTTGAAGGCTTGTATGATTTAATAACGTTTTTTCCAGATGCTGACTTCTGAAAGGCTATGTTCGAATTTTCGAGCGGTTTGCCGTTGCACAAGTTCAATATCAAACGGAGCTTTCACTAATTCAAAGTCAGTACCGAGTATTTTTGCAATCGTATCAAAGCTGTCAACGTTTTCACCGGTTTTTGGATCTTTTAAGCCGCCTAGCCATCGGTCTTTGGGGGTGTTTTTTTCACTCCAATCATACGTCGATGCTAAAAGAAGTAAACCACCAGTGTTTAAACGGTGAGCGATATCGGTTAGGAATTTTTGGGGTTCATAGAGCTTTTCCAGCAAGTTGGCTGATACCATTATGTCGTAACCGGTAAAGATCGGTTTCATATTGCTCGCATCTTGCTGTAAAAATTCGCATTTGGTTGCGAATTTGTCTAAACCATATTCGCTTAAAGTACGCTCTTCAAAGTTCATGACTTCGCCTTCTTGAGCGATGGTGTAGAGTACCGAACCGGTGGTTTGTAGCTGGTGAGCAATGCGAATATTGCGGGCGGTAAAATCCAGTCCTGTGACTTCATTAAAGTGCTTCGAGAGTTCAAAACTGGTTCGACCCACGCTACAGCCGACCTCAATAGCTTTAATATCATTACGTTTGGCTAGATCGATATCCTCAGAGATCGCTGTTTGCGCCAGTTCGGCAATAGTCTTGGCAAAGTTTGCAATGCCAAATTTTTCTTCGCCATAGTGGAAATCACAGGCTCTGGCGACGGTGACATCGGTTTCATAGGTTGAAAATTCAGTCTGTACTTCGGCATCCGATTCAATGTAGCGAAAACCGGCGTGTTGGAAAAAATGGCGGCGGAAGGCATACCGCGAGAGGCCATTGATTTCATTGCCGGTTGAAATCCAGCTACCACCTTTGAAAATGTTGTGGCGATTATCGTAAGTTGGTGTCGTGAAATCATCGTACAGAGGGTGAACTTTAAAGCCATCAAATGGGTAAATGGGGGTCATAGTCCATTGCCAAACGTTTCCTAAGATATCAAAGAATTCACCGGCCGGTGAATCATCTACAGGGGTTGAAGAGGCATATTTCTGCAAATTCCAATTAGCTTGGTCTTGATAGGCCATTGCTCCTGAAAAATCCCGCAGACGTAACCATTCATCTTCAGATGGAAGGCGAATCGATTTGCCGGTCATTTTCGATTTCCAGCGACAAAATGCAGCAGCTTCATGGAAATTGACTTCTGCAGGCCAGCTCCATGGCATAGCAATTTCTTCGGTCATGCAGCGCAGATACCAATCGTCGTCTTTTCTAATCCAAAAGCTTGGATGCTTTACAGGAGAGTAATCTCGCCAACGATTGCCTTCTTCATCCCAAAACTCACTTGTTTCATAGCCTCCGGCTTCGACAAACTCTAAAAATTCGGCATTGCTCACTAAATATTTTGAAGCTTTGAATTCGTCAACAAACGTGTGATGTTGTCCATATTCATTATCCCAGCCGTAAAATTCCGCAGGATCTTGATTGTTAATCACAACTTCACCTGCAGTAACTGTCAGCAAACTATTGTCTGGCGCTTTCGGGTCCTGTTCAGGGCAAATTGGAAAGATTGGGCTAGGTAAGACTGTATCAATAGGTAGTTGACGAATGAGCACGGATGAAGTTTCAAGGTGAATACGCTCATGCTCGATGCCCATCATCACTGGCCAAAGAGGGCTTTGCCAATCAATTGGCATGGAAAATTCAACAGAATCAATCAGGTCATTCACTGCTTCGCGAACTTGGTTGCGATAGGTGCGCACTTCTTGAACGGTTGGCCAGTCATAATTTGCTTCATTTAGATCATCCCATGACATTTCATCTACCCCAACCGCACACATGGATTCGATTTTTGGGTTGATGCGCTTCGGGAGCAGTTTTGCTAACACTAATTTATTGGTGAAGAAAGTGGCGGTGTGACCAAAATAGAAGATCAGTGGGTGGCGCAGGCTACAAGGTCGCATGTAGTAGGCATCATCATTGGCAAGAGTTTCAAACAGAGCTTCGTAGATATCAAAGGTTTGATTAAAATAAGCTTTGATTTCAGCACGTTTTTCTTCCACCTCTCCCCTGTTTAAAATGATGTTATGACTAATCAGTTGCTTTTGTTGTGAGATAGGTTGAGTTTTATCAAAAGTCTCGATTGCGAAAGTCTGCATGTACCAATCCTATGGAAGTCGTTTTGCTTAGGTTTTATGTCTTTGCCAGAGTGGTTTTCAAAAAATATGGTTATCCAGTGGGTGTTCTATTTTGAATTTATGTGTACTTGGTGTTTTTTGAAAAACATTCTCGCGATTCATTAGAATTTTAATAGGAAAATTTTAACACAGTTCTGTATAGGTTTTGTATAGGGTTTGAATAGGAAGGCTTGATTGAGTTATTTAGACAATAAAAAACCCGCAGTGAAAGCGGGTTTAATTTAAGTCATCATCTGTGTTTTGAGTTTGTTCATCGCTTGTTTTTCAATTTGGCGAATACGTTCCATTGAAACACCGTATTCTTCTGAGAGTTCTTTCAACCCGATTTTATCATCGGTTAACCAGCGTTTTTGTAATATATCTCGACTACGCTCATCGAGTGTTGCCAATGCATTCTGCATTTTACCAAGTTGGTAGTCGGCATAGTTTTGCTGTTCCAATTGCAATGCTGGATCTGCTTCTTGGCTGACCAAAACCGGAAAGGTGGTGTTTTGATTATCATCATCTTCGGGTAAATCTACTGAGATGTCTTTGCCGTATAGGCGAGATTCCATTTCCAGTACGTCTTTAGTTGTTACCCCAAGTTCATCGGCGACTTTGCTGGCATCTTTGTCACCAAACCATTCCAAGGACTTTTTGGTGCTACGTAGTTTAAAGAATAATTTGCGTTGTGCTTTAGTGGTCGCTGTTTTGACAATACGCCAATTGCGAATTACGTATTCATTGATTTCAGCACGGATCCAGTGAACTGCAAACGTCATTAGACGAACATTTTCTTCTGGGTTAAAGCGTTTGACCGCTTTCATGAGGCCGACATTTCCTTCTTGGATAATGTCACCTAGTGGTAAGCCGTAGCCTTTGTAGGTGCGTGCAATTGGCACTACATAGCGTAGCGAAGATAAAATTAACTGACGAGCAGCTTCCAAATCTTTTTGATAGTACAAACGTTCAGCAAGCGTTTTTTCTTCTTGAGCGTTCAATTGATGAATCGTTTGAACTGTTCGCAAGTAAGTTTCTAAATTTTGCCCAGGCGATAGCTGTTGCGTGTTAATCGCGACCTCAGGCAAAGTATTTTTTGCCGAGTCGCTTGGCACCAAGCTGTTTGATGTTTCCATCAAGCTTTGATTGTTTGCAGTAATGACAGCAGACATATTCAACTCCACAAAGAATTTAAAAACGAGTTTGTAAAATTTCAGAACCTTTAATCATATTAGATTCTGCCTATACTTTAAATATAAAACTTTTGAGAAAAGTTCGCAATAGCCCTTTATTATAACAAAAAAACTTTTAAAACCATTGGGTTAGTTGATTAAGAAAGTTTTTTGACAGACTGTTTTCATAATAAGGAAACTTTTTACGATTCAAAACAAAAAAGCCAGAAAACTTAAGTTTTCTGGCTTGAGTAGAATGTTTTGGAAAAGAGAAAGGCTTATTCTTCTACTTCACCTGTTTGAACAAGCATCTCTAACCAAGCGTTTCGCAGTTCTGTCATGACATCAATTGCGCCATTCAGATAAGTCAAATCTTTTTCTGTTACGGCTTCTTGAATGCATTGATCCGAATAACGATATAGCTCTTCTAAGTCATAAGCAAGAGGCGTATCTTGAGTAAAGTGAAGGCGGTCACGCAAGGCATCCAAGATGGTTGTCATACGTCCAAGGTGAAACCCTTTTTCTACCCAAGCTTGGCTTTTGTGACAAACTTTCGCTAAGTTACCTTTATCAACGGCACCTTGAAGCAAAAGTAGTACTGTTTGCTTTGGATTATCTTTTAGGTGCTGTTCAGCTTCCATATTGCGCTGATAGTCTGCCAATAGCGGTGCTTTGACTTCTTCAGGCGTAGTATTATTCAGTGTCATAGTTGACTCCTTATATCCCTTGTGAATTATCGTGAGAACGAAATGACTTAATGATTTCTTGTGTGGATAACGCTCTCGAATTCCCTTGTGTGTTTAGCGGCCCTCTTGGCAAGAATGAATCACTCTAAATTGAGAGTGTTTTCACTGATGCAAACTTAAGAAGGTTACTAGTGACTTCAGTCTGAAGAAAACAGCTAAAGTTCTGTATTAACTGCCGTACAGCACCAAGTGTGCCAAATTGAGTTAGTTGATTGGATTGGAGCTTGCACGAATCTTCTAAGAGCAAGTGATTTGTAGGCGGTTTAAGTGGAGGTCGGTGTAAAAGAAACTGGAATTTATGGAAAAACTAAAGGTTTTAGAATGTGTGCCGATACCTTATGCGGCAATTTCTTGCCGCCCATAATTTTTGTAGGGATTTAAAGGCGGCAAGACCGGCAAAGGTAGTGCTCTATTATTTGAGTTATAAGCCTCTATTTCAGGCTAATTACCGGCCGGTATGTTTTATCCTAAAGGACGTTTACAGTTCTACTTTAACAGCACGCGAAGCTCTCTGAGCCTTTTCAATGGCGTCATCAATAGAACTGCCGCGAGCAAGCGCAACGCCCATGCGGCGACGGCCACTAATGCTCGGTTTGCCAAATAGGCGGATTTGAGTGTCCGGTTCGCTGAGTGCCTGGTCTAAATTACCGAAATTCATCTGGTTTGAGGTGCCTGTCGGTAAAATGACACTTGATGCACTTGGGCCATGTTGAGTGATATTAGGGATGCTTAAGCCTAAAATTGCCCGCACATGTAATGCAAATTCTGATAAATCTTGCGAGATTAACGTGACCAATCCTGTGTCATGAGGACGAGGTGAGACTTCGCTGAAATAGACATGATCACCTTTGACAAATAGCTCTACGCCGAATAAACCTCTACCGGTTTCTCCACAAAGCGCATCGGTAATTTTTACCGCTGTATCCTGCGCAGTTTTAAGTGCAATGTCACTCATTGGATGAGGTTGCCATGATTTTCGATAATCACCGTCTTCTTGATAGTGTCCAATTGGCGCACAGAAGCTAATGCCATCTTTATGTCGAACGGTGAGTAAGGTGATTTCATAGTCAAAATCGACAAAGCCTTCAATAATGACTCGGCCTTTTCCTGCTCGGCCGCCTTCTTGTGCATAATTCCAAGAGTTTTCAATGTCATCTCTCGATTTAACAATGCTTTGGCCTTTACCGGAGGAGCTCATAATTGGCTTAACAACGCACGGCATACCGATTCGTTCGATGGCTGAGGTGAAATCTTCTAAATTGTCTGCGAACTCGTAGCTAGATGTCGGTAAGTCAAGCTCTTCTGCGGCTAGGCGCCGAATCCCTTCGCGGTTCATTGTTAATTGCGTGGCGCGTGCGGTTGGGATGACAGTAAAGCCTTCTGATTCCAATGCAGCAAGCGTATCAGTGGCAATGGCTTCGACTTCTGGAACAATATAATGTGGTTGTTCCTTCTCAATCACTGCACGAAGTGCGTCTCCATCTAGCATGGAAACGACATGTGAGCGATCCGCAACTTGCATGGCTGGCGCGTTTTCGTAGGCATCAACTGCGATGACTTCGACGCCAAGACGTTGTAGTTCAATAACAACCTCTTTTCCCAGCTCGCCTGAGCCACACAATAAAACACGGGTTGCGGTAGGGGAAAATGGTGTACCAATGCTCGACATGGCATCTCCTTTGCTTGGTAGTTTCTATAGTGTTGATCTGGCGAGAACGCAAATCAAGCCAAACTTTCCCAGAAGTGGAAAATAAGCCCAATATTATAAGGCTTAAGAAATAAGAAGTCGCGTTGCTGAATCGACAAAGATTAGAAAAACTGCAAAGAATGAAAACGAATCTTCTTTGTAGTCAGACCCCAAGAGGGAAAGTTATGTCAGCATTAGAAGTGTTAGATTTTCCAGATGTGATTCAAGTTGCTCCACCAGTGACAGGTAATCTTTACAACCTTAATCGTCTGATTGAGTTATGTCCTGATGCGATGAATGTTAAAAACTGTCTGAATGAAGAACGCTTGCAGAAAAGTTCGGCGGATTTAAGTTTTAAACGCCGCCAGTCTGATGAGGTTCGGTCCGAAGAACTTGCTATTTCAGCATTCAGTCATGATACTCAAAGCTATATTAATCATGTTGTACAGCAGCGATCACAGTCGCATTATCGTCAAGCGCATTTTGATGCTTTAACGCATTTGCCAAACCGAGCACATTTTCAGCATAAACTTCATGAAACGATTTTGGATTCCAAGCAAGAAGAATTTGCGTTACTGTTCTTGGATTTAGATGGATTTAAAGCCGTTAATGATACCTGCTCGCATCAAGTGGGTGACGAGCTATTGCAATTGGTGAGTGCGCGTTTGCAGTCTGCTGTTCGCGAAGAAGACTTTATCAGCCGTTTAGGAGGTGATGAGTTTTGCATTATTGTTCCAGAAACGCATATTGAAAATTTAAAAGTGGTCTGCAATCGAATTATTTCTGAGGTGAGTCGTGCTTACTGGATTGATAATCAGGATATTCGAATTTCGACCAGTATTGGTATTGCGCTTTATCCAGATGACGCTAAATTTGCGAACGATTTGATTAATTATGCCGATCAGGCGCTGTATCACTCAAAAGCTTTAGGAAAAAAACAGGCGTTTTTCTATCAACAGCTACCTAATAAGGTGAAAGAAGAAGACCATTTACCTGAAGATATGGATTTGACTGGATTTAAGGTGACTTCTCAGGTTTGGGAAAATCAAACTTCGTCGCTGCTTGAGGTGAGAGCAGATCATTCGGCTGAAAAAGATGCTTTGAAGGCATTGCTGGAAACTGACTGTATTCCCAAGCGTGCAGTCGGCCAATGGTTATGGGACAGCGCACAATTTTATTTAGATCAATTACCGGCCGGTAAAGAAGATCAAGTGGTGTTGCGCTTGAATGCAGATTTGTTGAATTCAGAAGAGTTTTCGGCAAGTATCTTGTCAAATCCATCTGAAAATATGGCGGTAATGCTATCGCAAAGTGAATGGGAGGTTCTCACAAATCAAGGCCTTGATAAATTAAATACATTCAATCAAATGGGGTTGGTGTTGATTTGCGAATTAGAAACCCCTTGGGCCTTAGATTGGTCAATGATGGAACAATTTGATGTGCAAGGTTTTGTGATGCCAGCCGAAGTGACAGAGGCCTTTGCAAAACAGGCGACTTCGATTCATACGCTATTCGACATGGCGGTCAAAAATTTTAATTTAGATGTATGGTATCCCGCCGTTAAAAGCTGAGAAGGCTAGGCTTGATACCAGTTCTTAGAGTTTTCCAGTCATTGGCCAGCGATGATGGATTTCAACCGGCCGGGTAGGAATCGCTCCGAATAAGTCATCATGAAAGCTTTGTTCTTGAAGGTAAGGTGTTGCCTCTTCTGGCGGTTCCGATGTCATAACATAGACTCGCCAGCGATTCTCTATAATGAGCAATAGCCCGCGAATATACTCATTGGACTGCAAACTAAACCAGTGGGACTTCCCATTTTGATCTTTTTCCATAAAATGTGGAACGGCAATTTTTACCTCTTTATGACGAAAGTTGCGCCAAGAAGATTGAGGGTTTAGGTAGCTTTCATACCGAACCCAGCCATTGACGGGAAAGCCCTCTGCTTCTGGGGTGTTTTCCTCAGTACGTCGACCCCAGGTCACGAGTTCTAATTGACCATCTTTTCGAATGACTGGTAACTGTGCATTGGGGGTCGGGAAATAGATACGCATTGCCTGATCATTCCATTGATATTCCACTCCTCCACACATTGGTTATCCCTTTAGCACTAAAATTTTCTGAGAATTATAGTTTTTTCGACAAAAACAAAAAAGCTCTGACAGTGAGAATTCAGGACATGCATCTTTTGCAACGCTGTGGCGTAGGTCTCTTTTGGGATCAATGAAAAACGATACTTAGTGGTTTCCGTGAGCTGTTGAATGTTTTGAATATTCGGATCGTACTGGGCATAAAAAGTTATCGTTTAGTTGATCAAAGTAGGTGTTTATGGTTTTCAACTAATTGGGATACAAACTGCTCAATCAAATAGGCATTTTTAGAAAGTCTAACCATTAATGTTTTTAATTAGAGAAGATAAGTTCAATGTCCCTACCGGCCGGTTAATTCTTTCGAAATGAGTAAAATTCTTTACCACCCTTGTTAGACAAGATACACTTGGGCACTATTACTTATTCCTCTAAAATCGGTAGGTTTAATTGTTATGAGCGAATCACATTCCAAATTCAAGAAAACTATCTTATGTGTCGATGACACGCCCGCGAATTTGATGTTGCTCAATGAATGTCTTAAAGAACGCTACCGAGTGAAATTAGTTAATAGTGGAGAGAAAGCATTACAGTTGTTACAAACCTCTGAGCAAGCGAAAGACATCCACATGGTTTTGCTTGATGTGATGATGCCCGGTATGGATGGGTTTGAGGTTTGTCGGATTCTTCGCAGCCAACCTCATACAGAATTTTTACCTATTATTTTTATTACGGCAAAAAACACTCCTGAAGATGAAAAGATGGCATTAGGTGTAGGTGGCAATGATTTTATTACTAAGCCTATTAACCCCGAAGTTCTGCTATCTCGCATTTCAACTCAGCTTCATTTGGAAGATTATCAAGCTTTTTTACGCTCGGAAAACTCCGCTTTGGAATTCAAACTTGAGCAAACGTTGTTAGATGCCGTTCAATTGCAAGAGGCAACCTTGTCGGTAATGGTCTCTTTAGCTGAGTTTCGTGATGAAGAGACTGGGTATCACATCAAACGCACGCAACTCTACATACAGGCTCTCGCTAAACAGGCTTCAAAAGATTATCCAGAATTAGGCATTACGGAAAACCAAATTGCGATTATTTCCAAATGTGCACCACTGCATGATGTTGGCAAAATCACAACACCAGATGAAATTTTACTCAAGCCTGGAAAGTTGACTGAAGAAGAATTTGAAATTATGAAACAACATACCCAAAAAGGGTACGACATTTTGCGACGTGCAGCCGACCAAATGGGACATTACGGTGAATTCTTATCCGTTGCGCAGCAAATCGCTTTAAGTCACCATGAGAAATGGAATGGTCAGGGCTATCCAGAGAATCTATCAGGTGATGCGATTCCCCTACCTGCTCGATTAATGGCACTGGTTGATGTCTATGATGCTCTGAGGTCTGAGCGTACCTATAAAAAATCATTTACTCATGAAAAATCTTTAGCCATTATCAGCGAAGGTAAAGGCAGTCATTTTGACCCATTGCTTGTTGACTCATTTATGAAAATTGAGAAAAACATTGAAGCGCTGAGTGAAAAATTTAAAGATAGTATTTAGCGCTAAGGATAGCTGATGAAAAAGATTCGCGGTGAAAATAGCTTCATGATGAAACGTGATTTTTGGTTGATTTTGTTACTCATCTTTCTGATTTCTGCAGTTGTCTTTTTTAATTTGGGAAGCAAGCTTTATACGGAAGCGAAGTTTGTCAATGCACTTTCGAAAACACCATATCTAATCGAATTGAATCAACGTCTGTCTGATGAAACGGCACGCAGAGTTGCTCTGCATTTTTCTAAAAACCCTGTTCAATACCAAGAGGTTATACAGTTAGAAGAGCTGACAAACCGTTCGATAGAATCTTTTTTTAAGGCCTTTCGCAGCCAAGACACTGTTGAAACTTTAGCAAATTTAGAACGAAATTTAGACCTGTTTGTTATTTTGAGAGATGCGCAAACACACTGTTTAGATCAGACTGGTTGCTTGCGTGAAATCCGCCAATTAAGGCAGATTCAGGACTGGATTCATAATGATTTAACCAGCCGGTTAGAAAGTATTGTTGTACAACTTCCTGTTGTTGACCCCGAAGTTTATGGTCCGCTGATGTTTTTAGATCGATTATATCGTTGGCGTTATTTTATGCATAAAACGCTGATTACGGTTCGTGCGTTTCAAGAGACCAGTAATGCCGATATCATTCCTCTGTTGTATGAATCCTATTTCAAAACTCAAGCGAAAAAACAGGTTTTAGAGCAGTCTTTAACCGAGTTTGAAACCTCATTTCCAATTGAGTTTCGTCAACAAGTATTCGATATGTTGATTTCTTTTGAAGAGCTTGATGAGCGATACATTCAGCCAATTTTACAACTACAAACTCCGGCTTTCAGTGAATACCCGTTTCGTTCTTCCGTGGCACTCCCTTTATTGGAAGCAAACAATAACCTGTTGAACGAAAATTATGCATTAGTTGAGGCGCGTTATCGCTCTTATTTTCAAAACGCTCAAATCAGTTTTGTCTTAATTATGGTAATCGTTTTGGTTTTTTGGGTGGTTGTCGTGTTAGCCTTTCGAAGAATCCGCAATCAGATTGTATTGCCATTGCAAGAAAACCAGGCGATTTTGGATAATGCTGCATCAGGAATTATTCAGATAAATCGGTTTGGAATCATTACCCGTATTAATAAAAAAGCCAGCGAAATTTTTAAATACAGTGAATCGGATCTAATCGGATTTAATGTAAACAAGCTGATGCCAGAATCTTATGCGCAACATCATGACAGCTATATACAGTCTCAAATTGAGACAGGAATCAACCGAATTATAGGTACTGGTAGGGAAGTAACAGGTCTGCGATCTGATGGGCAGGAATTTCCGATGCATTTGGCGATTAGCCGCGTGCAAAATGGTGGGGAGATTAATTTTATTGGCGTGGTTTCTGACTTATCCGATTTAGAACAGGCGAAAAGAGAAACTGAACTACAAAATAAATTGCTGGCCGCAGTGCGAGATGCTACTGCAAAATTTGTAGTTGAAGAGAATGCTGAGAATGTCTGGGATGACTTACTCGGAGCTCTATTAGATATTACGGATAGTGAGTATGGCTTTATCGGAGAAGTTCTGCACCATAAAGATGGAACTCGCTGTTTAAAGCTGCATGCTTTGACGAATATCTCTTGGAATGATCAATCCAGAGAACTGTTTGCCAAACTTAAAAATCAAGACATGATGTTGTGCAGCGATCAAACATTAATTGGTCGAGCTATGTACACCGAACGCTTGGTCATTAGTAATGATGTGAACAATGACCCCAGAGGAGGACACACGCCTCCAGGCCATCCAGATTTGAATAAATACATGGGAGTGCCGATTTTTCAAGGATC
Organism: Thiomicrorhabdus indica; assembly: GCF_004293625.1. Lineage (NCBI taxonomy): Bacteria > Pseudomonadati > Pseudomonadota > Gammaproteobacteria > Thiotrichales > Piscirickettsiaceae > Thiomicrorhabdus > Thiomicrorhabdus indica. Next base: position 2,740,845 of record NZ_CP033040.1, on the reverse strand, counting down.
AGAATTGGTGGGGGTTTATGGTATTGCCAACCGAGAAGAGGGCTATAGCGAAGCTTTAGCACAATTCCTAGAACCGTTTCATGCCACTTGTGGGGTTATGATTGCTGGTTTACGTCAGCAAGATGAGCAGCAAAAACTTTTAGTGAATTTAGAGGCAGCCCGACAACAGGCCGAAGCAGCCACTGAGATGAAATCGAATTTTCTCGCCAATATGAGCCATGAAATTCGTACGCCAATGAATGCTATTTTGGGAATGGCATATCTGGCGTTGAATTCAGATTTAAACCCTAAGCAATACGATTATGTTGAAAAGATTCACCGATCAGCCAACAGTCTCCTGAATATTATCAACGACATTTTAGACTTTTCAAAAGTAGAGTCTGGAAAGATTGAGTTAGAAAACTTACCTTTGTCGATTGAAGAGTTAATTGAGAACAGTTTAGTTTCAGTCAGCGGTTTAGCACAAAGCAAAAATCTTGAAGTGATTGTTGAGCTGCCGAAACAGTTACGCAACTGTCAACAGCCTCTGATTTATGGAGATCCTGTTCGTGTTAGTCAAATATTGATTAATTTACTTGGGAATGCGGTGAAGTTTACAGAAGCCGGTTATGTTGCGTTGAATGTACAAGCTACGGCACAGGCCGAGGGTGTTTGGTGGATTGATTTTCATGTCCAAGATACTGGAATTGGTTTGACAAAAGCACAGCAAGCAAAGCTATTTCAGGCTTTTTCTCAGGTAGATGCTTCGACAACTCGTCAGCATAGCGGATCGGGTCTGGGTTTATCGATTTCTCAAGGATTGGCTCAAGAAATGGGTGGCGACATAGGTGTGAACAGTGTTTATGGTCAGGGTTCTGAATTTACTCTAAGTCTGCCCTTTAAAGTTGATTTGTCGGAAGCCCAAGCTCACTGTCCTGAAGCATCTATGAATGCAATTGTGATTGACGATAATGATTTGGCAGTGTCGCAGATTTCGGGAGTATTATCAGAATTTGGCATTGTTTCTCAGACTTTTCGCAGTGCTCAATTGTTCAAGTATCAAATTCATTCCTTAAATCCGCAAGAGATTGACTGGGTATTTATCGATTTAGTGATGCCGGATGAGGATGGAATTGAGCTTTATGAATATCTCTCTAAAGAGTATCCAAAGCTTGCTCAGAAAGTTGTCCTCATGTCCTTTTACGATTGGAGTCGACTTCAGCAGTTGGCAGGGCAATATCGAATCGACCGTTTTTTATCCAAGCCGATTTTGCCGCAGCATATTGTTGCATTATTAGGAGGAGAGGGTATTGATCGCTTGGCCAGTAACCCGTCTTTGAAAATTCCAAACTTGCAAGGACGAACGCTTTTAATTGTGGAAGACAATTATCTTAATCAACAAGTTGCAATGGAGTTGCTGAAACCAACGAATGCAAAATTGATTGTTGCTGAGAATGGTGAACAGGCTATTTATCAGATCGAGCAGGCAGAAACTTCAATTGACTTGGTTTTAATGGACCTTCAAATGCCAATTATGGGCGGTGTGGAAGCGACGAGGGTGCTTCGAGAAGAAAAAGGCTATAGAGCTGAGAAGTTGCCAATCATTGCCATGACCGCGCATGCATTTACAGAAGAAATTGAACGGTGTCAGCAAGCCGGTATGAATGGTCATATTTCCAAACCTATTTTGCCGGAAAACCTTTACCAGAAGTTGTCAGAGTTGTTTGCGGTTTCAAGTTTTATTGAGGTCGACGAAATGTGTCGCCAGAATCGCACCGAAACAAAGCCAAAAACTATTTTTCCAAAAGCCTCTGGCCCTGTGAATGACTGGAAGACAGTTTTAGGTGAAATTTCAGGGGCACACATTGATCTAGCGATTGAACGTCTAGCAGGAAATGAAGAATTATTTAAAAAATTGGTGTGTGAATTTTTTGAAACATACCAGAATGCCGTAGATGAGATGCTGCCACTGATTGGCTCTACCGATGAAAATGAAAAAGCGATGCGTTATGTTCATACCTTCAAGGGGCTTTCAGGAACAATGGGGTTCTATGAATTGGAAACAGAGCTGCTGGAAATAGAAAAAGCGCTGGAAAGAGGTTCGACTCCAACAGACTTTGTTTTCAAACGTTTTGTTAACCTTCACCAACAGATTTGGCAAACTTTACAAGTCGCCTGTCAGCAAGCTGGGGATGTGAATGTGCAAGAGGTTACGACTGAAATTTTGGACTCCACAGAATGGCCTGAAATTTATCAGCAGCTAATGACGTTATTGACAGAGTTTGATGGTAAGACAATGGATGTTTGGAAAGACAATAAACCGCTTTTTACAAAATATTTATCACGAATTACGTTCAATAAAATTCAACGGGCACTGGATGAATTTGATTTTATGGAAGCGCAAAGTCTACTTGAAGAAGTGGATGAACAACTTAAGAGTCATTCTGCCGGAAGTTCAACAAAGGATCTCTAGCCGGTGTGCTGAGAATTTTGACCGGCCGGTGAAGTTTTATGCAAATTAAGAAGAGAATGACGATGGATGTTTATAAGCTAGTTAATATTCTATCAAGTGCATTGCTTCTTTTCTTGGTTCTGTTATTTGGCTGGATTGTTTATTCAGATGCTGAAGATTTAGTTGAGCAGAAACGATGGTTTGTCCAAAATGAGAAAACAGATGCGTATTTAGATCTTTTGGATTCAATTGACCAGGAAATTTTTGCCACCATGCGTTTCAATCATGTTGTCTCAAAAGAGACTGAAAACGTAAGGCGTTTGCAAATTTTACAGGCAGATAAAGCGTTTATGGACTTGATGGGGTTGATTCCTAATCAGCAAATCTATCAAGAACTGTATCGTGATCTACAGCAGCAAAGGCAGGATTTTGAGCGCTGCATGCAAGCATTTCCTAAATGTCGATATGACATTCAGCAATGGGGGATTAGCCAAAACAATTTACAGGTGATGATGCAAAATGATCTGCAAAAGCATCAGGAATCTTATGCCTTCAACTCTCATTTAGGACGCTTAAAAGATTTAAGTCAGCAAATAACGCGCTGGACAAGCCAATTTCACCGTCTTCTTACTTATATTGAGCTCTATCAAAAAGAGCCAACCGAACCATTGCGGAAAATGATTTTGGACCTTTCTCTGGTACTTGGTGAAAGCTCAATTTATCTTAACTCCGATACCAAATTAATTGAAAAGATTCCCGTCTTTTGGAAGCAACTTTTAGAGTTTTCGTCTCTTTATCAAGAGCTGAGTCAGCAGATAGTAGTGCCTTTGCAATTTGATCGTCAAGATTGGCTTAAGCCGGTTTCTATAACGACTTTAAATCAACTGAGCCGAATGGCCAATGAGCTTCGTAATACTGTATTTGACAGAATACAGTCGCAATCTAAACAGGTCTATGACCAGAACTCGATTCTTTTTATCGCAGAATTGATGATTGCTTTTGTGATATTGATTCTCTTAGTTTTCGTTATTTTTGTCATTCGAAACGCCGCTCTGTTGCCGTTGGCTCAGAATGAAGCCATTTTGAATGATGCGGTTATCGGGATTATCCAATTGGATAGAAAAGGAAAGATTTTCAGGGTAAATCGGCAGGCGGAGAAAATTTTTGGGTATGTTGCTGAGGAGTTGGAGCACCAGTCGATTTTAACCTTGATTCCTGTGATTGATCGACGGGAAATTGAGGAATCTTTGAAACCTTACTTGCAAGGTGATACGCCGCATCAACTCTCTGAAATACGTGAGATTGAAGGTCTACGAAAAGACGCGAGTACTGTTCCAATTGAGATGAGAATTTCTGAGTTACAAGTGGGGACAAAAAAACAATTTATTTTGTTGATCACCGATTTGACCGAGCAAAAACGTGCTCGTCGTTCGGTGTCTGAGCATAACCAGTTTTTGGATACGCTTAAAGGCGTGAGTGAATACAGTGTGACGCATCCGACTGAAGTGTCGCAGAATTTGCAGAGATTGACTGAGAGCTTAACCGATTTGGTGAATGCGGAATTTGGTTTTTTTGCCCGAGTGTATGAGGATGAAGATAAAGAAACTTATATGGCGTTGGAAGGATTGGTTCACCAGAAAGATAAAGCGTCTGCAGATAGCTTGCTGAATAAAACTCGGAATCAAAAGCTTTTTAAAGGCAGCCGCCCTAACTTACATGAATTGTTTACCACTCCTCGTCATGCTCGAGATTATCCTTATGTAAAAGCTATATTTGATGAACTTCTTTGTCCATTACCATATGAGCATCAAATCATCTTGCCATTGAGTGAAAATCAAGAAGTTTTTGGGTTGGTTGGGTTTGCCGGTATTGAACCTTTTAGCCAAGAATTGGAAAGTTTTTTAAAACCTTTGGAATCAACTTGCAATATTTTGCTTTCAAATGCGCATTTTCATGCACTTCAGAATGAATTGATTGAGCAGCTGGAAGAACGGAAAAACCAAGCTGAAGAAGCTCAAAAAGATGCCGAAATTGCGGCGCAAGCCAAGTCGAGTTTTTTAGCGAATATGAGTCATGAAATCCGCACACCAATGAATGCTGTTATTGGCTTAACACACCTGTTATTGAAAACAGAATTAACCTCAACACAAAAAGATAAGGTTGAAAAGATTGATCGTGCCAGTCATTCTTTGCTCGGTATTATCAATGATATTCTCGATTTCTCGAAAATTGAATCAGGTAAATTGGCATTGGAATCGATTAGTTTCAATTTAGAAGAAATGGTACGGAACTTAATTGAAACTTTAAAAGTAACGGTTGTTAAACCTATTGATTTGTCGTTAAGTTATGACGTAATTCCTGATAATCGAGAATTTCTTGGAGATGAATTGCGGCTTAATCAAGTTTTGACGAACCTGCTCTCAAATGCCATTAAGTTTACTGAAAAAGGGTCTGTAGAGCTAAAAGTTTCCAACGTAGCGGAAGTTGTAGAACACCAAAAATGCGTCTTACGTTTCGAGGTCAAAGACACGGGGATTGGCATCACTAAAGATATTCAAGAAAATTTATTTGAAGAGTTTATTCAGGCCGATCAGTCGACAACACGGAAATTTGGTGGAACGGGTTTAGGTTTAACAATTTCACAGCGTTTTGTTGGGTTAATGGGGGGGGAAATTCAATTAGAGAGTGAGGTTGGTCAGGGAAGTACCTTCTGGTTTGAGATTGAATTGCCGATTGGTAAGCCGGTTAGCCTGCCAATGGAGCAACTTCAAACCTTGGAAGGGGATTCTAAGGAGTTTATCAACTGGCGATTATTGGTGGTAGAAGACAATATTATTAACCAAGAGATTACGACAGAGCTGTTAACCACCAAAGGTGCGGAGGTCTTCTTGGCGGAGAATGGTCAAGAGGCGTTGGATGTATTGCAGTCCAAACCAGATGACTTTTTCGATGTCGTGCTTATGGATATTCAGATGCCGGTGATGAGTGGAGATGAGGCAACCAAGAAAATTCGAAAGCAAATACAGTATGATCAATTGCCAATTATTGCCATGACTGCTCATGCATTTGGGGATGAGATTGAGCGTTGTTTGACATTGGGTATGCAGGATTATGTCACGAAGCCTGTTGTGCCCAAGCACCTTTATAAAGCGCTTCGAAATGTAAAATTAGACTTGTTGAAGTTGTGAGTAAAGTTTACCGGCCGGTGGAAAGAGTGGGGCTATTTAGTTTAGCTAGCCCCAGCTCCTGACTCTAGGAAGAAATAGCTCAGAGGAGGTCTGAGCGAGTTCAGCTTAGCCTTGTTGCAAAATGAGTTGATTCAATAACTTCACAACTTTATCGCTGTATTCATCCAGATCCTTAACGCTAGATTCAAGTGTGTCATAATCGTCTTGCTCAAACGCATCCATGATGACGCCAATCGTACTATGCATTTTTGCATGTGCAGGTTCAAGCGTTTGCATAATGCTTGAATCTATCATGTTTTGACCTTCTGAGTAGAGCCATTTACCGAGAACACATGCGGTATGATCAACCGCATTTTCTTGTGTCACGCCAATTTCAGCGCCACTGATAAATTGACGAATCCGTTTTTTCCATGCCAAGTGTGCATTAATCATTTCATCAAAGCGCTGGGCAAGTGCAGAATTTTTGAGGATTTTATTTCGTTTAGCGGCTAAGATTTCAGTTTCACTCATGTACCCTTTAATGCCTGCTTTTTCAAGAAGTTGCTTGAGTTCCATCGGTTTGAGAGGTTTATGTAGAATGCCAAGCATACCAATATCTAGACACTCTTGAACATCAGAATCTTTATGGCCAGTGTAGGCGAAAATTGGTGTACGATTTCCATTAGATAAAATACGTTTGGTGGCTTCGATACCATTCATTCTTGGCATTTCAATATCCATTAAGATGGCATCCGGTTTGTATTGAGAAACCTTATTAACCGCGCTTTGGCCGTCAGAGGCATTCAGAACGCGGTATCCAAATTTTTTCAAGACCATCTCTGCGACTTTTTGGTTAGAGAGATTGTCATCCACAACCAGAACGCGAGGTTTCTTAGGATCAGCCTTACCAGTAGAAACCAGTTGATCACAATCTCCTAATTCAAACGATGACACCAAATCATCCATTGTGTCAGCCACTTCTTGTAAGTAGTTGGACAGTGAACTATTTTCCATCACCAGAGCGGCACTGGTTTCGGCCGACTGGTCAATTTCTTGAATAGAACGACTAATTTGGATAATTTCTTGGGATTGTTCATGCGAATTATTGGAAATTGTCGAGATGCGTGTCGCCATTTCCTGAACGTGCTGAATGATTTCAGACAGGTTTTCACTGGTTCGGACAACTTTTTCGGTTCCGGATGAGATTTTTTCAGCCGTTTGATCTATCAAAGATTTGATTTCTCGAGCGGCATCGGCTGAGCGTTGAGCAAGACTTCGAACCTCGCCAGCTACCACTGCAAAGCCTCTACCATGCTCACCCGCACGAGCGGCTTCAACCGCAGCATTCAATGCTAACAGGTTAGTTTGGAAGGCGATGCTGTCAATGAGGCTGACAATGCCGGTAATTTCTTCACTAACTTTTTCAATTTCATTCATCGCTTGAACGGCTTGAGCCATATTCTGATTGCCGGTTTCAATCTGTTTTTGAGTGTTTATGGCCAATTCATTTGCTTGATGTGCTTCTTGAGAGGTACCTTCAACTTTCTCAGTAATTGCATTCATGGCTTGAGTGGTTAATTGAAGTTCCTTCACTTGATTACGAATCGATTCGGACAGTTCTTCATTACTCGCAGAGACACTTTCTGCTGATTGGTAGACTTCTTGTGCCAAATCCGATGCACCACAAAATGAGGCTCTGAGTGATTCAAAGCCATCAACGAGGTTTTTGACTGTCCAGTCAAATTGACCTGAATGCGTAAACTTTGGCTGCATGCTTAAATCTTTTTCAGAGAGGCCATTAATCATGATGCTGATGTCTTTCATCGTGGCTTGCAGGTTGTCCATCAATAGATTAATGCCTTCCGCCATCTCTAAGAAAAAGCCATCCAAACCTTCAGGGTTCATTCGAGAATGTAACCGGCCGGTGCGAGCATCGGCGACAATGTTTTTAAAACCTTCTTGAACATGTTGTTTTTGGTAAATATCTTCCCATTCCAACGCGGTTCCAAGCTTTTGATTATCAATATTAATGGGACTGACGGTTAGGCCGACATTGGCGCCAAAAAATTCAAACTCAAAATTTTTGGGAGCTGTAAGTGTGAGAATTTCATTGAGTAGGTTCAAGTCATGTTTAAACAAGCAGCCGGTAGACTTATTGATTAGACTTTCAGTTTGGAAATCTGGCACTTCTTGGCGAATGTTTTCTTCTAAAGGCAGTAAGAAATCTTTTAGAGATTGGTTCATGTAGGTAATCGTACCGTTTTGGTCGGCGAGCATCATCATGGATTGTTGGTTATCAAGGCCTGCGGATAGTCGTTGAGCGCTTTTGAGGTTGATGCCGATCTCATTCATTTGAGCGCCTAGGCGCGTTTGTAGGTTTTGTACTTGGCGATTGATGACACCAGAAGTGTTTTCACCGTGAATATCAATAAAGCTGAAAAAATTGCCGTCTCGAATACTGCGGATAGCGCCAATTGCATCTTGAATACGATGCAGGTAATACAAAATGTGAATGGTGGATAGGACGGTTAAGAATACGGTGATTGCATTTAACCATGATGGGATTTCTTCCCATATAAAAACCGAAAAACCGGCAAGAATAGCAACTAAGGTCGCTGGGATGACTGTGACTAAAGGGTTCCAGTGTGCAAAAGGATTTAGTCGACGCCATAAGCTATCGACTTGACCGTGTGTAAGAGAAAGTTTTTCTTCGGAAATGGCTTTGTAAGCTTCTGCGGCGGCTACCTTTTGTTCATCAGAAGCCGCTTTTCGAACACTCAAATAACCAATGATTTTGCCATTTTCATAAATCGGAGAGGTATTTGCGATTACCCAGTAATGATCTCCGTTTTTGCGTCGATTTTTGACCACTTGTCGCCATGGTCGTCCTTTTTGAATGGTTGCCCAAAGGTCGGCAAATACTGCTTCAGGGACATCAGGGTGGCGCAGGATGTTATGGGGTTGACCGATTATTTCGTCATAACTATATCCACTGGCTTCAATGAAATCTTCATTTGCATAGATGATGGTTCCTTGAAGGTCGGTTTTAGAGACCAAGACGAGTCCATCACTTAACAAGTATTCATTGTTGGAAACTGGTTGATTATTACGCATGAGCTTGTCCCCGGTCACACCTGAAATTGTTTTTATCTTAGCAATTTTTACATTTTTATACGAAAAACAGCATGTGGCTATGTTATCAGATAATTTATTGATGCTAATTAACAAAACTCTATAACAAGATTCGTACCAGTTTTTCTTAAAGCCATATTGTGGATTTGATAGGTGTGATTCATCCTTTCGACACTAACTCTGAAGCAATCCTGTCAGTTACCGTTTGAAAATCAAACTCTGGTTTTGGTTAGACGAATTTCCTTTAAATTAAATAGTCGACTAAATAGAATCGGCCGGTAAATTGGAGGAAATTGTGAATCTTTTTCAGAAAATTCTAAAGGTTGGATTGGTTTGGTTAGCCTTGATTCCGGTTTCATGGAGTTCGTCTGCTGTTCCAGCCAATCAGGTTTTGGTTGGCAAGGGGGTTTACACCGTACTGTTTTGGGAGATTTATCAAGCGGAACTATTCGCCGCAAGCCGTCCTTGGCAGAGTAACCAGGAGTATTCATTAACCTTAACCTATTTAAGAAAATTTGAAGGCAAAGCGATTGCACAGCGTTCAGTAGAGGAAATCCGAGGGTTAGGTTTTAAAGATGAACAAAAGCTGAAAAGTTGGTTGGAAGTCATGCTAGAGATATTTCCAGATGTGGTAGAAGGAGAGTCTTTGACCGGGGTTCGACAGGCCTCAGGTTCGACGGCCTTTTTTAAAGATGGAGAGGCGATTGGTAGGATTGAAGATCCTGAGTTTAGCCGTTGGTTTTTTGGGATTTGGCTCGATGAAAATACTTCGGCTCCTCAGCTGCGCTTACAACTTTTGGGACAATCCTAAATGTGGAGTTATGGTGCCTTCACTGTTCAGTCGTTGCCAATTCTTCTTTGATTGGTGATATTCCCATGCAAGATACGAACGTACTAAGATCAAAGCATTTAATTCAATATGGTTTATTGGCTTTTCCCTTAGCTTTTGTCGGTCTGCCTTTGTATATGCATGCGCCTGAATTTTATGCTTCAGAACTTCAGCTATCATTGGTCAATTTGGGAACAGCGTTACTGGTATTGCGCTTAATTGATGCCATACAAGACCCTTGGATTGGCTCACTCAGTGATCGTTATTCTGAAAATAGATTGGCGATTATGCTTTTGGGTGCTGGGTTATTAGCTGCTGGATTTTGGCTACTGTTTCACCCTTCTGAAAGTGCTCCTATGCTTCATTTCAGTCTGGCTGTGTTTTTAAGCACAACAGGCTTTAGTGTAATGAGTATAAATTTCCAATCTTTGGGTGGGCTTTGGCAGTGTTCGCCTGCCGAACGAACAAGAATTACAGGTTGGCGTGAAGGTATTGGACTTTTAGGATTGATCGTTGCTGCCGCATTACCGACTTGGCTGAATCAAAATTATTCACCGGCCGGTGGATTTCACCTGTTAACTCTAATCTTTTTGCCCTTACTCGCATTGGGTTTTTTGAGTTTTTGGCTTTGGTTTCGCAAAGTAAAGCTTTCTCCGGTAAGCAATACGGATAACTTACCCTCTAGTTGGCAATCCATAAACACTTCTTGGGCAAAAAGCTTCTTTGGGATTTATCTGATTAATAATGTTGCAGCGGCGATTCCAGGTGTCTTGGTGCTATTCTTTATTAAAGATCATCTGCAGGCTGAACAATGGATAGGTCTCTTTTTACTACTCTATTTTATGAGCGGAGTGTTGGGAATGCCGCTTTGGCAAAGATTGTCGAAAGTGCATGGGAAAACAGTCGTCTGGTTTTGGAGTATGTTGCTTGCCGTTTTGGTGTTTGGTTGGGCGTTTACTTTAAAAGAAGGGGATGTAGTGCCTTTTGCCATTATTTGTGTTTTGTCTGGTTTGGCTCTCGGCGCAGACTTGGCATTGCCGCCAGCGATTCTGGCAGATAATATTCATCAATCCAATACTCAGAATCTGTCGAGCAGAGCCTTTTCCCTCATGAACTTTTTCACAAAATCATCGTTAGCACTCGCCACAGGTATCAGTTTGCCTGTGTTGGGGTTTTTGGGTTATCAACCTGGTGTTGCAAGTGGTGCATCTACAGAGCCTTTAACGTTGATGTATGCTTTGGTTCCTTCCATCATTAAGTTATTGGCAGTAATTTGGTTGTGGCGTTTTATTACTCGAAGATAATTTTCTTGAGTGCTTTCTCATCAAACAAAACGGTTTGAAGGCAACTACCGTCTTAAGAGTCGTTTCACCCCTTTTTTTCTTGTCCTCTTTTAGACGAATAAAGACATCATTCGATTTTGAATGTATGCGAAGAATACTTATTTTGTGTTAAATAGTAACTTAATGATATGGTACAGATGTTCGGTGGACATTTTTCCAGGTTTTTTCGACGAATGCCCAATAGCGGTTTTTAATTAGGGCGCTACATTACTCAAACACTCAATCAATGAGATTCATGAGGATTTGTATGTATTCAACGCTCACCAAATTGATTCAAATGCTTGTCATTTTCAGCAGTCTGATTTGGGTGAGTCCAAATTCTTTTGCTTATGCTGAAACCTTAACACTGCATAAACTTTCTCCAGAATTACAAAACTATACCGGCCGGTGGATTTACTTGGATTTTTGGGCTTCTTGGTGTGCGCCTTGCCAAGCTTCTTTTCCTTTTATGAATCAGTTGCATCAACAAATGCAATCAAAAAATTTTACTGTGGTTGCCGTTAATGTCGATGAAAACCGGCAAGATGCCGACATTTTTTTGCAAACCACTCCCGCTAGTTTCCCAATTCTTTTTGATGCTCAAGGCACCTTGCCAAGCGCTCTGCAAGTCCAAGCCATGCCGACGTCTTATTTGATTAATCCGGAAGGACAAATTGTTTGGCAGCATCAGGGGTTCTTAAAGAAAGACGCTGAAAGTATCCAGCAACTTATCCAACAAAAAATTCAAGGAAATTGACTCACTATGAACTGGAAAAGAAACCTTGCCTTCGGGGCTTTGCTTGCAAGTCTATTTTCATTAAATGGGTGTAGTGCGCTGAGTGAAATTGGCGTAAAGCCTTGGGAAAGAGGTATTTTGGCGAAACCTGAAATGCAAGAAAACAGTATGGATCAGGCGTTTGACGACCATATCTATTTTTCGAAAGAAGCCGCGAGTGGTGGCTCTGGCTTTGCGGCAGGAGGCTGCGGATGCAATTAACAAAATCGAATCTTATCTCGCAATTGACCATTGCTTCAATGACTTGTTTAGGGGCGAGTGGTGCTGTGCAAGCCGAGTGGGAAGTGGACTCGGCGATGCTTATTTATGATGAACAAGATCGTGTTTCAGCGGTTGAGCCGGCGATAAGCTTAAAGAAAACCCAAGAAGATGGTTCTGTGATTGGTGTGAAGGTCGTCGTAGACGCTCTTACTGGCGCGTCTCCGAATGGTGCGACCGCATCCGATCAGCCGCAAACCTTCACCCGACCGAGTGGCAAGGGTAGCTATACCACACCGGCCGGTGAGATTCCTTTGGATGACACCTTCAAAGATACGCGTGCTCAAGTCAGTGCAAGCTACGATGCACCACTTGCTTCCGGTGATCGTTACAACCTTGGTCTCAGTGTTTCGAGTGAATATGATTTTACATCTTTATCACTGAATGGCGGAATGACACATTATTTTAATCAGAAAAACACCACCTTGAATTGGGGTGTTTCTCTAACCCAAGATATGATTCGTCCGGTGGGTGGTGCGCCAATTGGCAGCAGTGATATCTCTCTACAGCGTAAAGACGGCGATGAGCAGAGAACTACTGCAGAGGCGAGAGTTGGAATCAGTCAAGTATTGGATAAAAGAAGTCTCATTCAGGCCAGTGTGGGTCTTGCGAGCTCTTCAGGCTATCACACAGACCCTTACAAGTTTGTCAGTCAGTTGGATGATAACGGACGTCCTGTGGCTTATTTTTATGAAAACCGGCCTGATAATCGTTTAAAAACCTACTTACATACTAACTACCGTCGTCACCTTTCTTGGGGCGATACCTTTGATGCGTCTTATCGTTTGACCTCAGATGACTGGGGGATTACGTCGCATACCGTAGAGACCAAGTATCGTTGGAATTGGAATGAGAAATTCTCGCTAACGCCAAAGGTTCGCTACTACCAGCAAACGGCCGCTGATTTTTATCAGCACCACCTTGATGAGTCGCCAGAATTTGGTGATCACTTAAGTTCAGACAGCCGCTTGTCGGAGCTTTCAGCCTTCACCGTGGGAGCAAAGCTCGCTTACAGAACAGAAAGTGGCAGTGAATTCAGTCTTCGTTTAGAGCAATACGAACAAAGCTCGGATGATAAGCATGCCCTTCCGGGCGTGCAAGAGAGTTTGCCACAAAGCTCCGACCTCTCGGCTACCATCGTTCAATTTGGTTATAAGTTCACTTTCTAATGCTGAAGCGTGAGTTGTGCCTATCTCAAACAGAAACCGGTTATCGTGCCAGTTTCTTTGCTATGGCGAGTGATTGTGAAGTCTTGATTGAGAGCGATTCGTGGGCCGTTGCTAGTCAAATCGGTGGTTTGGTTGCAGAGGAGGTCTGGCGTTTGCAAGATAAGTATTCACGCTATCAGCCTGAATCTTGGCTGTCTCAACTGAATCAGTCAAGTGGTCAGTGGTGTTCACTCGATAGTGAAACGGCTGGACTGTTCGATTTTATCGATCAAATTTATGATCTTAGCAATGGTTTATTTGATCCCACGAGTGGCATTTTGCGACGTGTTTGGCTCTTTGATGGCCAACATTCAATTCCTGATCAATCAGAAGTTGAGCCTTTATTGTCCTCTATTGGTTGGAGAGAGGTGAAAAGAACGGCTGACAAAATCAAACTACCAAAAGGTTTTGAACTCGACTTAGGAGGCTTGGTAAAAGAATGGGCAGCCGATAAAGCCTTGGCGATGTTACAAGCTGCCAGTCTGAATGAACCAGTGTTGATTAACCTCGGAGGTGATTTAAGAGTATCAGGGCCACGCAAAAATCGGCAGCCTTGGAGCGTCGGCGTGCGAGACCCTCTGAAGGAAAATTCAACCGTTCAAGTCGCGCTTTCTCAGGGCGGAATAGCGACGAGTGGTGATGAACATCGTTTTATTGAATATCAAGGGAAACGTTACGGCCATTTGCTTAACCCAAAAACAGGCTGGCCTATTCCTGATGCGCCTAGAAGCGCCACTGTTGCAGCGCCAACATGTTTACTGTCCGGCGTTTTATCGAGTCTTGCGTTATTGAAAGGGGGCGAAGCGACCTCTTTTCTTAAAGATCAAAATGTTTTGCACTGGGTTCAAAACGCGTGAAATGAATAACTCGCTGCTAATATTTTCTTGGAATCACTATGACTGTCTTTGCTAAACGTCTCTCTAATTTTTCGATTGAATTGTCTTACCCAATGCTTCTGATTTTGTTAGCAGGTTTCTGGGTAATGTTTGCCAATCAATCGTTTTATCAAGCGTTATTCAAAATTTATCCTCTTTCTGTCGATGAAGGACTTTTTTTAGCGGCCGTTAGTTTGTTGCTTTGGGCGAGTTTGGTTTTGGTGTTATCGCTGTTTGTTTTTCATCGGTTTTCCAAAGCAACCATCATCATATTGCTGATGGTCACCGCGAGTTCTGCCTATTTTATGGATAGTTATCATACGGTGATTGATAAAGATATGATCACTAACATTCTTAAAACGGATCAAGCCGAAGCTTTTGATTTGCTAAACATGAAGTTATTTGGATATCTGTTTTTCTTAGGCATTATTCCAAGTGTGTTTTTACTCTATGCAGTGAAGCTCAAACCTGTTGGGTGGAAAAAAGCGTTATTACAAAGAATGGGTCTATTTTTTGTGAGTCTGATCATTGCATTAACTGCTGTTTTCAGTGCGAGTGAGCAATTTAGTAGCTTTTTAAGAGAACACAAATCGGTTCGTTACTTCTCGAATCCAAGCTTTTATCTCTATTCGAGCGCCAAATTTATTGGGCAATCTTTTGAGGCGGAGGCGGCACCATTTCAAAGTATTGCAATGGATGCCAAGAAAATTCCCTCAATTGACTCTCACAAGCCTAAATTGTTAGTCATGGTGGTTGGAGAAACCGCTCGTGGTGATCACTTGCAAATCAATGGTTACTCTCAGCCTACTACTCCAAACCTTGAAAGGTTGATGCAGTCTGGAAATTTAATCAGTTTTCAACAGGCGACCAGTTGCGGTACTTCAACCGCCTATTCTGTTCCCTGTATGTTTTCCGCTTTGGGGGAAGACGACTATTCACCCACTAAAGCCAAACAGCAAGAAAATGTTTTGGATGTGCTTAAACGGGTAGGGATTGAAGTGCTTTGGCTTGATAATAATTCGGATTCCAAAGGGGTTGCAGATAGGGTGGCTTATCAGTCTTATAAAAACTCTGACATCAACCCAGTCTGCGATGTTGAATGTCGAGATGAGGGCATGCTTGCCAATCTAGATGAATTTGTCGGTCAATATCCACAAAAAGATATGGTGGTTGTGCTTCACCAAATGGGGAATCATGGGCCGGCATATTTTAAACGTGTTCCAGAAAGTTTTCGGCGATTTACTCCTACATGTGATACGAACGAGTTATCTGAATGTACTCAAGATGAGTTAAAGAATACCTATGATAATGCGATTCTGTACACAGATGAATTTCTTCAAAAAACGATTGATTGGCTAAAAAACTATTCTCAGTATGAGACCGCGATGATTTATGCCAGTGATCATGGCGAATCTTTGGGAGAAAATGGTATTTACTTGCACGGTTTACCTAACTTTATGGCACCGCAAGAGCAAAGAGATATCCCAATGCTCGTTTGGATGAACGATACCAATAATGCAAAGTTTGCCAACGCTCAACAAAAACAAGCGTTAGCAACAAATCATGATGCATTGTTCCACTCAATTTTGAGTTTTATGGACGTCGATACGCAACTCTATCAAGCTGAGCTTGATTGGTTTGCCAATCCAACAGGGCGTTAAGCCGTGAAAATAAGGTCATTATTGTTAGAGCAGTAAATCTTCAAAGAAAAATGCAGCTAATTCATGGCGCCCACTAACATTCGCTTTCTTATAGCAACTAGATGCTTGCTGTCGTACAGTTTTCGATTTGGTTTCACGAACTTCCGCAATTTCATCCAAACTCAACCCTTTAAGTAAAAGTAGCGCGACTTCTTTCTCGCTCGGAGTGAATTTCCATTCTGTGAATTGCTGTTGAATGATTTGTGAGAATTCGTGCATCAAAACAGAAGTGCGTGATTCATATTCATCGAGCTTTTCAGTGGTGTGATGCAGTCTTACTAAGGTTTCAGAGAGGTGTTCGTCTTGGTTTCGTGCAGACTTCAATAAAACCACTAAAGCAATCAAACACAAAATCGCCAGAAAAGCTTCAATAGACACATGGTCACTCCAATGGCCGCCCATATCGTGGATGTCTTCAACAATATTAAATATCGATGTTACTAAAACGAAAAGTAGAATGACCAAGGTCAAATGTGTCATTGAGAGTTTTTTCACAAATCTTATCCAGAGTTATTTGCAGCAACTGTTGTGTAACAGAGCTAGGTTAAATTTTTATTCGGGCACAATTCATTATTTAATACCTTCCTGTTTGTCTCCCCATCATTGGCGATTGCATGGTTGGTGAGCCATGTCGAGCCGGGCTTTGGAAGTGTCCATTTGAGCTTTTGTGCATATTTTTATTTGCAGTAGAAGGTATTTGGTTTTGCTGCCCCATTGAGCTAAAACGACCTGAGCGCATAATTCGCTGGTTCGGAGCAAGTTGTTTTAAGCTGGGGGATAGGCGTGATGTTAACGCATTTTCTATGATAAACCGGTTTGGGCGCTGGTGAAATGGCCAAATGATTTCTGGTGCAAAATGCTGAGTTTTTTGAGGGTTTGCAGATAAACGTGTTGCGACCCAAGTGCCACTGTCTAATTGATAGCCGCTGACAATGACAAATTCTCCAAGCCTAATTTTCTCTGGATCTTGCCAGTTTTTATCGAACTGTGTTTTTGTATTCCAGCGAACCCAGTGGTTATTAACTAACAAATGTTGTCGTTTGATGTCTGTGACTTTTCCTGCCAGAGGGAAGTGTAGGACTAACTCATGGCTTTGGATTGTTTGCCCTGTTTGCTCGGCTCGGAGTAAGACTTGATGACCAATCGCAATGGGAAATTTTCCAGATAAATTGGCGGTAACCTTTCGTTGATGGTCAAATTGGATGTGAAGCCCATTCACCCAAATGCTGCCAAAAGCCTCCACTGTGCCAATAACGCCGGTTCCACCGAATCCTGATTCTTCTTCATAAGCTAGCGACTTGCCTGTGCCCCCGAATCCATTATCGATATTTTCGATTGGGTTTTCTATCTTCGCAGTATTTGAGGTTGGTGTTGAACAGGCAGTTGCGCCAAATGCAAAAATTAAAAGAAGTAGGAAGCTTTTCATTTTAAGACTCCATTGGCATCGTCAGGTATTTTAAGGTCGTTTTTTGAAGGCTCTTGGAGTTCTCTTAGAAAGTAAACGCCTAAGTGGAAACCATAGATATTATTGGAATCTTTACCGGCCGGTAAGGCTTGTTTGGCGTTTGCTGCCATGTCATTAATCTTGGTTAAGGTTTCAAGATTTCGACGCTTTGCTTCTTGTTCAATTTCTGAGACAGATTCTTGGGATAAGCCTCGATAGAATACTGCTCTTTCAAACATTGGAAATGAATCGGTTTGCAAGTTTTGCGTCACCGTTTCAATATGCGCTCCGAGGTTTTTGCCGGCAAAATAAAGCTTTTCGGCTTCGTCTTCCGAAGGCACAAATCCTTGTTGTTGCAACATTAGAACATTACCTTCAAGGGCGACAATTTCCTGGGCTAGCCAATCATCTAAAAGGCTTCGATAATGTTTGTCTTTAGATACGCTATATACAAGCGCCTCAAAAGAGGGCGCTTTTCCGGCTCGAGGGATTTGACGAGGATATCCGGTATCCTCTAAATAGTCAGGCGACGATAACCATTTCGCCATAACCGCTGCGCTTAAGCTGGCTTGTAGTTCGCCTAATGACGGTGTATCACCTTGTTGCAGATATTCACGTAAACGTTTGACTTCTTTACGATGGATGCCTGTCAGTAAGCTGATACGACTGTCTGTCATCCGTTTGGTTTCGAGTTGACCTGACTCAATCGTTACTTCAACATAAAGTGACTTTAAGGCTTCTTGCAGAGCGGTGTAAGTAATTCCATGTTTGAGCAGAAATTTAACCAATGGTTTTAACACGCGTTTCAGCATTCGCTCAAAGCGATTGTTGGAAACTTCATTTTTCATAAAACCAATACAACCTTAAAGTTCATCTTTCATTACAACGCGATATTGTAACGCTTAATTCCCTTGACCATTACCCTTGGTCACTTGAGGATAATCTTGATCATACTCAGCACCTAAAATACCACAGCCTTGTTGAATGCCTTGCGCAATAAGAGCACCATCAAAAGCCCAATAATGGTTATAGCTTCCTGAGCGTAAGCTCTCAAGAGCAGCCTCCAGTTCATAAGCACCCAATGCATTCGCTTCATCAATGCTGGTATTCAGGTCATTTACATCGACCACTTCGACCATGCAAGCTGCTTCAAGTGCACTGATTGCGGTCGCATTACCTTCTTGATAGTGCGCCCACAAACCGTCATACAGGCTTTGCACTTCGGGCAATATAAATTCGGCGTTTTCAACGGCAGCTAGTGCTACGGCATCATATCCATAGATCACACTTGATGCATCAGAATTGGCAAACGTAATTAAATCTAAATCGTATTTTTCGGCCAAATTTTGCATTGTTTCTTGGTGCTTAGTTTCAGAATTTGTTGCCACATTGTAAAGTGATTTGATTTCTACACCACGAGCTAACAAGTCGTTATACATATTTAAGTATAATTCCTTGGCCATTTTTTCTTCATTCCATGAGAAGGCAATCAGTTCTTGAGTCTCAGGAACAATCGTCATTTCAGTAAAACCTTGTTGCGTAATATCCAAGCTACCATCAGCGATTAAAGTCTCAGCAGTTATGGCATCAATTGGTTTCACAATAGATTCTGCAGCCAACTCATCAATCAAGTTTTGTTCTTGCTCAATAGCGGATAATCCTGAGCTTTGATAGAGACTGATGCGTGTGGCAATTTGATCTCGAATTAGATTCAAATCAATTTGCGATAAGTCGGTGATTTGATTCCGAAGTGCGTAGGCAAACACTTCATCACTTAACGCGGCAATCATTAAGTCTGTAGAAGGTGTTTTGGAAGTAAGCTGTTCGTAATTAAATCCTAAAGACGCAAGCACATCTAATTGTTTATCCGCTAGGGTGCTGGCAATGGTTAATGTTGAGCCATTGTATGTTTGCAGTCGAAGATCTCCCATTTTTAAATCGCCTGCGCTTAAGTTTCCAGATGTATCTAAGTCAATATAACCACCGGAAGTTGAGATTGGATAGTTTGGCGTCAGATTGAACCGATAGCGATTCGTTGGTTTTCCATTCTCATCTTGAACAGGGGTAGCTTTTATTCCGGATGAGTCAATAACATGTGCATAAAGCACTGGCCCACGCTCTATTGTGATTTCATAGGCTTGTTCAGAAGTTGTTAGAGTATCCATCGGATTTATGGAGTCAGTGGTTGAAGAGCCTCCGCAGCCACTTAAAGAAAGTGCAATTGCTGTAGTTAAAACAGCCAATTCAAAACGTTTTTTTATTTGCATATGATTTCTCCCAATTCACTGTATCTATAAAATGTAATAATTTTACATTTTTGACTTGAATAGATCATACGCCTGAAAAAGCAAACTCACAATAAAAAATGTGATTTTTTTACATTTTTAAGCTAAAAGGGTTTAATGAGTAAAAAGGTAAGTCTTAATTACTTGGTTTGGCAAAAGGTCAAACGCTAAGGACTTATTGACGTTAATGATCTATGTCTTGATACAAGATACAGTGGTTGTGATGTGTGTTTTTATCCTGCGACGGGCAGCGAGGAGAGTAGTTAATGGATGAGAAAAATAGATCTATCAGTATCTCGCTTGAGTTTTCATTTTCAAGTGAGTCGATCTAAATGAAATGATACTGAGATGATGTCACTAAATTGTTCTCGACAGCTTAATAAAAGAGGTGTTCACGACTTTCATGAATATTTTTAATTTTTTCAAAAAAAGATTTGACAGCCTTTAAGCCCGTCTATACAATACGCCGCACATCACGGAGGCCACATAGCTCAGTTGGTAGAGCAAAGGATTGAAAATCCTTGTGTCCCTGGTTCGATTCCAGGTGTGGCCACCACTGCGAGCGTGGTGGAATTGGTAGACACGCCAGATTTAGGTTCTGGTGCCTTTGGTGTGAGAGTTCGAGTCTCTCCGCTCGCACCACATTTAAACCCTAAGCTATTGATATGCTTGGGGTTTTTTATTACCTGAAATTTGCAATAGTGTAAATATAGTTTTGTATTTGTTTACTTTAATACATATTTAAATAAAACGTCACTAAGCCAAAACACATAATATTCCCATTTTGCCCTCCTAGGGTTGTTAGGTATTGCTAAATTCAGAGCCGTCTTTGAACTCGTATTTATTAATCTTCAATTTTTTCAATTTAGAATTAAGTGTCGTTGGGTTGATTTGAAGTATTTTACTGGCGCTGGATTCACCGAAAATTTTTCCTCCTGAGAGTTTGAGTGCGTTAATCACGTTTTGGCGTTCTAGATTTTTTAACTCGGGATAGCTAAGTATTACTTTTGACTCATCATTAATTTGTCTGTCTGTTTCTTCAAAGCCATTCTGCCTATAACTGTTGAGTTCCAAGCAAAGTTGACCTTCTGAGGTGATGACTGCTCGTTCTATGACATGGACTAGCTCTCTTATATTCCCTGGCCAATGATAAGCTTGCAATGCTTGTATGTGTTTAATCTTTAGTTGTAGCTGTGGTTTATTATGTTTTTGACATAATCGGGTTAAAAAATGTTTTGCAAGTATTGGGACATCTTCAAGGCGTTCACGCAGAGGTGGTGACTCAATTGGAAAGACATTTAATCGGAAATATAGATCTTCACGAAAACGTTTATTCTTGATTTCATCTTCTAAGTTTCGGTTGGTTGCGGCGATAATTCGCACGTCAACGTTACGAGTTTTTGTATCACCAATTCGTTCAAATTGCTGTTCTTGTAAAACACGAAGCAACTTGCTTTGGAGTTCGATTGGGATTTCTCCAACTTCATCCAAAAATAGGGTGCCGCCATCTGCTAATTCAAACCTTCCAACTCTATCGTTAATCGCACCCGTAAATGCGCCTTTCGTGTGGCCAAAGAATTCACTTTCAAAAAGGTCTTTAGGAATGGATGCGCAATTCACACGGATTAATGTTCGCTCTCTTCTGTCACTGCATTCATGAATTGCCTGAGCGATGAGTTCTTTGCCGGTTCCAGATTCACCGGTTATTAATACATTCGCATTGGTAGAGCCGACCATTTCTATTTGGTGGATGATTTTATTAATGGCTGTGCTTTTACCAATAATTTTATTGAAGTGGTGTTCTTGTTTGTAACTCTCGATAAGATATTGGTTTTCTTGTTCCAGTTTTTTCTTAAGTTGTTTAATCTCGTTCAGTGCGTTTTGCATAGCTTCCTGTGACTGCTTTCGTTCGCTAATATCGCGAAAGACTATAACTGCTCCAAGAATTTGGTCATTCTCAAAAATAGGTGTGCTTGTATATTCAACGGGAATAGATGATCCATCTTTATGCCAGAAGTACTCATCTGTCACGCGTTTGGTTTTCCCATCATGAAATGCCGAATAGATGTGACATTCTTTCGTGTGGTAATGGCTCCCGTCTTGATGGCTGTGATGAATGAGTTCATGCATTCTTTGACCAATGAGTTCACTGGCCTCCCATCCAAGAATCGCCTCAGCTTTAGGGTTTATAAAGGTTGTCATACCTTTAGTATCTACGCCATATATGCCTTCACCCACGGCATTCAAGATTAAACTATTGGTTTGTTCAAATTCACGAAAGAAGATTTGGATTTTTTGCCAGTGAGCTAAACCTTGGCGCTGTAAATAATCGATTTCACTGATCGATTGTTGCCAATTTAGTTGTCTAAGGGGTATGAACTCTAAGACAACTATTTGTGGTTTATTCGGTACTCGTTTCCCTGAAGCGCGAACTTTAATGTTTTCGGTTGCAGTTTTCAGAATTAACTCATGGCTCCAAGCCTCGCCTTTGTGCAAAACCTCTTCTGTGAATGTGACAAAGTTTGACCAACTTTTTACAAATAAATTCTTAATGTCTGTGTTTGCAACAGAATGTTTCTTTTTGTCTATTTGTAAAAGTTCACAGGCTTTTTGATTGATGTGCAGAATTTGGCCATTAATCGTATCGATAACAACTATTGCTTCGGGGCTATGGGAAAACAATAAAGCTTCTGAGTCTTTCATCATAAAGTCCAATTTTGAAGGTTGAGAGATATATGGAACTTCTTTTTGCAAAACTATGAAATTTCATAACGTCTTTTTGGAAATTTAAAGAAATTACGAAATTTCATAGGCGTAGCGTGTATTGGTTTGTATTTTTTATTTATGAAAATCATATAGTTATGGTTTTCATAGTGTTTGGCATGTGCTCTGCTGAATTAACTTTGATTACTGTTTTTATTGCATGAATAACTCACCTATCAAGTTATTTTTGTCATTAAGTTAAATCCAAAGGGGATGCCAATGTCATTTAAAAGTCTTAGTGATCCATTCGATGCCAGTAAAAGCTTGCTCCATAAATCTGATTGTGACTGCCCGATGTGTCTGCTGGAAAAAAATCAGCCACATTTGAGCGCACGTGATAAGCAAGAGTCCATAGAGCAAACACTACAACAAAAATTAGACCAACAAAGCGAACCGCACTCGAAAAAAATCATTTCACCTGCTGAGGCAGCACTACAGAGCCAAGAGGAGATCATTGATCGTGCGGTTGAAAGTGCGGTGGTGCGTTCGGTATTTGGCCACAATGATATGAGTCGACGATCGTTTTTGAGCATGATTGGTGCAGGTACAACTGCTGCAGTGTTGGGATCGGTTTTCCCTATGGAAGAGGCTAAAGCCGCCATTAAGGAAACGATGGGGTTAGGGCCTTTGGAAAAGAAAAAACTGAATATTGGTTTTGTACCGATTACCTGTGCGACACCCATTATTATGGCTCACCCAATGGGATTTTATGAGAAAAACGGTTTAGATGTTGATGTAATTAAAACCGCAGGTTGGGCGGTGGCACGTGATAAGTCTTTAGCTAAAGAGTATGACGCATCACACATGTTGACACCGATGCCGCTGGCAATGTCAATGGGAGCGGGTTCAACCGCTAAGCCCTTCATTATGCCAACAGTCGAAAACATCAATGGTCAGGCAATCGTTCTTCATAATGATCACAAAGATAAGCGTGATCCAAAAGATTGGAAAGGCTTTAAATTCGGTGTGCCGTTCGAGTATTCCATGCATAACTTCCTGCTTCGTTATTATGTTGCTGAACATGGCTTAGACCCAGATAAGGATATTCAAATTCGAGTTGTGCCACCCCCTGAAATGGTAGCGAATCTACGTGCCGGTAACTTAGACGGTTATTTGTCTCCTGACCCATTCAATCAACGAGCAGTTTGGGAAAAAGTTGGTTTTATTCATACCCTGACTAAAGATATTTGGGAAGGTCATCCTTGTTGTGCTTTCGCATGTTCGAAAGAGTTTGCGGTTCAAAATCCAAATACCTATGGTGCACTGCTTCGTTCGATTATTGATGCTACCGAGTATTCAGCCAAGTCGGAAAACCGTAAAGAGATTGCCGAAGCTATTTCTCCAAAAAACTATCTGAACCAGCCTGTGCCGGTTGTACAACAAGTTTTGACTGGTCGTTATGCGGATGGACTTGGCAGCGTTATGGATGTTCCGGATCGTATTGACTTTGACCCGTTCCCTTGGCATTCAATGGGTGTGTGGATTCTGACGCAGATGAAACGTTGGGGCTACATCAAAGGTGATATTGATTATCAGAAGATTGCTGAGGAGGTTTATACCGCGGCAGAGACGGGTCGTGTCATGAAGGAACTTGGCTATGAACCGCCAGCGAAAACCTATGAAAACTATACGATTATGGGCAAAGAGTTTGATTACACGAAGCCAGAAGCTTACGTTGAAAGTTTTGCAATCAAGCGCACTTGAGAATAGAAGGGAAGCACTATGTTGAATTCACTTAGAGTTAAGTCAACGCTGCTTTCCATCATTCTTCTAGTTTTGTTATTGGGGATTTGGGAAGGCGCGAATCAACCGCCTTCTGATACTAAACCACTAACAGAATATGAATTGTTGATGGGGGGTGCCTCTCAGGAAGCGCGTGTACCGCCGCCTTCTGATGTGATTGCTTTGGGCTGGGAAGAGCTGAGTAATCCTTTTTACGATGCTGGGCCGAATGACAAGGGGATTGGCATTCAGCTTGGTTATTCGATTTATCGAGTCTTGGTCGGCTTTTTTCTAGCCGCATTGATTGCGATTCCAGTCGGTTTTTTGATTGGTATGTCGCCGTTAATGTACAACGCTCTGAATCCGTTTATTCAGGTGTTGCGACCAATTTCACCGTTGGCTTGGATGCCTTTGGCTCTCTTTATCATTAAAGATTCAGAGGTTTCGGCGATTTTCGTTATTTTTATCTGCTCAATTTGGCCGATGTTAATTAATACGGCATTTGGTGTCGCCAATGTTCGCAAGGATTGGATTAATGTTGCTCGAACGCATCAGTTGACGCCTATTCAAACTGCTTTGCAAGTCATTCTGCCAGCGGCTGCGCCGACTATCTTGACTGGCATGCGTATTTCCATTGGTATTGCGTGGTTAGTGATTGTTGCGGCAGAAATGTTAGTAGGGGGGACCGGAATTGGTTATTACGTCTGGAATGAATGGAACAATTTAGATCTGTCGAGTGTTATTTTCTCAATTTTCATGATTGGGGTTATCGGCATGATTCTGGATTTATTACTGGCTTATGCGGCACGCTGGGTCGAGTATCAAGAATAAAGGAGTGATGATGAGTCATCCGTTTCTCGAAATTGAAAATTTAAAAAAGAGTTATCCGGGCAAAGAAAAAGGCCAAGAGTTTGTAGTTTTTGAAGGCGCGAATTTTACAATTGATAAAGGAGAGTTTGTTTGCGTCATTGGCCACTCTGGGTGTGGTAAATCAACGATTTTGAATATACTTGCTGGATTAGATGAAGCCTCTGACGGGTTTGTCTTTATGAATGGTAAAGAGATTTCTGGTCCAAGCCTAGAGCGGGGTGTAGTCTTCCAGAATTACAGTTTGTTACCTTGGAAAACGGCCTTACAAAATGTTGCTTTCGGGGTTAAGGCTCGCTGGCCAGAGTGGAGTAAGGAAAAAGTCATTGAGCATAGTTTGAAGTATCTGGAGCTAGTCGGATTGAAAGATGCTGAGCATCGAAAGCCGTCTCAGCTTTCGGGTGGTATGCGGCAAAGGGTGAGTATTGCACGTGCTTTTGCCACTCAGCCACAGCTTTTGTTAATGGATGAGCCTTTCGGTGCATTGGATGCATTGACTCGTGGCGTGATTCAAGAAGAGTTAATCAAGATTTGGGGGGAAACTAAACAGACCGTGTTTATGATTACCCATGATGTTGATGAAGCGATACTGCTTTCAGATCGCATCTTATTAATGACGAATGGTCCACATGCTCGAGTTGCCGAGTCGGTCAATGTTACCATTGATCGGCCACGTAAGCGTAGTGATATTGTTCACCACGAGGATTACTACAAGATTCGTAACCATCTGGTTGATTTTTTGGTGAACCGCTCGAATGAGGATAAAACGGTGGCTTTGAAACCAAGCGATCAATCGCCTTTAGAGGTCAATTTAGCCAGTTGATTTTTACGGTATGCTCGCTAGTCAGCGAGCTTTTTCTGAAGACCACTAAGACGAGTCACTTTTGTGTTGATACAATCGGTCAAGACGGCTGGATTCGATTGAATGCTGACTCGGGATTTTCCACGGGTAATGGCGGTGTAGAGTAGTTCTTTTGTCACAAGTTGATTGTGTTCATCCAGAGTGTCTGGTAACACAATTAATACATGATTGAATTCTGATCCTTGGCTTTTATGAATCGTCATTGCAAAGGCTGTTTCATGTTCTGGCAGGCGCGTTGGGGCAAAACTTCTGAAATTGTTACCGTCTGGAAAAAAGACTCTCAATTTATTTTTGTGTAATGGTGATGGTAAACAAAGGCCAATGTCACCGTTAAACAATTGGGTGTTGCTGTCGTTGCGTAAAATCATTACCGGCCGGCCAAGATACCAGCGCTCTGTGTTTTTTCTAAGTGTACTTTCACACATCTCATTTAAATGTTCTACGCCTTTGTCATCCTGTCGGGTTGCAGCTAAGATTTGGAATTGATTAAAACATTTAAAACAGTTGGAAATCCATCTGTGATGATCCATGGCATTGTCTTGTTCATTATAGGATTGCAACTGTTCAAAGTAAGGCTGGTAATGTTTTATCGTAAAGGTTTTTAAGGAAGTGTTTTCTAGATTAAACCACTCAATAGGGTCGTCTGCTGTACTCTCATTCAAAACAGATAAGGCCTCAGTTTCTTGTTGCTGGTTCACTGCGACGGCGAGGGTTTTAATTTTTCCGCTAAAACGATAAGTATTTTGCAATTCCACTCGGTTTTGTTGCAAGGCTTGGTAGCAATCTGCAAGGACTGATCCTGATTCCACTGAGGCCAGTTGGTCTTTATCCCCAAGTAAAATTAATTTGGCAGATGGTTTCAGTGCTTCGACCAGCTTCACCATTAATGCCAAATCAATCATTGAGGCTTCATCGACTACCACCACGTCTGATAGCAAAGGGTTTTCTGTGTCGTGGCGAAAATCGGTGGTAAAAGGTCTTGCTCCGAGTAAACGGTGAATGGTCATGACGTTTTCTGGAATTTGTGCAACGACTTCATCTGAAAATTCTGTTAGAAAGGATTTGCTGCCTGAAATCGATTCTTGCAGCCGCATGGCAGCCTTTCCTGTTGGGGCGCAGAGTGAAATTGTAAGACTTGGATTTGTCTGTTTAAGTAGCCCCAATATTTTTACGACGGTGGTGGTTTTTCCAGTCCCAGGGCCGCCGGTAATAATGGCTAAATCATTTTGCAATGCAAGTTGTGCAGCTTGCGCTTGGTAATCATCATTAAAATGATTTTTTAGGGCTGCTTCCTCAATTAAATCGGGCGTGTGACGTTTGGCCATGGTTTTGAGAAGTATGGCTAATTGTGTTTCATATTGTGCATAGCGTTTCAGGTATAACAGGTTATCTTCAAGCACTAAAGCCGGTGATTGGAATGACTGAACCGCTTGCATCTGTTCGTCATCTATTTGAATGCAGGTATGGCCTTTGGATAGTTCATTGGAAAGTTGCATGACAATCGTTTGCATGGCTGGGTTTTCCGGTGCAATGTGCTGCGCCAACTGTTGATCTAAAAAATTATGCGGCATCTTTCGCCCCTCTAATTAATGCTTCCAGTGATTCAATCAATTCCAAGCTTGGCCGGTAATCATAGACACCAAAATTCGCGTCTTTGCCATTCATTCCTCGAACAAATAAGTATTTTATGCCACCGAAGTGTTGTTGGTAATCATACTCAACGACCCGGTTTTTAAGGTATTGGTGGAGTGCAAGTGAATAGAGCGTGAATTGTAAGCCATAAGAATGGTGCGTCATTTCTTGATGCATGTTCTCAAAGCTATAGTTCTCACAATCGTTGCCTAAATAGTTGGTTTTGTAATCCATGACATAAAACTTACCTTGATGTTCGGCCACCAAGTCAATGAACCCATTTAAATACCCTTCAATTGCGTCTGCTCCAATCGGAGAATAAGGAATATCGGTTTGGCTCAATATTTGATTCAGTTGTTGTGTTTGGGTTGGATGAATTGCGTAGAAAAAAGCCATTTCTTTGAGCACTTTGTGTTCTGGCAAATTAGCGAGTGTAAAGTCGCTTTGTACTGTGTCTAAAGGGGTCGTGACAACCTTTTGAATTAATGCATCAAACAGCTGAGTTTGTTGTTCAATCGCTTCACTCCATTTAACGCCGTATTGATCGGATAGGGTTTGGCGCATATCCGAATCCACGCCCTTGGCCAAGCCTGAAAAGGAGCATTTCTCCAAAAGGTCATGCACAAGGTTTCCGAATTCTGCACCTTTGGGAAGTAATGAGATTTCGCTCTTTAAGGTTTGCAGAGCGGAATGGTTCTCTTCAAGTTCTTGACCTTTGTCTGTGGGCGCTTCAATCGCACGGTTTTTGACTAATCCTGAAAAGCTAAAGACCCGCCGACGAGTATTAATTGCTTGGCGCGTAAAGTCGGCCGTTTCAAAATTTATGACCGGCCGGTCAGCTTGATAGTTTTGGATAGCAGGTGCTATATCGAGTTCAGTTATTGCAAACGCTTCTGAATCGGGTAGTCCAGGTTTTAAGAGTTCATAAAACGGAGATTTTAGATAGTTTTCCAAAGCAGGGCCAAACACCACATGAAGCTCCTCTTCGGCACGTGTCAGTGCGACATAAATGAGGCGCATATCTTCAGCTCGCATTTCGTTTTCAATGCGCTTAGCTCGTGCCTCAAACTTTTCGGAGCCCATATCAATGATCGTCTCGCCTAATTCATGGACGCTCAGCAAATGATTTGCTCGATCACTTTTAAAACGCCATAAGTCGGGACAATAGACGGTTTTGTACTGCAAGCCTTTGGAGGAGTGCAGCGTGACAATCTGCACGGCGTTTTCATCCGTTTCTAGGCGCAATACTTCATCTTCACCGGCCGGTGGATTTAAGATTTGCTGTTCCAGAAATGCGATGGTTTTGGTGATGTTTAAGTGGTCATTTAAGCTGGCGGCTTGAACCAACTCCATCATATGAAAAATATTCGTCAAGCTGCGCTCGCCATGCTCCGTTTGCGCAAGAATTTCTCGCACTTGCCAGTCATCAATCAAACCGTAAATGGCAGCCATAAAACCTTTTTTTACCCAAGTTTGATGATGCTCAAACAGACTTTCCAGCCAATTTTCCAACTCACCTGAATCTGCTGAGGCGATGAGCTTTTCAGCATTAAAACCAAACCATGTTGTCGCTAGTGCCTGTTTCGCTTTTCGCAAATCACTGGGCTCACTTAAAGCGCGCATGACATAGAGTAATTCTGTGGCTTGTGGCGTTTCAAAAACGGAAGTTTTGGCGTTAATGACCGCCGGAATTCCATGGCGTAGACATTCGGTTTGATAGCTTGCCGCGGTTTTGTTACCTCTGACCAGAATTGCAAAAGATTCGGGTTTTTCCCCGTTTTGAAGTTGCTCGCTGATATGTGACAGGATGTTTTGTCGAATCACCTGTTCTGCATTGTCTGCTTTCCAGACAATCTGCTTTTCGTTTCCTCGACCGACTGATTTACCAAGCTCCTCAGGTGCGGCTGGCATTTGCCAGAAATGAAAGGCGGCATGCTTTTCGATTTGTGACCGGCCGGCATTTACCGGATGAAATGGAAAGTCACCAATCTCCTCGATTGGCTTGGTTAAAAAAGGGTCTTCAGCTTGACTGAATAGTGTGTTGACCGCTTCTACCAGTTGTGGTGTAGAACGCCAGTTTGTGTCGAGTGTGTAGTGAAATTGGCAATCCTTTTTCGCTTGCAGATAGGCATAGATGTCGGCACCTCGAAATTTGTAAATCGCTTGTTTTGGGTCGCCGATCAAATAGAGATACGTCGTATTTTGGTTGAACAGCGTCGAGAAAATTTGCCATTGATGGCGGTCGGTGTCTTGAAATTCATCAATAAAAGCGGCTTTGAATCGAGCACTGATTTGTCGTTGCAAAAACTGACTTTTTTCACCTTGATTGAGTGCAAAAGCCAGCTGCAAAATCAAGTCGTCAAAACTCATCTCGTTTTCGCTTTGTAGTTGAGAGGAGAGTTCGGTGAAATAATCTTTCAACAACGCTTGAATAATGGCGACCGGCAGTTGCTGTGAGAGAGTTTTCATTTGCTCAAATAGAGAAAAAGGCGTGTCGATATCCTCTAAAAACAGGTCCAGTTCACTGATATGCGCTTTTTTAAACGCAGAAGGTAGGTAGTCAAAAAACTCTTTCGGTTCGACATGACGATTTTCATAGAGCCGGAAGCATTTTACAATTTTGTTTTTTGCGATCCATTCACTGCTTTTGGCTTTGTCGAGCAGGTTGAACAATTCTGGTTCTAATTCAGCGAAAAAGGTATGAATGGCATTTTGCGCTTTGAGAAAGGTTTGCACGATTTCATCAAGCGGCACGGTTTCCGGTTCGAGTCGAGTTTCTGAGGATGCCATAGATAAAAGATAACCAAGTTTTCCAAGGTGGCTTCCATGCTTTTGCAGTGCATTTTTATAGCGAGGGTTGAATACGGTGGCATTCACCGACATCTGATTAATCGCGTATAAGATAGCGTTGACTTCTTCCGCTGGGCGTAAATAAACGTTTCTACGCCAGAAGTCGCGCAACACACGGTCTTTGTATTGGTCGATATTGGTACTGAGTTCACCTGAAAACGATTGTCCACTTTCTAGAGGGTATTCCATCAAAATACGCTGGCAGAACGAGTGGATAGTAAAAATTCCGGCTTGGTCGATATTCGCGAGCGCTGCTGCGATGCGTTTTAAAGCTTCGTCCTTGTCTGATAGTGTTTGCGTCCATTGCACCAGTAAATCGTCAGTAGTTTTGCCTTGCAAATGTTCTTTCGCTTCAACGAAACGGGCACGGATACGGTCTTTGAGTTCTTCGGTCGCGGCTTTGGTGAAGGTGACAACCAGTGTTTCATCAATGGCGATGCCTTTTTCAACCACTAAGCGTACAACGAGCATGGCAATGGAATAGGTTTTTCCGGTTCCGGCACTGGCTTCAATCAGAGCAGCTCCTGTTTGAAAGGTGTGCGTTAGCAGATCGAATGTTTCTGGTTTAACAGGCGTTTTTGGAGCGCTTGGCAGGGATAGGTTTTCCATTACTTGGCCTCCTGAACCAAAATGAGGTTTTCTTTTACTGGTCGAAGAATCTCGGTCGCTAACTGAATAAACTCGTCGTTTAAGAAATGTTCGATGGCATAGCCTCTGGTGAGCAGTTGAACTTCTTCGCTCGCATGGTCGCCATTAATCGTGGTGTCGAGAGCGGTTCGTGCGTTGGAAATTTGTTTATCTTCTTTGGCATTCAGGTATTGCCACGCGGCATCAATCCAAAGGTTAGAGGGTTGGCTGTGCCCATCAATGTAAACCGAAAGCATTCGATTGAGATATTCGATGCGTGTTAACTCCGGCAGAACTGGGAATTGATAAGCTGTTGGTTGTCGTTTTTCGTTCAAGCCAATTATGACAGTCGGTTTTTCATTCACTAAATGATAAATCCAAAATTCGAGTAAATATTTCGTCTTCAATTTACCCGGCCGGTAGAAAAGGTTGCCAGATTCATATTCATGACGATGCCAGCCTTCTAGAGTATGGCTATTTAATTTGAGTTCAATAAATCGCTCGTCTAATTGTGCGCCGAGTTGCGATTGTTGCTGTTGGATAAGATTAGCCAGTGGGCGAATTTCATTGGTTTTGGCCGCAAAATTTACATCTCCCAAAGTTCCTTGCATCCATTCACCATTGGTTTTCAATTGTTCCATTAGAGAGTGTTCACTGTTCTCCAACATGGCATGTAAAATTTGGTGGTTGATGGTGAAGTTCTCTAGCGCATCCAGTGTGAAAATCTCGGCATTGTCTGCGGTTTCTTCCAGTGATTCAAAACGTAATTCAGCCACTTTTTGCACAAAGGTTTTTTGTGGGTCTTTGAAAAAGCTGACCAATTCTGGTAGCGCAATGGTTTCACTCAATGCAATCTCAGCGGTTTGATTTTCCCAGTCCCACCAGATGTTATTTTTTACTTTCCCATTGGTAAACGCTTTGGCTGTCTCGGCCGCCATGGCATCGAAAGTCTGTAGTTGAGAGAAATACTTTTGTGAGAACGGTTGTAAAGGATGGACTTCAATCAAAGAGGGATGCTTATGGGTTGGTTTTTCATCTTGTTGAAGAGCGTCCAATACTTCGCTAATGACCACGGAAGGTGGAATTTCTCGATTGGATTGAATGGATTGTCCGACATAGCTTAAGTAGAAAGCATCACGACTGGAAAGGAGGGCATCTAAAAACTGATAACGGTCATCCATTCGGTTGGAACGGTCTCCAGTTCGGAAATTGTCACGGCCTCCCATTAAGTCGAAGCTCGGTTTGCGGTCAAGTTTCGGAAAGTCGTTTTCGTTTAAGCCAATCAGGCAAATCACTTTGAAGGGAATTGAGCGCATGGGCAGAATTGAGCAAAAAGTCAGTTGTCCCGATAAGAAGCCTTGCGAACTTTTTTGTTCACCGACACTTGACTCCAGCCAGTGAATGATGACGTCTAATGGATAGCTTTGAGTTTGAGGAAGTGTTTGTAAGTCACCGATTAATTCACGCAGCTGCACCAGATGCCCGAAGGCATTTTCTTCAAACGTGCTTTCAAGAATTGCCAGCAAAGATTTTTGCCATTGCCCGAGGGTGCGCTCTTGAGTGGTGAGTTTGGAGAACCGGAACAGAATGTTGCGAACAAAATGGTCTAATGCGCCTAAGGCTTGTGTGATTGATCCTTCGATATCAAAGCCGGTTCCTCGCTGGATAAAGGCTTCCATCATGCGTTTTAAACCAGCATCCCAAGTGTTTTGCTCCAGCGCTGGCAAATTCATTTGTGATTTGTGGTCGGCATTTTTTCCCCAGCGAATGTGTGTTTGGGCAACCCACGTACGAATCCAATCAAGGGCTTCCTCATCTAGTCCGAGTTTTTGATAAATCACTGGTTGCTCTAATAAATCCAGTACTCGATCCCATTCGAAGCGACTTGAAAGTAACTGTAACAGCTCAATGAATCTGTCGAGAATTTCATTGGCAGAGCGAATACTTCGGTCAGCAACCGAATAAGCAAAGCGAGGGTCGTCAAACACAGCGGAAATAAATGGCTCGTAGTTTGAAATGTCGGGTGCCATGACCACAATGTCTCGCAACTCAAGTTGTGCATCTTGATTGAGTCGTTCCAGTAAATAATCTTTGAGAACTTGAATTTCACGCATGGGTGAATGGCAAGCAACGACTTTAATGGAATTATCTTGAGCTCTTACCGGCCGGTCAATATTGTTCAGAATGCTGTCTTGCAACTGCGTTAAGGTCGAACTGTTTTCCTCGGAGGAGAAGTCCTCGAAACTGTCGACTGTCCATGCAATGTCTCCACGTTCCAAAAGCATTTGATGAAACTCTCGCCCTTGTTGTCCAAGCAGAGATAGCAAAGGATTTTGAATGGCTTCATCCAGTGATAAATCTGTTTCAGTGAATGTGTTGCGAGTGAGTTTGGCTAGACGTGTTTCTTGAATCCCAGGAATGTCCGCCCAGTAGTCTTTACAGGGCTGCATTAAAAACAGTTGTACGTCGGTTTGTGTGGCCAAAGCGTGCAGAAATTCTAAAAATAGCGGTGGCATGCTGCTAATCCCAAATACCGAGATGCGTTTTGGAAGGCGATCAATGAGGTTTGGGTTTGAAGGATTTGTCAGCTGTTCAATCGCTGCTTGCCAAATCTGCCCGCGGTGTCGGAGCTTCTGGGTGTGGTCTTGCAGTTTGTCCAGTAGCTGGTTCCAGAGCGCCATTTGCCATGTTTCAGCTGAATTGTTGGTGACGAGTTGCTGTCTTGCCCACAAGTCCAGCATATCTGGACGCATGATCTGGTATTCATCGAAAACACGCGCAATTTGCTCGGCTAATTCATAGCGTCTGAGAGCGCTATTTCCTGCACTGCTCTCATGGTTCTTTTCTAAATAGTTTTGTAAGGGCGCAAAAACTGGCTGGTTATCTATGTTGCGAAGCAAGGCATCAATTTGCCAAATCAGGTTGTTTCGTTCAAAGGGGCCTGCATCCAAGGAGACATCCACAAGATTTGCCATCGAGTTGAAGAATTTGGATGGAAATAGAAAATCTGCGTTTGCCCACACGCCAAATTCATTTGCCAGCTCCTGAGAAAGCCAGCGCTCCATACCTTGAGATTGAATCAAAAACACCTCGCGATCAAATGCAGATGGCAAGGGTTGAGAGTGAATCACTTGAATTAAATGGGCTAAAAGGTACTCGGTTTTGTGGGAGGTATGGAGTGTCAACATGTGAACACAGATCCTATCAGAAGAATTTCAACAGGAAACTATTATAGTCACAGCCCGTGGCAAATTTAATGCAAAGCTCGGTTCTATGTTTTTTACCGGCCGGTAATGTTTTCGCGTGTTTTCGTAAAACGAATTGGAAGCCATTGATTGTTCCGATAAGTGGGAGCGTGAAAAGGTCGAATGATTGGCTTCTTTTTTTACATTGTTTAACAATTAGAAACAAAACTCTTCAAAAAGCAACAAATGGGTGGTGTTTTGGTGCGAATTGCACTGTTTTTGTAATATTATCAACTAAATGTTTTTATGTTTTTTCATAAGTTATTGAAAATTAAGGGTTATTTGTTGTTGGTTGAATTGGTGTTATAGCTCAGGTGTTACGGAATTTAGGAGAGTTTCATGTCTACCGCATCACCGATTTGGATTACAGATCTAACCCATTATTACAACCGCCAACAAACAATGCCGACATTGGATGATATTAACTTATCTATTCCTCAAGGTCAGCTCACTGCCTTAATTGGTCGAAGTGGTTGTGGTAAATCGACGTTACTGCAAATGGTTGCAGGTTTATTGAAACCAACCGAGGGAGCTGTTCGTATAAGAGCTCATACGGTAACCAAGCCAAGTGCGAAATGGAACATGATGTTTCAAAAACCTTCACTTTATCCTTGGATGACGGTGAGAGAAAACGCTGCTTTAGGCTTGGTGTTTGCAGGGACTTACAAAGAAAAGTATGACCGTGTTGAAGAGTTATTGGATATGGTCGGTTTAAGTGAGCATAAAGATAAAAATGTTCAAGATTTGTCCGGTGGTCAGCAGCAACGTGTTGCTCTGGCGCGTTCGTTAGCAACAGAGCCAGAGGTTTTGTTGTTGGATGAGCCTTTTTCAGCTCTGGATGCCTTTACTCGTACTGCTCTGCAGACGGAAGTGGCTCAAATTTGTCATGATCAAAACATCACCATGGTGTTGGTTACGCATGATATTGAAGAGGCAGTTGCCATGGCGGATCAAGTGGTCATTATGAGTCATAACCCAGGCCAAATTGTTGGCGAAAAATCGATTCCTTTAGATTATCCACGAGATCGTAATACCCCTGAATTTACAGTTTTGAAAGACGAATTGTTTGCTGAGTTCGAAAAAATCGACCAAGCCAAACAAGATAAGCCTTTTGAGCGCTTGGAAGTGGTTAGACCTAAGGTTGAACCGCCTGTTTTGACCGAAGCGGTCAAAGCATCTTAGTCCCTCTTTGATTACTACTTTTTTATTTAATTTTAATCATACAACTTTAACTGAACTTTTAAGTAACGCCGCCGAATCTCCATTTGTTATATCGTCACCGGTTACGCATAAATGTTCAGCTTTAAAAATTTTGGAGAATGAATATGTGTCAATACTGTAGTCCTGATAATCCTTTAGCTCACCACGATTATGTTTTTAACCCGAAAAAAGGCCGTCGTGAATTTATTTTAGATTCCATGGCTGCTGCTGGTGGTTTATCTGCAGCGTTGGGTGGTTTAACTCTGCCTAATCAAGCGATGGCCGCCGATGAGCCGTTTGATGAAGTGGTGCGTATCGGTTATCTGCCAATCACTGATGCTAGTGCTTTACTTGTTGCGCATGCGATGGGCTTTTTTGAAGATGAAGGGCTTAAAGTCGAGAAGCCGACGTTGATTCGCGGTTGGTCGCCATTAATCGAAGGTTTTGCTGCACATAAATTCAATTTGGTGCACTTCTTAAAGCCTATTCCTGTTTGGATGCGTTACAACAATAACTTCCCAGTAAAAATTACAGGTTGGGCGCATACCAACGGTTCAGGTGTTGTAGTTGGTCGTCACGTTAAAGCGGATTCGTTTGCCGATTTAGGTGGAAAGCAGTTGGCCGTTCCATATTGGTATTCAATGCACAATATCGTGCTACAGATGGCGTTGAAAGACGCAGGTTTGGAGCCGGTGATTCAAGATCAGACCGATCCGCTAAAACCGAATCAAGTCAATCTACAGATTATGCCTCCACCAGATATGCCTCCTGCATTGGCTGCTAAAAAAATCGATGCATACATTGTTGCGGAGCCATTCAATGCGGCAGGTGAGGTTTTAGCGGGTGGTAAGATGCTTCGCTTTACCGGTGATATTTGGAAAAACCATCCTTGTTGTGTTGTTTGTATGCATGATGAGCATACCGAGAAACGCAAAGCGTGGTCACAAAAAGTCATGAATGCGGTAGTTCGCGGTGCGGTTTATGCACAAGAGAACAAAGAAGAGGTTGCGAAAATGCTTTCTCGTGAAGGCAAGCGCTACTTGCCGATGAAAGCAAAAGTTGTCTTAAAAGCAATGACTGATTATAGCCCGGCGAATTATGAAACTCCGGATGCGATCAAGCATGAAGATTGGGATGTTGGTCGTATCGATTTCAACCCTTATCCATACCCTTCGGCAACGAAATTTATCATTGACCAGTTAAAAGAGACATTGGTAACCGGTGATACCACCTTCTTGAAAGAACTGGATACTGACTTTGTGGTGAATGATTTAGTAGATTATGAGTTCGTTAAGAACGCGATGGATAAATACAAGGTTTGGGATAAGGTCAAAGGTGTGGATCCAGCTAACCCAACAATTCGTGAAGAGGTGTTTAAGCTATGAGCACTGCACAAATGAGTGCGGGGGCAGAGTTTTTCTCTAGCCTTTCGCAAAACTTTAAAAAACTTCCTATGTGGGCACAGAGTTTTACCAACGCTGTGCTGGGTATGTCGATTTTATTGCTTCTTTGGTGGCTTGGTGGTCTGGCGATTGCCAGTAATCCTGATACGGCGGCATTTGCAGATTTCGCCCCAGGTCCAACGTTCTCGGCACTGGGTTATATGTTGGAAACGGGTAGTCTCTGGGAAACCATTTACTCAAGTCTGTACCGTATAGCGATTGGGCTGTTTTGGGGGATTGTTATCGGGGTTCCTGTTGGTGTGATGATGGGGTATTTCCTAGCAGTTCGCCAAGTAGCAAATATGCCTTTCCAGTTTTTGCGTATGGTTAGTCCACTTGCTTGGATGCCAATTGCGGTACTGGCATTTGAAACTTGGGATGCTGCGATTATCTTCTTGATTGTTATGGCAACGGTTTGGCCAATTGTTTTCGGTACGGCACATGGTGTGCAACGTATTGATCCAAACTGGTTCCGAGTTGCTCGCAATCTGGGTGCAGATGGTTTTCAAATGTTACGTCGAGTGATTATGCCGGCAATTGCACAAGATGTTTTTGCGGGAATTCGCTTAGCAATTGGTGTCGCTTGGGTGGTCTTAGTTCCAGCGGAATATCTGGGGGTGACTTCAGGCCTAGGTTATGCCATCAATGATGCGCGCGATGTTTTGGAATACGATACTTTGGCAGCTATTGTTGTGGTGATTGGTGTTATTGGTTATTTATTGGATGCAATTGCTGTGTTCTTAATTAAACGTTACTCATGGCATGCAAGTTAATTAATTGTCAAAAAGTATTTTAAATACAAAGGCTTATCTTAATTTAATTAAGGTAGGCCTTTTGTCGTTTATTACGGTGTATAGATTTAATGAGTTATCGGTATAGGTAAAAAAGCTTCTTTTCACCCATTCGGGTATAAAGCTAAGGGCGGCCAGAGAGGGTCTTTTTTGTGCCTATACCGATAATTAAGATTGACTATCTTGTTCAAACTCAATTCGATTTGCGCCCTTTAATGGGATGTTTTGCTTTTCAGGGGTGACTAAGTATTCTTCCCCTTGAGAGCAGACTAGATCAATGACTTTTCCTTGGTAAACTAAGGTGTCATTTGAATAGAGTAAAATAGACGTTTGGCGCATAGCCGCCAATTCAAGTTGGCTATAGAGTTCGCAGGCAATGGGCATAATTTAATTCTCTCTTGGTGGTAAACCTGAAGCATACATAACAAGGAAAGCGTATGTCAAAAGACACACTGGATATTGCGGATTATTCGGAATATAGCGTCATTAAAGAAGCGGCGGAACAGATTGAATTGTCGCATAAACCTGATGAGGCGATTAGTCGAATTTTGAGTTTGATCTCTCGACAAATGGGGTTGAATCGTGGGCGTGTTTTATTGAAAGAGCCTGGGAGTTCCGTATTGTCGACAGCCTATTCCTTTGGGTTGACCGAGCTTGAAATTGCGCGCAGTCGATTTGCAGTAAATGAAGGGATTACGGGTAAAGTCATGCGAATGGCCACCCCAGTGATTATTCCTAATATTGATTTAGAAGATGATTATCTTTGTCGAACGGTTGATCGTGCCACATTGCCTCAAGAGCCAGTTGCCTTTATTGCTACACCGATTCTTCGAAAAGGAAAAGCGGTGGGGGTGATGGCGGTGAACCGCCTGAAAAACCGTAGTCGTTCATTGGATCGAGACTTGAGTGTGCTGAAGTTGATGGCTCTGTTTGTCAGTGAGATTCTGTCTGTGAATGCCATGTTGGAAAAGCAAACACAAATCCTGAAGGAGGAGAATGAGCAGTTACGCGCAGTTGCTTTAAGTCAGGGGAGTCAATACGGAATTATTGGTGAGAGCCCTGCGGTTATGGCTTCTTTAAATAAAGCGGCGCGTGCCGCCAATGTTTCTGTAACGGTGTTGCTAAAAGGTGAGTCGGGAACAGGTAAAGAGAAGTTCTCTCGTATGTTGCATATGGCATCGAATCGACAGGATGGCCCTTTTATTGCCATAAACTGTGCCGCAATCCCATTGGAGCTTTTGGAGTCAGAACTTTTTGGTCATGAAAAAGGTGCGTTTACCGGCGCAACAGCGACCAAGATCGGAAAGCTTGAAATGGCTCATCACGGAACGCTGTTTTTAGATGAAATCGGGGATTTGGATTTGGGCTTGCAGGCTAAGCTGTTACGTGTATTGGAAGAG
Source organism: Thiomicrorhabdus indica (assembly GCF_004293625.1). Lineage (NCBI taxonomy): Bacteria > Pseudomonadati > Pseudomonadota > Gammaproteobacteria > Thiotrichales > Piscirickettsiaceae > Thiomicrorhabdus > Thiomicrorhabdus indica. Next base: position 2,701,997 of record NZ_CP033040.1, on the reverse strand, counting down.
CGCTCTATTACTCGAGTGGGCTCTAATAAGCCAATTCCGGTAGATGTTCGAATTGTGGTGGCTTCGCATAAAAATCTGCAAACATCTGTCAATGAAGGTAACTTCCGTTTGGATTTGTTTTATCGTTTGAATGTGTTTCCGATTGAGCTTCCGCCTTTGCGAGATCGTGATGGTGATATTCGTTTATTGGCGCGTCATTTCTTAAACCAAGCGAACCAAGAGTATGGTTCGAATGTTATTTTTGATCGTGGCGCTTTAGCATTTTTAGAAACCTACGAGTGGCCTGGAAACATTCGTCAGTTGGAGAATGTCATTAAACGAGCAGTGTTGTTAGCCGATGATGGCCGTTTGATTAATGAAACTTTAATGCAAAAAATTCTAACGGAAGAGAGTGGGATTCAGTTTACGGGAGAGTCTCGGACTGCACCGATGTTGAATTCGCAAGAGGTGCAAGAGCCACCATATGTGGCCAATCGTTTTGCTAATGCTAATTCAGCTCAAGAAACGGGTGCGCAAGCATTTGCGCCTGAAAGTGGTTTTTTGCCGCCGCAAGCGGTTCCTGCTGCACAATTACCGGCCGGTCAAGTTGCCACTGTTTCTAGGTCTGCAGAAGACGCGAAACGAAGTTATTGGAAAGTCAGTGAAAATGAGGTGGACATATTGTTGCAGACATTGGAGCGAGCGCATGGAAATAAAAGCCATGCGGCTAGAATGTTAAACATGACGCCAAGGCAGTTTAATTATCGCTTTAAAAAATTGGGCTTAGATAAAACTTAAATAAGTCTAAGATTGTTTACCGGCCGGTAAACTTGTGATTCAAATGAGTAATGGATAATGTAAAAAGCCCCAGAGTATTTCTGGGGCTTTTTTGTTTGAAGGGGGTTTAGTCAATGCTAGGCAGCATTTTCGGTGACTTCTTTATAAAGGTTGTTTGCTTGATTGACTAAAGCGCCACTCACTGCAAAACCTAATAAGTGATCTTCATTATCTTTGTAAACCAGTTTGTGGTTTTCACCAATATCCGTTTCAGTCACCCAAGACTCTTGGTCGTTTGCACCAAGCGGTAAACTCAACATAATCGAAAGGGTCGATGTTTTGGTTTTGATCAATGGTGACACGGCATGGAAAGGTAAATCTTTACGACCTTTTAGGTGTGCTGCAATCGTTTTGGCTTGTCGGCGAATCGGTTCTAAAAAGGCTTGAACGCCTGCCGAGGATTCAGCGCAGTCACCAATCGCATACACATCTGGGTTTGAGGTTTGGCAAAATTCATTAATCTTGATGCCTCGTCCAATTTCCAATTCAAGCTTTTCAGCCAGCCCTGTGTTGGGTGCAATCCCGATTGCGGATAAAACCATTCCGGTTTGCATCGTTTCTGAGTTGCCGAGCGTTAATTGGTAGTCTCCCTGAGAGCCATTCATTATTTCAACGGTCTGACCAAATTGAATATCGACACCTTGTTTACGGATTTTGTCGGCTAAATCTTCAGCAATCGGTTCAGGGAGCATTCCCGGCATTAATTGGTCTTCTCGAACCATGAGTGTGACCGATTTGCCAGCCGCTGCAATATCTTCTGCCATTTCTGTTCCAATTAATCCACCGCCGATAATTGTGATGTGGTCAATGGTTTCAATGGTTTCGCGGAAACGACGATAACTTGGCAAGTCGTTGAGTGTCACCATTTCGTGAGCGCTGTCTCCGGCTATTTGCGGTTTAAGTGCTTTGGCTCCGGTGGCAATGATTAATTTGTCATAGTAAAAATTCCCTCGGGTGGTCAGTACTTTTTTATAGGTCTGACTGACAGACATCACGCGAGTAAGGGTTTTGACACCAATATTAAGTTCAGCCGATTTTTGCGCTGCACTAAGTTCTTTCAAATCTTCAGCGGTTCGGTCTTGTCTCAATGCCATCGACAAGGAGGGTTTTGGATAGACGATGCCATCATCAGCTGTAATCAATGTGATTTCAGCCTCGGGCATTTCCTGGCGAACGGCTTCAGCAACTTGCCAACCGGCGTAGCCTGAGCCAATAATCAGTACATCGGATTTGTCGCTGACTTTATGGGTGGCTTGTGCATCAACGGGAGCGGCATGCGTCATTTCTTCTAGTGGAATAAAGTCTGCTTTTGTGACCAAACATAGAGGGCAATACCAATCATCTGGAATATCTTCAAAGCGTGTTCCAGGGGCTAGACCTGAATCGAGGTCTCCTTCAGCTTCATCGTAGATAAGTCCACAGACTTTGCAGATGTATTTTCGATATTCCTGACTATTGTTACTCATGATGATTCTCCTTAAATCGTCTGGTGCTGACTTTTTATTTAAGCGGCAGCCAGTCCTACTTCCAGACGTTGAATTTCTTTGCGTAAATGTTTGATGGATGGCGTAACCAAAATTACAAAATAGGCTTCACGCCATTTACGTTGTGCAGCAGCATCGACGATGTAGCCTTTGGCTCCTGCGTGTTGCATGACTGAATCGGCTGCGCGTTTGCAAATTTCTGCTCCGAGTAATCGTGCTTCTAAAATACCTCTGAAGAAATCGTCTCCAGGGGTGTAAATTTCTGAGGACTGCTTAGCAATCATTGCCAGTGCGTCATCGAGTTCTTCTTGCAACTCTTCAGGTTTGTTGTCCAAAAATTGGTTAATTGCACTAAGTGATAGGTTCGATTTGTGCATGTCGTTAATCATGCCTTGAATCACGCCTGCTGCCATTCCTGTTTGTAACAACACAAACCCTGATTTAATTTTTTGCAAGTAAGGTTGAACTGGGTCAGCGAGTAAATACTTCTTAGGTAGAAACGCATCCTTAAAGAACATTGCGTAAGTTCCGGTTCCTTCCATACCGACAAATTCGACCTGTTGTTTTAGGCTGAATCCTTCAAGGTCACATGGGATGATGGCCATGACATCGCGTAGGGTTTCACCTTGTTCATTAGCCACATGGAAAACGGAGCCAAAAAAGTGTTCAGAGGAATCTGGAGCCAAGTTTGAAACCCAAGGTAAGGTACCGTTGATAATATAGCCATCTTCTGTTTCGACTGCGTTGAGTTTAAGAGGCTCAATGCCTGCAAAATATTTCATAGGATTTGATAGCGAGGTTGCCCCAAAGGCTTCGCCTGAAATCATCTTAGGCAGGATGTTTTGCTTTAACCAATCATTCTGCGAGTTTTCGATGTACCAGCAGCAAACAACATGTGCCCACATCATGAAACCAGTTGACATGCACTCTTCAGAAACTTGCGCCATGTTTTGAATGATTTTGAATAAGTCCAAATCACCGCCACTTACCGAAGGTGCGATTTCCGTATAGGCTCCGGCTTTCCCTAATTCCGCCAAAACTTCGGTGGTGTATGTGCCGTGATCAATGTCAATGGTCAGAGGTTTGAGTGTGTTTTGAATTACTTGTTCAATCATTACATTTTCCTCATAGAAAGAGTATCCATTACAGATACTCTTTGTAAATTTGCTGTTTATTGTTTGGTGTCTTCAACCAATTCGCCAAGCATGTTTACTTTGTTTAAGTAGGTGTTGGCAACGGGTGACCATTTCATTGCATGAGCAACTAGCTCTTCCAATTTCTCTTTTGGTGTTCCTGGAGATTCAATAGTGAAATATGCGCGAACATCTGTCACACCAAGTGGTTTGTTAGGATCTAGATCGCCTGTTCCCCAGACTGCAGTGATGTTTAGGTCTGCTTCAAGAGAAACTTCCAATTTTGTAAGTGGAATACCTTGATTCGTTGCATTGGCTTGAACACCAACAGATAGACAAGAACCAAGAGAAAGTAGTGCCATTTCTGATGGGTTTGGTGCGGTATCTTCACCCAAAAGACCTGGTGGCTCATCAACGACAATTGCAGGTAGGTCGCGAACATAGTTATAGTTCTTGAATTGACCTTCTAAAACGGTTTTAGATTTAATTGTTTTAATCGCATTTGGATCGGCTTTCCCTGCTTCACCTAGTTTGTTTAAGCCGTCAGTATCGATTGGACGGATGCAAGATGGGATAACTACTTCAGACATGGTATTACTCCTAAAATTAACAATTATTGATATTTCGTGTTTTGAAATATGTTGTGCTTATAGCGTCGTGAATACCAAAATTTAAAAAAGATATTAAAAACAATGTGTTATGTAAAATATGGTGTTTTACAGGTTAACAAATATGTACAAATAATTACATTTAAGCTTTTAACTTACCATTTTTATTTAATTTGTCACAAATTGTCAGGTTTGTTTGGTTTTTAGTTTAATCGGGTTTAATAAATTCCCTTTAATTTCAATAGGATATGTTTTTCTGTTTTTTTGGCATAGAAACTGCAATAAGAGATTTGCAACAAATTTAAATTGTTATCTATGACTAGGAGAAAGATATGTTGACAAAAGTAGCTATGACAGAAAGTATTGTGTTGGCAAAAAGTGAAAAAGGTGTGGGTTGGGCAGATATTGCGGAAGTTTCTGGTTTGAGTGAGGTGTATACCACGTCGGCCTGTTTAGGAATGAACCACTTAGATAAAGACGCTGCGGATAAAGTTGCTGAATTTTTGGGGTTAGGGTCCGATGTGTCGGAGGCACTGCAAGCATTTCCTCATAAGTCATGGGATAAATTAGTACCAACAGATCCATTGATTTATCGTCTGTATGAGATTGTTGGTGTTTATGGGCCAACGTTAAAAGAAGTGATCCATGAAAAATTTGGTGATGGAATTATGAGTGCAATTGACTATTCAATGCATGTTGAAAAAGAAGAAAACCCAGCCGGTGATCGTGTGGTGATTACGATGAACGGTAAGTTTCTTCCTTATAAATCTTGGTAATTTTTTGAAAATTCCATAAACACCTTTTGCTAAGGTGTTAAGTCGACTCTGAATAATTCAAGCAGGTTCTGTTGAATATTTAGGGTCGATTTTTTACGTACCAATAATTATTTGGTTTGAATTTTAGGAGTCTTCATGAATCGTTCAAGTTCTCATTTTATTAATCACGTTACGAATTTACCTGTGACGGAAGCTATTGATCGCGTTGAGCAGGCTGTGCAAAATATGGGGATGCATGTATTTGCAAGGATTAATCATTCTGCTGGTGCTGAGAGTGTGGATATGCCTTTGCGTCCAACTCAATTAATTTTGTTTGGTCACCCTTTAGGGGGGACGCCGCTGATGCAGGCACAGCAAACCATTGGTCTTGAATTGCCGTTGAAAATTTTGGCTTGGCAAGATGAGTCGGGTCAGAGTTGGTTGAGTTACCCCAATATTTCCCAGTTAGCGAAATTGCATAATGTCGAGGTTGATGAGTCGGTTACTCGTTTACAAGATGTCTTGTCAAAAGTGATTTCGGTTGTTAATGAAGCTTCTCATTAAGCCTAATCTTACAAATTGATTGCTTTCTAAAAAGCCTCGTCTTTAAGAGGTTTACTATCTGTTTTGGGTGTATGAAACGCCCTGAAAAATCATTTCTATTAACTCAGTGTATTGCACTGAATGCTTACCTATTCTCAAGAAAATGCTATGCTTTCTTATCTAGTCGACTCTGAATAACTGGTTTAGATTTATGTGGGATGTTTAAGTGGATAGGCTCTAGGCGTGGATTGAAGATAATGGTTATTCCATTATTGAGATTCACAACAACGAGAATATCTGCTTAAACGCCCACCCGAAGGGGCTGCGCCAGTTTTCACTCTACTGCGTTAGAATGCCTCATGTTATCTAGATAGCATTTCTGCATTCTGCCTTGTTGAGTTAAAAACTGGCTTTGTCATAAATTAAACGAGTTATTCAGAATCGACTATCTAGTGAATTTGAATGCTGATAAGGGGTCAATCATGTCAGAAACTTTTGAAGGAATTTTTGTATTCGAAGATGAAGAGCACATGCAAAAGGGTGTTGAGTTGCTCGAAGCCATGGGAATTTTGAGTGACGTGTTTCGTTATGCAATTAATTATGATCAAAAGTTGGTCGTTTTGCCGAGATCGGAGTATCAAGGTTTATCGGAAATCAAAAATGATTTATTTGAATGGGTCGATCCAATGCATTCACACTTGGACGGCATTGTGATTACGGATGATATTCAACTGATATCCTGGGATATTCATACGCAAAGCTTTTTTGAGTTAGAGGGGATGGAGATTGCTGCGATGTTTGATGAGCAATCTGACAAAGATTTCTTTGAAATGCCGACTGATGGCATTGATGGCATGAGTCCGCAAGCCTTCATTGAAAAGCGCGATGCTTTGGGTATGCAGGCTTATTATCGTTTGCCTGGTTATATTGAAAGTGTGCGAGTGGATAACTTTTTGCAGGAAAAACTTTCTTAAAAGCGTTTCTAAATAAGCCTGTAGAAAGAGTTTTTAGAGGTTAATTTCGTTATGGATTTTAAAGTTCTGGACTCGATTCTGGAGATTGATGAAAGCGTTTGGAATAACTTACATCACTCTAAAAACCCTTTTGTTCAACATGCTTTTCTGGCCGCTTTAGAAAAACATGGTTGCGTTTCTGAGCGTTTTGGATGGTTTCCGAAGCATTTTGTGGCGTTTGAGGCAGGGCAGCCGGTCGCTGCTATGCCGTTGTATGAGAAGCATAACAATTACGGCGAGTTTGTATTTGACCATGCATGGCATCAAGCGTGGCAAAGTGTGGGGCTCAATTACTATCCAAAGTTAGTTAGTGCTGCGCCATACACACCTGCAGTTGGCCCTCGGCTGTTTGTACGTTCAGATTTTTCCGACCGGCCGGTAACAATTCAACCCATCCTAGAGGCCTTAAAAGATTTTACTGATGAACAAGGTTACAGTGGTTTTCATATCTTGTTTGATGATGCACAAAGTGATTATGTAAACGATCGTGAAATTTTGTGTCGGCATGATGTTCAGTTTCAATGGTTCAATCAAGGCTATGAGGGTTTTGAGGATTTTCTGGCGGCTTTAAAGCCAAAAAAACGCAAGAATATTCGTCAGGAACGCCGCGCAATTGCCGAGCAGGATTTGACGTTTGATGTGTTAAATGGACATAGTGCGACGGAAGACGATTGGCATGATTTTAATGTGTTTTATCACAAAACTTTTCTGGATAAATTCTCCACTCCAACCCTGAATCTGGATTTCTTTTTAGAAATTGCCAAAACCATGCCTGAATCATTGGTATTGGTTATGGTTAGGCGTAAAGCTCAAGCGATTGCAGGGGCTTTAATGTTTCGTTCGGATAAGGTGTTGTATGGCCGTCATTGGGGTGCGATTGAGCAGGTCAAACATTTACATTTTGAAACCTGTTTTTATCAAGGGATTGATTACGCTATTGCTAACGGATTGGAACGGTTTGAACCCGGTGCAGGCGGTGAGCATAAGGTTGCACGAGGATTTGTTCCAGTGAAAATGCAGTCTAGCCACTGGTTGAGTGTGAATCCATTTGAGCAGGGGATTCAGGGGTTTTTAGCTGAAGAAAAGCGAATGATTCAATCCTATTGCCAAGAGGTTTGGCAATCGGTGCCTTATCAAGAGACTGAGGCTTTGTTGAAAGCCTCGCAATCCATTTCCAAGTGGTAAATACTGGCCAGTTTGAAGGTTTACCGGCCGGTAACAATTGGTAAATCTATTTTAGGGAACCTCTGATTGAATCAGGAGGGTTCTTAGAATAATAAGCGGTCTTCAAGCTTTTCTAAAGCAACTTGCGCGCAGGCTTCATCTTTTTCTCCTCCTGGAGCTCCGCTTACACCTAAAGCGCCAATGCGAATGCCACCTTGAATAATCGGAACAGCACCGACCATAATGAGTACGCCATTAACGTGGTTGAGCTCTGGACGAATATCACCGCGTTGTGCCCGAAAATCCCCTGATTTTAGACCGGACATAATGGTGGAGTTGGCTTTTTCTTCGGCAATTTGCAAGGTAAAGCGTGAAGCATAGTCATCTCGAATGGCCACTCGTTGATTTCCATGTCGGTCTACGATTACTGCACTTACTGAATAGCCTTTTTCTCGACAAGCCTTAATGGCTTCGGTTGCTAAATCGCGTGCGAGTTCCATGCCAATCGTTTTTTCTTCAATCACATCTTCAGCTAGGCTTGCGGTTGGTGAGAGGGTTGCAATCGCGGCTGAGCTTAGGATAAGGTTTGTAAGGATGGATTTAAAGAACGGTTGTTTTGAAGGTGACATTGAAGCACTCCTTTGTCGGTGATTTTGAGCTAAGATTTATTGAATTGTCTTAAGGTTTGATAGCCTGATTGAATGGCCTTTTTAGGGAGTTTAAGGAAGCTCTCTGCATTGTTTTTTGCTTGGGCGAGCTCTGGAGATTGGTAATGATCGGCAAATACTTCGGTGACCATTGCGTTTGATAGTTGAATCAGGGCGACCATGTTTGATAATCGTGTGTCATAAGCCTCTAGGTCGTTCAAGTTTTTTGAATGGTGCAGAAGAATGCTCTTATTCATTAAATCACCCAATTTCCAGTGATGGGCAATCAAGCTACCGAGATAAGTGTGGGCGGTTTGGTAGTGCATAAGCTCTCGATGGTAGGCGCTAAAAGGCATGGCGCACTGTTCTCCAAGATGTTCGCTAATATAAGGGTCGTGGTAGCGGCTAAGGTAAATGGCTCCGACATCTTGCATAAAGGTAATCAGGTAAGTTTCGGTGCGATTTAAGTTTGTAATCCAGTGAGAGAGTTCTGATGCAACGGAGGCTGAGAATTTACAGCGTTTGATGATGTTGTAGTCGCTGGGCGCTTTAGGTAAGTTTTTTTCTAAGTAGCAAGCCAGAAATAGTTGTTCGACTTCTTTAAGGCCTATTAGGCTGATAGCCGTTTTTGCATCAAGGATTTTATTGGTTTCGTCTCGATAGAGAATTTGATTGCATAATGCGAGGAAGTCTCCAAGAAGCTCTGGGTTTTTGGAAATAATTTTTGAAATCGTGACTAAATTAGGATGAAGAACCAGCATGGCTTCTTGGAGCTCAAAGATTTCTTGTGGGAGATTCTCCAATTTAAGGGAGTGCAAAATCGTTTGTGCATTGTGCAGTCCTGTTTGCATACTAATCGGCATAGATGAATACCTAAGGGGTATTGAATTGTAATTATTTTAACAAAGACTTTTTCTCTGAGATTCAAAAGGATTTGATGGATGCATTTAAAAAATACCGGCCGGTATTAATTGTGTTCTTTGGTATGGCGAGCAATGGTTTCGTCAATAAAACGGAGTTTTCCTTCGACCATTTCAGATACTCGAAATGGGTAAGGCTCCGCGAGTCCCATGCTGCGGTTCAGAGCATTCATCACTTGAGAGACTCGTCGCCATTCATTAAACCAATGATCAAAGTTGTGTGCTTGAGGTTCGTAAATGCTTAAGCCAAAGCTTTGAGCGGTTTGCAGGGTGTCAACAATGTGTAAATAGTGGGCCCAAGTCTCGGCCCAGTCTTCATGAGGGTGGCTGCTGGCATAAGGGGTGATATAGCGACTGCGCCAATGGGATTGATTGTTGGCATCATAATAGCCTTGTAAAGCTTGGGCATAGTCTTGGCGTTCGTCGCCAAAGACTTCACGGAATTGTTGTATTTTTTCTTCCGAATTAAAGAATTTTAGCCAAAAGTAATGGCCAATTTCATGGCGAAAGTGGCCAAGAAGCGAGCGATACAGTTCTTGCATTTGTTCTTTCATGGTGTGCAAAAAGCTTTCATCGGCTTCTGCCGCATTAATGGTGATTAAGCCGTCACAGTGGCCACTGAGAACGTGGTCTAAGTCTAAATTTGGGTTACTACGTTTATCTTCGAGAAAGTCGAATTGTAAATCTGAAAACTCAACCGGCCGGTTGGCTTTAATTAGTTGTAAATCGATTAAGGTTTGAAATAACTGACGTTTGGAACGTTCTAGTCGAAACCAGCGGTTGGCATTTTTTTCATGCGTTTGGTCTGGAATGACGCGGGTTGTTCGGCAGGCAATGCATTGGCAGTTGTCGTCACCTTGGATGAGTAGCCAATTACAGCCTACGTCATGATGGCGATGGCTGCAGGTTTGAAATAAGAGGTTTTTTTGATGACCTTGACTGTGGGCAAAGAACTGATTGCTGTCTCGAAGCTCTCCACTCCATAGAGTACCAATTTTCGGATCGTAGGCTAAATCTCGGCCACAAGCTTTACAAAAATGCTCATGAAAATTGATTTCATGACCGCAGTGGCAATAAAAACGTCTCATAGGTAATTAGTGGTTCCTTAGGCAACCTGTTTAGGATTAAACCAGATGTCATAGAGTAACTCATTAATGGCTGAGAGTTCACCTTGAATCCAATCCAAATGCTCGTGTAGTTGCTCGCTACCAATGTCCAAAGTGTGCGATGCTTGAATTTTAGCAAGTAAGCTGTGGGTTGCAGCTTGCAGTGCATTTGCATTGGGCAGTTGTTTTGCCAGTGAATCCATTTCATTTAAGCAGTAGCTGACTGAGCGGGCAAAGGCTTGGTCTTGGGTGAGGAATTGTAGAACTTCTTGGCCAGAAATTTCGGTTTGGTATTCTAAGCGGTACATGAAATAGGCACTAATCGAGCGTAGTAAGTGTGCCCACAGAATAGAGTGGAAGTGGGCTTCTTCTTCATTTACGAAGGCTTGCTGGGAAACATAGAGACCTCCTTCGTCAATGAGCCGGGTTGTCATATCCGCGCGTTCAATCAACATGCCTAGTTTTAAAAAACGGTATGTATCATTATGGCTCATAGTTCCTGAAAGCATTCCGTTGAAGGCTTGGCAAGAGCGGATGATTTTCGACAATAAGGCATTGCGCTTGGTACGGTCATTAAAGTCTTGTTGTTGTTCTTTTACCATGAGGTATAGCTCATTGATATGCACCCAAGCTTCGCGAGGTAAGATATCTCTGGTTGTCCGGATATTTTCTCGAGCCCACCAAAGAGAGGTGAACAGTGACGCCGCATTGTCACGATCAGTTAACAGCATGGCCATGCAGTTTTGCTCGGTGCGGATATCGGCATAGGTCTCTTTGAAATATTCTTCATTGCTGGTGATCTGCACCAATCCATACCAACTAAAAGGTATCGATTTGGGGAGATCGAACATGAGCTGGGAATGAACTTTTGCGAGCCGTGCAGTATTTTCAACGCGTTCGATATAGCGTGCTAACCAGTAAACGCGTTCGGCAACTCTAGATAACATTAGGTATTCTCCTCTGTTACAACGATCCATGTGTCTTTTGATCCGCCTCCTTGTGATGAATTTACAACGAGAGAACCTTTTGTTAACGCAACGCGCGTGAGCCCGCCAGCGGTGACATAGGATTTTTCACCTTGCAAAATAAAAGGGCGTAAATCGACATGGCGAGGTTCGAGTGTTTCCTCACAAACGGTAGGAACAGTCGATAAGTTAAGGGTTGGCTGAGCAATGTAATTACGTGGATTGTCAAGAATTAGGGCACGGAATTCGGCCAACTCTTCTTCGCTGGCTCTGGGGCCGATTAATAGTCCATAGCCTCCTGATTCATTCGCCGGTTTTACCACGAGCTCATTTAAATGGTCGAGTACATAGTTTCGATCTTCTTCTCGGTCACATAAATAGGTCGGTACATTGTCAATTAAAGGCTCCTCGTCAAGATAGAAGCGAATCATTTCTGGAACATAAGCATAGACGACTTTATCGTCTGCGACTCCACAACCGGGCGCATTGGCTATCGCGACATTTCCAGCTTTCCAAGCGCGTATTAATCCCGGAACACCTAACGCTGAATCTGCTCGAAAGACTTCTGGGTCCATGAAGGCATCGTCAATTCGACGATAGATTACATCAACCTGTTTTAAGCCTTCGATGTTTCGCATATAGACGCAGTCGTCCTCCAGTACAACCAAGTCTGAGCCTTCCACTAGTTCAGCGCCCATCTCGTGGGCAAGGTAGGCGTGTTCGTAATAAGCAGAGTTGTAAATTCCCGGTGTCAGAACCACTACTTCTGGATTGTCGCAATTTTGTGGACAGAGTGAACGCAACATAGACAATAACTGTAATGGATATTGGTCAACAGGAAGGATGTTCATGTCCCTGAAGACTTCTGGCATGACCTGTTTCATGACGGCTCGGTTTTCTAACATATAGGAAACACCGGAAGGGACGCGAAGGTTGTCTTCTAGAACATAGACTTTGCCTTCTGCATCGCGCACCAAATCAGAGCCGCAAATGTTAGCCCATGAGTTATGCTTAAGTTTCATGCCAATACATTCTGGCCGGAAATCTTTAGAGGAAGTAATCACTTCCAATGGCACAATGCCTGCCTTAAAAATTTCTTGTTCGTTATAGACATCTTCAATAAAGCGGTTTAGCGCTTGGAGGCGTTGCTTTAAACCTTTAGTGATGCTATTCCACTCCTCAGCTTCGATTGTGCGAGGGAAAGCATCAAATGGCCATAAGCGGTCAATATTTCCTTTGTCACTGTAGACCGTAAAGGAAATACCCATTTGTGCAATCGCCATCTCCGCACTTTTTTGCATTTCTTGAAAGGAGTTAAAAGGGGTATCTTTCAATTGTGAAAACAGTGGCTTAGCCGCTGGACGAGAGTGATTAGAGTCAATGATTGCTTCATCAAAGAAGCCATTGACCGAGTAGTTATCGAGTGTTTTTAACATGGGCTTACTCACCACTTGATTGATGTCTAGTGGCTTATTGGTAAGCAATTATTGATGAGACTTTATTTTTTGATTTTAAAAACAGTTGCTTAGATAATTTTTGAGAAAACATTAAATTTTTATAGAAAAAATATGGAATTATTTGGTGCTTTTTTATTTTTTTGGTGCAGGTTGTGTTGAGGTGCATGGGAGCTGGTTCGCCAAGCTTTTCAAAGCTTCTATAAGTGCTTCGACATGTTTAGGTGTATGGCTTGCACTGAGTGTGATTCGCAACCGCGCTTGGTTTTGAGGGACGGTTGGTGGGCGAATGGCCGCGACCCAAAAACCTTGTTTTTTAAGAGCTTCAGACCATTGAATGGCCTTTTCAGAGTTTTCTAGAAGAATTGGCTGAATCGCTGTCGGAGAATCCCAGAGCGATAATCCTAAGTTTTTTACGCCTTTTCGGAACTGTTTTATGAGCATTTGCAGCTTTTGACGGCTATTGTCAGCCTGTTTAATAATTTTTAATGCTTCGCGTACAGCAACAGCATTCAGTTGTGGGCTGGCGGTGGTGTAAATGTATGGGCGAGCAAATTGAATAAGAGCTTCAATGGCGGTGTTGGAACCTGCAATAAAGGCTCCACCGCAACCAAAGGCCTTGCCGAGTGTACCGATTTGTAAAGTGTTCAAATCAGGCGTTAATTTAAAGTGGCTTAAGGTGCCTCGACCTTGTTCTCCAAGTACACCAAATCCATGAGCATCATCGACAATTAGCCAGGCATTATACCGGCCGGCTAATTCTTGAATTTTATCCAGCGGTGCTAAATCACCATCCATACTAAAAACGCCATCGGTGACAATAATGGCTTGTTGTTTGGCACTTTTAGCGGCTTTTAAGCGCTTTTCTAAGCCTTTTGTATCAAGATGCGGATAACGTTTGAAATCGGCTTCAGATTGTAAAGCGCCATCAATTAATGAAGCATGGTTGAGCTTGTCGCCAAGAATTACATCGCCTTTTTGTGCAAAGGTTTGAAGTACCGCTAAATTTGCCATAAAGCCTGTGGAAAACAAGAGGACGCGTTCGACGCCTAACCAATCCGCAATTTCGTCTTCCAGCAAATGGTGTTGTAGGTGGTGTCCCGTTACTAAGTGAGCAGCACCAGAACCGTAACTTACTTCTTGATTTTGTAGAACTTCAATCAGTCGTTGTTGAATTTTTGGATGATTGGCCAGCCCCAGATAGTCGTTGGAACAGAAGTTGATACAGTGCACGCCATTGATTTGCATGTGCGGCTGTTGTGGGGAAAAACTCAAAGGTCTATGACGATACAAATGTTCGTCTTGACGTTGTTTTAACCGGCCGGTAAATCTTTGTTCAATGGATTCAATGGGCATAAAAAAGCATTAGTTGCATGGAGCTATTTGTGCAAAGCGCTTGAAAAAGATGCTTTTTTACCACTTTGCACTTCGCCATTTATAGGGTTAGGCTGACTTCACTGCGTCTTTTGTCACTTGCATATTAATGCCAAGTTTTGCAAACAGTTCAGCATCATGATCCGATTCTGGGTTGTCAGTGGTCAGCAGTTTATCACCATAGAAAATCGAGTTTGCGCCGGCTAAGAAACATAAGGCTTGTGCTTCATCGGTCAGTTCCATTCGGCCGGCGGATAAGCGCACATAAGACTGGGGCATTAAGATACGTGCGGTTGCAATAACTCGAATGAATTCAAATGAGTCGGTTTTGCCTCGCATGTGGGCAAGCGGTGTGCCTTCTACCGGAACCAAAAGGTTGATTGGCACTGAGCTTGGATGATGGTGCATATTTGCAAAGGTGCGAAGCAGTTCGGCGCGATCGGTATGCGCTTCACCCATGCCGATAATTCCGCCCGAACATACATTGATACCAGCTTTTTGCACTTTGTCGATGGTATCCAGTCGGTCTTGGAAGGTACGAGTGGTAATGACTTTCGGGTAGTAGGCTTCTGACGTGTCTAAATTGTGGTTGTAGTAGTCTAAGCCAGCGTCTTTGAGCATTTTGACTTGTTCATCGTCCAGCATTCCAAGTGTCAGGCAAGTCTCCATGCCTAAGCCTTTGACCATTTTGACCATGTCTAAAACCAGAGGAAAATCTTTTTTGTTTGGGTTGCGCCAAGCAGCTCCCATACACAAACGTGTTGCGCCTTTTTCTTTGGCAGCGACGGCTTTATCGACCACTTCTTGCAACGCCATCATTTTCTCTTTTTCAAGCCCAGTGTTGTAGCGTGAACTTTGTGAGCAGTAAGAGCAGTCTTCTGCGCAACCACCGGATTTGATGTTGACTAAGGTGCTGGTTTGGACTTCATTAGGATTAAAGTTCTCACGATGGATAGTTTGTGCCTGAAACATTAAATCGTTAAAAGGTTGATCCATAATGGCGCGAATTTCTTCTACTGACCAGTCATGGCGAATTTGTCCGATTTGGGAGGTTTGGGCGTTTTCTGACATTGTAAATTTCCATGCCTATCCTGTGAGTGAAGGCGTATTATAGCTCATAAGAAATTAAACAGGATGAAGCGAGTGAATGTTTTGCAATCCATCTCTGCTCAGTTAATTCAATGTGTGTTTCAAATTGATTCTATTTTGTCAGGCAAAGCCTGTCAGGACTTGGAATTAACGCCTGCTGAACAACAGGCTTTGCCTTGGAGGCAGACATCTGAAGAAGTGGATTGGCGAAAAACAGATGCCGCACTGGCCGGTAAAGATAGTCATCAAGTAAGCATTGCTACATTAGCCGAAAATTGGGATGCGCAAAAAATTGCATTTGATTATGAAATGCCGGTGAGTCATTGGATTCAAGAGTTTAAATATTATGCGAAAATTGAACGAGGCCGATTGTTAGCCGATTTGTTTACGCAAAAATTTGAATTGCAGTTTATGTCCGAGTCGAGTGAAAGGGTGCAGGCTTTGATTCCGGTACCGGTTCATTTACAGCGTTATAGAGAAAGAGGGTTTAACCAATCTCAGCGTTTGGCAAAACGGTTGAGTGATTGGTCTGATATTCCAATGATTGATAAGGCTGTGTGGCGAATTCGCCATACACCGCCACAGGCGCAACTGGATGCAAAACAGCGAAAACAGAATCTACAAGATGCCTTTGCGATTGATATTTCGTTATTGGAATCATTTGAGCGGATCGCTCTGGTGGATGATGTGGTGACAACCGGTGCGACTATGAATGAATTGGTTCGACAAATCCGTCAACAGACCAATATTAAATGGATCGAAGTTTGGGCGATTGCACAAACTCAAGTTGAGTAGTATTTTGAGGAAAACATTGTGACAAAGTTATCCATTCAGGCAGCTAAAGAGAATGTGGAGTCCAAAACGGTCCAGCCGGTGGCTTATCATCATTCTCATATTTCAAAACCCAACAAGAATAATCAGAAAAAAGTGCTGATTGCTGCGGTCTTGACCGCCTCTTATATGCTGGTGGAAATCATTGGTGGGCTCTGGGTAAATTCTGTCGCATTGGTTGCAGACGGTGTCCATATGTTGACCGATGCCATGGCTTTGTTGGTGGCTTGGTGGGGTTTCCATATGAGCCAGAAAAGCGCGACCGAAAGAATGACATTTGGTTTTCAGCGGTTTCAAATTTTAACTGCGTTTGTGAATGGATTTACTTTGCTACTGATTGTCGGTGGAATTGTCATTATGGCGGTACAGCGTTTTTTGGAACCGCAACCCATTATGGGCAAAGAGATGTTTATTATTGCGGTAATTGGTTTGTTAAATAATTTGATTGTGTTTTGGATTTTGCATTCGGGCGATCAACACAATATGAATATGCGCGGTGCAACGCTTCATTTCCTGGGTGATACCTTAGCATCAATCGGCGTAATTGCGGGTGCGATAATTATTTATTACACGGGCTGGTTTGTTATCGATCCGATTTTGTCGATAGCAATTGCTATCATTATTGGAATTGGCGCTTATCGATTAATGCGAGAGTCTGCGCATATTTTGCTTGAAGGTGTACCGGCCGGTTACGAAATCCAAGCAATTAAACAAGATTTAGAAGCCAATTTTGCTTACATTGCTGATGTTCACCATGTTCATTTATGGGCGATTGCAGAAGATCAGGTGATGATGACGTTGCATGCTAAAACTGATTTGTCGCATATTAATGATCAAACTTTATGTGAAATTAAAGATTATCTGCTGAGTGCCCATCGGGTACACCACGTCACCTTGCAACTAGAAACCTATGGTGACAATATAGTCGGTGATGTTTAAGCAACGAGTGTGCTAGTCTATCGTTAATCACACAGAAATCAGAGAGAACTAAGGAAATTTTGGATGCAGCCAAAAGCCAAACTATTGTTAGTCGACCAAAACCACGCCTTTATTGATACGTTTCGACAAGGGTTGTTCCGAGTCGTTGATTGTGAATTAGAGGTGGTGGGGTCGATTGAGCAAATGCATTTACGTTTGCAAGCGGAAGACTTCGATATTGTATTGTGTAGTTTGAATTTGCCTGATGCCTTCCAAGATGAAACCTTAAATTTCTTATCGAATTTATCCATTAGTGTGTTAGTCATGACTGAGAGTTATCTTGAGGAAGTGGATGCACATATTGGAAATATGTCAGTTGCAGAATATATTGTTCAGGATTCCGCTGCTGCCATTGAGCACGCGGTAAGAGTCACGAGTCGTTTGGTTAAAAATAGTGATCGCCCGATTTGGATTTTGTCTCTGGATGATCATTTCAGTGAAATGAAGCTAAAGTCGTTACTTGTATCTCAACGTTTTCCAGTTCGAGTGTTTGATAAAACTTCGAATATTGGTCAAGAGCTGGGGCTTTCTGGATTTCAAGACAGCTTTATTGAGCCAATCTTGCCAAGATTAATTTTGATTACGGGGGCAACTTTGTCCAATTGTCATGGACTTATTGAGTGGCTAGACGTTTTACGTCAAAGTTATCCGAGTCATTATCTTCCTGTTATGTTATGTGGTCGTCCAACGGATCTGCGCGTGACCATGAAGCTACTGAAGTATGGTGTGAATGATTTTTATAATCTGCATTTTACGCCTGAAGAGTTCTACATCCGTATTGATAAAAACCTATCTCAACTGGATTAAGGTGTTGAACGTCGCTAAATGATATCCCAACAATGTTTACCGGCCGGTAAACTTTGGCAGTTAGAGGCTATCGCTTAATCGCTTTAAGCCATTTCCATAGGTTAAATAAGCTCGATAGAGACGCAGCAACATAAGTCATGGCGCAAGCAAAGAGAATTTTTTTGGCTTTGCGTTGATCGCTATGGTTTAAATACTCTCCTTTCTTTAATAGCGGCAAAGCTCGCTCAAAGCTGGCATCAAACTCTACTTTCAATGTACTCAGATGAATAATCACGGGGACGCCCATCGCAATGAATCCAGCACCAAAAGTGATAATTCCAATCAAAGGTGTGTGAACCACGGCGATTAAAACCGGTGTGACCAATAAGGCACCGCTAGCGAATTTTTGCATAATGGCCGCGCGTTCGACCAGTGCGGTTCTTTCCATAAGCGGTTCGTAGCCTTCTTGGTGCTGCAAGGCGTGGCCGATTTCATGAGCGACGGTAGTGATTGCGGTAAGTGAGTTGGAGTGTGCATTGGCGCTGGAGATTCGAACCGCTTTATCAATCGGATCATAATGGTCGCCTTGATCGGTCTCTTCGACTTTGACGTCCAAGTTGAATTTGTTTACCAAATGATCGGCAAACTGTAGACCTGTTCCTGGAATATCTGGGTGAGGTTTTCGGTGCTTGTTGAGGATATATTTGGTCCAAATACTTGGTAGGGTCGTGAGCACAAACAACAACACAAAACCAATAATTAAAAAGCCCATAAAACCGCTCTAAATTTGAGAAAAGTTTATTGTAATGGACTGAGTTGTTATGACCAAGCTGAGGTTCGTTTAAAGAGGCGGGATAGGATAAAGTAGCAGGGTTTTGTTATTTGTAATGATTAAGGTAGCTAGAAAATTGCCAGATTTCTTTGCCGGCCGGTAAGGTTTTAAGGGCCGGCGATTGGGCTTGATAACAGTTCAGAATTGCGGTTGGGCTGGGAAGTTCATTGTCGGCAATGTGCCATTCATAATGGGGTGAAGTTGTTGTAAATCGCCAGCCTGTTTTTGCTGAAAAGCTCTGTGCTTGTTGTAACAGTTGTTGTATTGCTTGCTGATGAACTGGGCTTGTAATGTTTTCTGGAAGCTTGGCCAATGCTTTTAAACCATAAGCGACTTCCTCTAGTGTTACGGTGGCAAGTGACATAACTTGTTTATTTTGCCAAGCAAGGGCGCGTGGAATATTGGATTCGAGAATGATTTCGGCTAAGCGATTGGCTAATTGCTCGGTCAATTGTGCGCTTTTTGAAAGGTTAGGAAACTCACCAGCCGGTAAGCTTTGTGATTGAGAAATTTCCGTTGCGACATTGAGCGCAGAGAGTAACAGTGCGTTCCAAGCGACAATCGCCTTGCTGTCAGTGGGTATCGGTTGTTTATGATTTCGTTTCTGAAGTTTTGCCTGAATTGATGACCAATACTTTGATGTCGGTTTGGGATGGAAGCCAAGTTCATAGGGCGGTGTGTGGTTGAGATTCCATTCAGCTTCAACCAGTTCGAACTCAGCTATCGATAATTGGTTTTTAAGGGCATTTTGGGTCCAGAGATAGTCGCCACCTTCTTGGCCAAATTGATCCAAGGCAGATTGGCTGCCTAGATAAAGCTTGAGCCTGTCATCAAACAGATGTTTGCGAAGAAAATTCAAAGTGTTTTCTGCAGTTTGTAAAAAATCACTTTCAGGCCATTTCATCGCGGCACGTAGATACACTTCCAAGAGTTGCGCATTGTCATACAGCATTTTTTCAAAGTGCGGTGTTTGCCATTCAGGGTCCACGGTATATCGATAAAATCCGCCATACACATGATCAAACAAATGTTGAGATTGCATTTGTTTGAGTGTGAGTTTGAGCCATTCTTTGATACCGGCCGGTAAGTTTTTTTGTTTGAGTAAGCTTAATAACAACGGGCTGTTGGGGAATTTATGTGAGCCTTTGATTCCACCACTGAAATCATCCATATGCTTTTTTACCGAATCGGTGATTTGTGCCGATAGGTTGGTAATTGATTGGGCGGCATTGGGTTGAATTGTCGTTTTTGTGGAATTTTGACGGCTCGCCAGTTGCTCAATCTTCGATTGCTCTGTTTTCCAGAGGTTTTCAAGGTTTTGCAAATAGTTTGTAAAGTCGTCTTTGGGAAGATAGGTAAAGGCGGCGAAAGGTTTACCGGCCGGTGTATAAATGACGTGTTGTGGCCAGCCAGCCGCACCAACAATGCGTTTCGCAAAATCAATCATTTGCCG
Organism: Thiomicrorhabdus indica; assembly: GCF_004293625.1. Lineage (NCBI taxonomy): Bacteria > Pseudomonadati > Pseudomonadota > Gammaproteobacteria > Thiotrichales > Piscirickettsiaceae > Thiomicrorhabdus > Thiomicrorhabdus indica. The sequence goes on along the minus strand of NZ_CP033040.1, from coordinate 2,682,046 downwards.
GTCAATTTCGGGTGTTAACTCACGATCAACTTTGATATTGATGAAAAGTTGATTCATCTTGTTGGCAATTTCAGAGTTTTGATAAAGCTCTTTTTGGGTGACATGACACCAATGACAAGAAAAATAGCCACTTGAGACGAGAATGAGTTTGTTTTGTTGTTGGGCTTTGATTAGGGTTTCAGTGTTCCACAGGTGCCATTGAACTGGGTCTTTGGCGTGCATCGCCAGATATTCACTGGGGTGATTTTGCAAAGGGCTTTGAGCGAAACTTAACGAAATACTAAGTTTTGCGAAAACCAAGAAAATACTTAGGCGGATAAACATAAATTATTTTTCAATTTTTTCTTGTTCATTTCTTTGCGCTGGCAAAGAAACGAACCAAAGAAAACAGCTCCTGTTACGTTTACAGAGTGTTGCTAAACTTGCCAAAAGGTAAGCCCGAACTCGTTCCCAAGCGAACTCAAACAGCGGGCTTACTTAACTTTTGGCTTCGTTAAGCGCCACAACTGTTCTCTGCACAAGGAGTTAAAAGGCCTTAGCCTTAATTTTATATTGAGATTTAAGGTTATGACAAACTTTTACTTTTGAAATGAAAGGTGAGGTATTTACCCTTTTCGAAGAGATTGGTTAATTCACTTAGCGGCCGCACTGCGTTTGATGATGAACTTGTTTGAGCTTGCTTGCAAGCGAGTTGTGAGTCATAGCAGTGCAAGCTTAGTGAATTCCAAGAACGTAGAAGGGTGCCCCTCTTTTGATCCTTTTCTCGGGCACGCGAGAAAAGGATGGAAGAACTAATTTAATTTTTGGACTTGGTAGATTCTTCAGAATCTTCTGCAGAATTAGAAGATTTTTCTTCGGTTGTTTTCGATGGTTTTTCTTCAAAATCATCGTCATCATCCAGTCCATCCGCCTGAGCCTGGGCTTTTTCTTGAGCTTTTCTTTCCACTTCTTTTTCGGCTTTAGTTCGCTCTTTGTATTCTTGCTCAAGTTGATTCATTTGCGCATCAATCTTATCGAACTCGTCATCCCAGTCCAAATCGTCATCAGTTTGATCGGCATAGCGGTCATCAAACTCAATATCATCGGGTACAGGATTTGGCTGAGGTTTTGAGCTGTCTTTACTTTCATGGGCAGCGGCAAACTCTTGAGGTGAACCTGTACTTGGTGCCATTGAAACCGCATTAGAGGATGAGCCTGAATTTGGTGATGGCGAGTTCGGAGAAGGGTCTGGATCCTTGTCATAATCTTCGTCATCATCTTTAATGCCGCGTTTTTTCAATACATAAGCACCAATGATTAATCCCACTTCAAACAGCAGCCACATTGGTACGGCTAAAAGTGTTTGCGAGATGATATCGGGTGGAGTCAGTAGCATTCCAAGGATGAAAGCGCCGACAATGATGTAAGGACGAGCATGAGCGAGTTTTTCAGGTTTTGTCATGCCAGTTAGAATTAACAAAACCGTGATAATAGGGACTTCAAAAGAGAGCCCAAATGCGAAAAACATTTTAATAACAAAATCGAGATAGGCGGCGATATCAGTAGCAACCGTCACGCCATCCGGTGCGGCCGTGGATAAGAATCCAAATACCAGTGGGAAAACAACATAGTAAGCGAAAGCTCCACCAGCATAAAACAGGAATGAACTAAAAAATAGAATCGGCCCAATCAGTTGTTTTTCATGGGTGTATAGCGCTGGAGCGATAAAGCGCCATAGTTGATACAGTAAGTAAGGCATTGCCAAGTAGATGGCAAGTACGAAACTTAATTTAAAGGGTGTTAAGAACGGGGACGCAACACCTGTAGCAATCATGCTGGTTTCAGGCGGTAAGTAGCGAGTCAACGGCTCGGAAATATAGACATAGATTTCATTGGCAAATGGGAATAACACCAAGAAAAATACAATGATTGCCAAAATACCACGGGTCAAGGAAGTTTTTAGATCCAACAAATGTTGGACCAGCGTCATCTCTTTATCCGTTGGTGGTAGCGCAGATTCGCTCATAGTTATCCGTCTTTACAAAATTGCAAGCTATTCGCTTTTTGCAGTGGTTTCTTTTGTCTGAGCGGCTTCAGTTGAAGCGGCTGGTGTTTTTGCTGCTTGAGAAGGCACAGAATTTACTGATTCAGTAGGTTTTGTTGTATCAGTTGTCGATTCTTCAGGTTTTTGAGGGGCTGAAGTTGGTGCCTGTGTCGGTATTTGTGGTTGAATTGGTGCCTTGTTAAATTGGCTGGATGCAACCGATTCCGACTCATCCGCTTCAGTCTCTGCGTTTTTGTTTTGCGCAAAAGGTCGTTGAAGCTCGTCCATGTTGACGTTGTCCAAGCCAACAGACAGACCTTTGTTCAATTCATCCGAAATACTGGAGATTTGTTTTTTTTGCTCTTCCAAGTCAATTGACTTTTTAAAGTCATTAATGGTTTCCGCTACTTCTCCTTCGGCTTTGACCGAATTGACGAACCGGCGCATTTTTCCAATAAAACTGCCGATTTTACGCGCGACTTCTGGCATACGCTCGGGTCCTATGACCAAAAGCGTAATCACCAAAATGACCATTATTTCTAAAAAGCCGATATCAAACATGGAGTATACCTAGTCCCAAAAAACTTACTGAAAAGTTATGCTTTGTCTTTGTTCTCAGGTGTTTTCTGTTCAGCTTTTGCATCGAAAACATTACCATCTTTGTCGTCTGTTTTGTTTTCTACGCTTGCTTGCTTAGTGTCGTCTTTTTTCTCTTCTTCATCTTTTACTGCAGATTTAAAGCCTTTGATTGCACCGCCAAGATCACTTCCTACATTTCGTAAACGTTTTGCACCGAAAAGTACAAGTACGATTGCTAGAATGATTAGAAGTTGCCAAATACTGATTCCCATTTTTTACTCCAAATGTTAGTAAAGGATCTTAATGTTAGTCGATCCTGAATATAAGCGGCCGCTAATGATAGCAAATTCGTTAAATCGCTTGCACAAAAAAAACTTATCTATTCAAAGTTTTCCCTGCTCTTTCAAAGCTAGCCTCTAAATTGAGTGATTGTGCGATAGTTATAACTGAATATTACGCCAATGTTTATCTAATTTCCAAGTAAGTGAATATGAATATGGAAAACTTCTTGTCCGCCTGATTCACCGGTATTGATTTGTGTACGAAATCCATCGAGTCCTTGTGCGGTTGCCAGCTGAGGAAGTAGCAGCATCATGTGAGCCATGATGTCTTTGTCTTCAGGGCCTAAATCAAATAGGGTGGGTATAGGTTTTTTAGGAATCACTAATAAATGTATGCGTGCTCGTGGGTTGATGTCGTGAATGACAATGCACTTTTCATCTTCATGAATAATATCCGCAGGGATTTCGCGGTCAATGATTTTGCTAAAAATTGATTTTTCTTGATTCATTGAGGGTTCCTTCCTATAAATCGTAAATAATACCGGCCGGTAAGTTTTTTAGAAAAGTGTTTTCAGAATTCGCTAGAACAAACGCGAAAAAGATTTTTGTCGAGAAGCGGAGCGCAGTTTACATATAAGTAAATGAGCAACGTATCGCAGATAAAAGTCTTTTGTAGCAAGTTCTAGTAGAATTATGAATCACTTCGGCTGGCTTTTTCGTCATGGCCGGATAAACCAAAACGACGTTGAAATTCTTCTGTAATCGCATCTGAAGAGATATCTTTGTGTGCCAATAATACCAAGCTATGGAACCATAAATCGGTTACTTCATAAATAAGATGCTCTTTATCTTTTTCAAGGTTTGAGTGGTCATGATCTTTTGCTGCCATGGCAACTTCAAGTGACTCTTCTTGGATTTTTTTCAGGATTTTTTCAGTGCCTTTTGCATAAAGACTTGCGACATAAGATTTATCGGCTGCTTCTGATTTACGAGCTTCAAGCACGTCATCAAGTTGCTGAAGGATGGTTTTATCGTTCACAGTCTTACCTCAATACCTTGGTTGGCCATAGCCTGTTTGGCTTCTTGTACTGTATGTTCTCCAAAATGGAAAATCGAAGCGGCTAACACCGCTTCTGCACCGCCGATTTTGACGCCATCGACTAAATCTTCGAGTTTGCCGACACCGCCGGAAGCAATCACTGGAATTTTTACGTTTGAGGTAATCGCGTGCATCAGTTCGTTGTCAAAGCCACTTTTGGTGCCATCTCTATCCATTGAGGTGACCAGCAGTTCACCGGCGCCATAAGCTTCCATTTTTTGTGCCCATTCGACTGCATCAATTCCTGTTTCTTTGCGACCACCATGAGTGAAGATTTCCCACTTATTGGGTTTGCCTTCGGCAGAAACTTTTTTGGCATCGATTGCCAATACAATGCATTGTGAACCAAATGCATCGCAGGCTTCTTTTACGAATTCAGGGTTGTAGATCGCTGCAGAATTAATCGCGACCTTGTCAGCACCAGCGTTCAGCATGGTTCGAATATCTTCAACTTTACGAATGCCGCCGCCCACTGTGAGTGGAATAAAGACTTGGCTGGCGACTTCTTCGACCATGTGAATCGTGGTGCCTCGACCGTCAGAAGTCGCGGTAATGTCTAAGAAAGTGATTTCGTCTGCGCCTTGCTCGTCGTAGCGTTTGGCGACTTCAACCGGATTTCCTGCGTCGCGAATGTCAACAAATTGCACGCCTTTTACCACGCGGCCATTGTCAACATCAAGGCAGGGAATAATACGTTTTGCTAAACCCATTGATTTATGCCTTTGGTGCCAATTCATCAGAAAGTGTTTGGCCTTCTTTAAAGTCTAAAGAGCCTTCATAAATTGCACGGCCGGTAATTGCACCGGTCACGCCGTCAGCTTCAACTTTTGAAAGGCTGCGAATATCGTCCAAGTTTGTAATGCCGCCTGACGCGATGATTGGGATATTGACCGCTTTTGCCAAGGCTTGTGTCGCTTCGGTGTTGACACCTTGCATCATGCCGTCACGACCAATATCCGTATAGATAATCGCTTCAACACCATCGTTTTCAAATTGCTTTGCCAAAGATTTAACTTCGTAGTCGGTGACTTCTGCCCAGCCATTAATTGCGACCATGCCGTCTTTTGCATCTAAGCCAACCATAATATGTCCAGGGAAAGCTTTACAAGCTTCTGCAACGAATTCTGGGTTGTGAACGGCTTTAGTACCGATAATGCAGTAGCTAACCCCTGCTTTTAAATAGGCTTCGATGGTTTCAAGATCACGAATACCGCCGCCTATTTGAATTGGTAGGTCAGGGTAGGCTTCACGGACTTGGTAAACTGCTTTGTCATTGACTGGTTTGCCATCAAAAGCACCGTTTAAATCAACCATGTGCAAACGACGTGCACCTTGGTCAACCCAACGTTTAGCCATTGCGACAATGTCGCCTGAGAAAACGGTGGCATCTTCCATTACGCCTTGACGTAGGCGAACACATTCGCCATCTTTTAAATCAATTGCTGGGATTAATAACATCTTATAGACCTTTTAAACTTTGAATACTTGAACGATTAATGACCGTTCCAAGATAAGAAATTCTTAAATAGTTGAAGACCGGCGTCAGCAGATTTTTCTGGGTGCGCTTGAATGGCAAATAGATTGTGATCGCACAAAACGGCTGGGAAAGTCTGGCCGTGAGTGGTTTCGCCATAAATAGTGTTTTTGTCTTCTGGGACAACATAGTAGCTGTGTACGTAATAGAAGCGACTGTCTTGTTCAATTCCGTGCCAAAGAGGGTGGTCTTGTGTCTGTGATATTTGATTCCATCCCATGTGTGGCATCTTTAAGGTTGGGTGTTCACTTAAATTGAATTGCGTGACATTGCCTTTAAAAATGTCCAGACAATTAATGCCACTGTTTTCATCGGAGTGTGACATTAGGACTTGTAATCCCATACAGATGCCTAAGAATGGCTTTTCCTTGGCTGCTAGCTTGATAGGCTCTGCCATGCCTGTCTGATTTAGTGCTTGCATACAGGCTTTGGCTGCACCTTGGCCTGGGAAAATCACCGAATCAGCATCGTGAATCACCTGTGGATCCTGAGTGACTACAATGCGTGTCTGGTCATCGGCCATGTGTTCAGCGGCTTTAGATACAGAGCGGAGATTGCCCATGCCGTAATCAACCACGGCGACTAAGCGTTGATTCATTATAGACTTCCTTTGGTTGATGGCATTTTTCCTGCCATGCGTGCGTCTTCAGATAATGCCATGCGAAGGGCGCGACCAAATGCTTTAAAAATAGTTTCAGCTTGGTGGTGAGCGTTATAACCACGGATATTGTCGATATGAAGTGTCGCATTGGCATGGTTTACAAAGCCTTGGAAAAATTCCAGAACCAGTTGGGTTTCAAAAGAGCCAATTTGTTCACGTGTGAAGTCGCAATGAAACTCTAAACCTGGACGGCCAGACAGATCAATCACGACACGTGATAGAGCTTCATCAAGTGGCACGTAGGCATGGCCGTAACGAGTAATGCCTTTTTTGTCACCAATGGCTTGCGCAATTGCTTGACCAAGGGTGATGCCTACATCTTCCACTGTATGGTGGTCATCAATATGCAGGTCTCCGTCAGCGTTAATTTCAATATCCATCATGCCATGACGAGCAATTTGCTCAAGCATATGCTCAAAGAACGGGACGCCCGTATCGAATTTTGCAGTGCCTTCACCATCTAAATTTACACTGATTTTGATTTTGGTTTCTAAGGTGTTACGTTCTACGGTTGCTGTGCGCATCTAACTAAGTCCTGTGAAAATTAATCGCAATATAATAACTGAATTAACCTTGATTTGACATGCTTAAGCGTTCAGTGTGTCAGGTTTTATATACCGGCCGGTAAGAAAATTTATACCATTTGGAGTGTTAAAAAGTTGAATTAGCTCAACAGGATAGCCAATATAAGCTTTTTGTAATATCGGGCTATAAATAATTTTTGGCGTGCAACTTAGGGCGAATTTTGGCAGAATACGAAAGTTTTTTTTGAACAGTTTGTCTGCGTTCATTGAATCAAAAATTGAGAAAAATTGAATAAAGCATTGATGCTGGGCAAGTTTTTCGCCGTTTTTGAGGATTGGGGAGGCGGCTAACGTTATAATCGCAACGTTTTCTGTTTTTACTGTCTTCAGTGAATTCAGGCATACAAACTTTAGACTATATAGGGGAATCCGACTAATGGATACGATAGCTAAGCCTCAATATGATAATGGCGTAGTCAAGTATTTAACGGTGGGTGCAATTGCGTTTTTGGTATTGGGTACTTTTATGGGTACTTTTGCCGCAGCACAGCTTGCATGGCCAGCGTTGAACTTCGACATTGCTGAAATTACGTTTGCTCGTTTGCGTGTAATGCATACGAATACGGTAATCTTCGCATTTGGTGGTATGACCTTGATGGCAACTGCCTTCTATACAGTACAGCGTACTAACGGTGTCAAGCTTTGGAGTAATTCAATGGCTTGGTGGACTGCAATTTTGTTTACGATTGGTCTATTGTTGACCGTTGTTTCTATCTCTTTAGGGATGACAACTGGTAAGGAATATCATGAACAAGAGTGGCCGATTGCCATTGCAATCGCGCTTGTTTGGACTTTGTATACCTTTAACTTCATCATGACAATCGCGTCACGTAACAAAGAGACTCATTCTCACGTTTACGTTTCGAACTGGTTCTTCATGGGTATGATGATTGCGATCACTTACCTTTATGTTGTTAACGGCCTTGCAATTCCTGTTTCATTGTTCCGCTCTTACTCACTATTCTCTGGTGTTCAAGATGCGATGATTCAATGGTGGTGGGGGCATAATGCGGTAGGTTTCTTCCTGACTGCTGGTTTCCTTGCAATCATGTACTACTTCGTGCCTAAGCAAGCACAACGTCCAATCTATTCTTACCGTCTGTCAGTTATCCATTTCTGGGCACTGATGTTTGGTTATGTTTGGTTGGGTGCTCACCACTTGCAATATACAGCGCTTCCAGATTGGACTGGTTCATTGGGTGCGGTAATCTCACTTGCAATGATTATCCCTTCATGGGGTGGTGCGCTTAACGGTATGTTGACACTTTCAGGTGCATGGGACCGACTACGTACGGACTACATTTTACGTTTCTTGATTATTGCTTTGGCTTTCTACGCAATGTCGACCTTTGAAGGTCCAGTAATGGCGGCGAAAACTGTAAATGCTCTATCTCACTATACTGACTGGACGGTTGGCCACGTTCACTCTGGTGCTTTGGGTTGGGTTGCAATGGTTTCAATCGGTGCGCTTTACCACATGGTTATGAAGCTATGGAACACTGAAATGTATTCAATGCAGTTAATTAACTTCCACTTCTGGTTGGCGACAATTGGTACGGTTTTCTACATCGTTGCGATGTGGGTATCAGGTATCATGCAAGGTCTAATGTGGCGTGCTTATGATGAGTACGGTACTCTGGCTTATACTTTCGCTGAATCTGTTGCCGCAATGCATCCTTACTATGCAATGCGTGCCTTCGGTGGATTGTTGTTCTTCTCTGGTGCGGTAGTTATGTTGTATAACGTAGTCATGACAATCCGTATGGCAAACGCGAAAGCGTCTAAACCAGTGGAAGCAACTGCTTAATCCATAACGTAGTGTGCACCTCTGTTTTACAGGGGTGCAGAAAACGGAATTAATGAGTTGAGGAGCAAAAACTCATGTCAAACCATGATGATAAGCCTAAGAATTTACAAGACGGTTTAGAGAGAAATATCTTCGGATTATTTCTTGCTACCGCTTTGGCAGTATCTATCGCAGGGATCGTAGAAATCGTTCCGCTGTTTTATTTGAAATCAGCAGTCGACTATACAGAACAAACCGATAAATACGGTAATGCCAAAAATGAAAAGTTCCCAGAATTGGTTTGGGAACGTACCTTTACGGAAGAAGACGGTAAAATCGTCTCTGACAAAACACTTTATACGATTGATAAAAACGGTAACGAGAAGCTTGTTGACTGGAAAGCAGGTGATGGGGTTCGTCCATACACACCTCTTGAGTTAGCAGGTCGTGATCTTTATCTTCGTGAAGGTTGTTATATTTGTCACTCGCAAATGATTCGTCCGTTCCGTGATGAGCGTGAGCGTTACGGTCACTACTCTTTAGCAACTGAGTCTATGTATGATCACCCAATGCAATGGGGTTCTAAGCGTACAGGTCCTGATTTAGCACGTCTTGGTGGTAAATACTCGGATGAATGGCATGTTATGCACTTAATTCGTCCACAAGATTTGGTACCAGAATCTGTTATGCCAGCCTATCCTTGGTTGTCAGACAACATGGTTTCACAAGATTTCTTCGGCACGAAACGTGATATGAAAAAACGTTTAGAAGTCATGCGTACTCTGGGTGTTCCATATACAGATGAAGAAATTGAAAACGCAGACAAAGCAATTGAAGGCAAAACAGAAATGGATGCAATGGTTGCTTATCTGCAAGTCTTAGGAACGATGGTTAAGCTGGATGACAGCAAAGTTTATCGTGAATAATGAGTAGTTTAGAACGTTATTTCAGCACTGACTGGTCAGCCATGACTGGCCAAGATTGGGCTGGATTGATCATTACGGTTTTGGTTTTCCTAGGAATGGCAATTACATTCTGGATAGCCCTGCGTCCATCGAAACGTAAAGAGATGGAAGAGCAGAAATATAAAATTCTTAATGATGACGACTAGGAGACTGTTGGAAGCTCAACAGCTCCGATCATTCTGAGGAGAAATAACAATGGCAAGTCATAACCCATGGCCAGATGAAGGGAATACTGGTCACATTTGGGATGAAGATCTTCGTGAATTAGATAACCCACCGCCACTATGGTGGATGCTATCGTTCTACGCTGGTTTTATCATGATCATCTTTTACACACTCTATTATCCAGTAATTCCATTAACGGATAAGACGGGTGAATTTACGAAAGGTCTAACTGGCTGGACGCAAATTGAAGAGTACAAAGAAGACTATAAGGTTCTTAAAGATTGGCGTGTTGCGAAGTTCGCAGATAAAGAAGAGCAGCTTGCAGCCATGTCAGTTGATCAAATCTTGAAAGATGAAGAGCTTAAGAATTATGCGGTAGCAACTTCAAAAGTACTCTTTGGTGACTACTGTGCAGCCTGCCACGGTGCTGGTGGTGCTGGTAACCCTAACTTCCCCGTTCTGGCGGATGATGATTGGTTGTGGGGTGGAAACGTCAAACAAATCGAAGCCTCTCTAATCCAAGGCCGAGTAGGCAATATGCCTGCGAAAGGAATGATGGGTAACCTAACTGATGAAGAAATTGATCAAGTAACAGATTACGTTGTTGCACTTTCTGAAGGTAAGGGTAATGATGCTGCTTTTGCTGCCGGTAAAGCGGTTTATGCAAAAGGCATGTGTCTAGCCTGTCACGGTCCAGCTGGTAAGCCTCTTGCACCTGCAGGTGCGGCAAACCTTACTGACCAAATTTGGCGTTTCGGTAATCCATATGAAACTGATCAAGAAAAAATCAGAGAGATGGTTAAGAACGTAGTAACTTATGGTGTTAACGTTAAGAAAGATGGTAAGTACATTGAAGGAACTCGCCAAGCAATCATGCCTTCGTTCAAAGAACGTTTGCCAGATGCAGATGTTAACATCAAGCGTCTATCTGTTTATGTTCACCAGTTAGGCGGTGGCCAGTAAGCAATGAATAAAGGGGGGGTTCCTCCTTTAATTCGTTCCAAACTCTCAATGAAAAGGAGTCGATTATGGGTGATTTAAATAATGACTGGGTACTATGGGGTTCAATTGGCGCTCTGGTACTTTCAATCGTAGCCCTACTTGGTTTTGGTTATAAGGCTTTCCGTGGTATGGAAGGCATGGAAGACAAGGAAGACGAGCAAAAGTAATTTTGCACGCACTGAACATTAAAGCCCGACTTGTTCGGGTTTTTTTGTATTTAAAATTTGTTTAATAAAATACCGGCCGGTATTGATTGTGATGTTTTGATAAACAGACTAAAAGCTTTGTAATAAATAATTTTATCTCGTGAAACCCCTAAGCCCTGTTTAGAATGTGGAATCTTTTATGTGGTTGGCGAATTTCATGGAAAGTTCATTGGAATTTAATTCCAGTTAAGTTTTCGCTGTCCAAATAACGGTATAGTAAATTTTTTAAATTCCAATTGGCTCTTTAAGCAAGGATTGCGATATGTCCGAAAATGAAAAAAACGCCGCGCAAGACGGTACGAGTTCCAACGTCCTCGATAAGCTAAGCGTTGAAACTAGTAATAAAAATCTCGAAAATATCGGGGTTGAATTGCTTCCGATTCATACCGAAGGAACGGTGCATGCCAAACGTATTCCTGGGAACTTTAGAAAGTTTAAATGGTTGGTGGCTTCCTTCTGGATTATTTTATTTGTGGGACCTTATCTTCGATGGGACGGTCAGCAAGCGATTCTATGGGATTTAGCGAATCGACAGTTCCATATCTTTGGTTTGACAATTCTTCCGCAAGATATTTGGATTCTTGCGATGATTTTGCTTTTCTTTGCGTTGCTGCTTGCGGCCTCAACTGCAATAGCTGGTAGACTTTGGTGTGGGTATTTCTGTTTTCATACGGTTTGGACAGATGTGTTTACTTGGATTGAAGAAAAGTTTGAAGGACAGCCAAACAAACGTCAAAAGCTTGATAAGGCGCCAATGAGTTTCGAGAAAATTCGTATCAAGGCACCAAAGCATTTGATTTGGTTGTTGATTGGTTTCGCTACGTCATTCAGTTTTGTGGCGTACTTTACCGATGCGATCGATTTATGGGCACGTCTTTTTACCTTTGAATGGGGCAGTGTTGAAACTACGACGGTTCTTGTTTTAGGGTTCGCAACTTACTTTTTTGCAGGTTTTTTGCGTGAACAAACCTGTATTGGTTTTTGTCCTTATGCAAGAATTCAGGGTGCGATGATTGATACGCAGACTGTGGTACCTACCTATGATCAAGACCGTGGTGAACCTCGTGGTCGTATGAAACGACCTAAGCCTGGAGAAGAGGCTCCGCAATTGGGTGACTGTATTGACTGTAATCTATGTGTAGCTGTTTGCCCAACCGGAGTCGATATTCGTCGTGGGCAGCAGTTTGGCTGTATCACTTGTGGACTTTGTATTGATGCCTGTGACTCAGTCATGGAAAAAATCAAAAAACCTAAAGGACTGATTCGCTACGCTTCTTTGCAAGAGTTTACAGGCAAAAAGCTACCAGCCATCTGGAAGCGACCTCGTGTGATTGTTTATTCATTTATTATGTCTTTTGCGGCAATTATGATTGTATGGGGGCTTTTAAGCATGAGCCCGATTGATGTGAAAGCTCTCCATGAACGTTCACCTCTGTTTATGCAAATGAGTGATGGTTCTATCAAAAATAAATGGACTTTGAAAATTGTGAACAAAGGTGCTGAAATAATGCATGCTCGAGTTCATGTAACGGGTCCTGAAGGTATGAAAGTGGATGTGGCTGACAATATTCAAATTCAGCCTGGGAATGTTGGAACTGCGACCTTGTTTGTTCAAATTCCCCGTAAACAGCTGACGGATACCAATACACCGATTCAGATTCATGTTGAAGATGTAAATAATCCACAAATTAATACAACCTATGACAGTGTGTTTATTGGGCCAAAAGTCCGCTAGGTTTAAGCCCTTAATTTGCTTATAGCCAAGTCAGTGTTTTTTAAGACAGCTTGACTGGCTAATCGCTATAATGCCCCTCTAATCAAAATTTCATTAGTGGGGCTTTTTTGTACCTGCAATAAATTAAAGGATTGAATATGGCTGATAAAAAGGATCAGCGAGATTGGAGTAATGTTTGGAAGAACCCATTCGTTATAGCTTGGGTGACGATCTTAACGATTGTGTTAGCCGTCAATTTTTTCATGGTCAGTATGGCAATTGTTACTAACCCAGGGCTGGTGATTGAGGATTTCTACGAGAAAGGTAAGAATATGGATAAGATTCTTGCTGAACGAAAACGGATGGAAACTTTGGGTTGGCAGCTAAATGTTGATTTGCCACTGATGTCTGAAGGAAAGCCGCAAAAAGTCGTGGTAAGTGTTTTGGATAAAGATGGCAATGCCATGGATGTTGAGACAGCCGTTCTGTATTACTATCGTCCGTCAGATCGAGATCTAGATGGTGAACTACCTTTACAACCGGCCGGTGAAAAAGGGGTTTATACTGCAGATTTCACTTTAACGCCCAAAGGAAAGTGGGATTTGATTATGGAAGTGACGCAAGGCGAGAACCGTTATAGTATTGGGCGTTCAATCATGGTTCAGGATCCAGAATAAAACTCTACTATGACAGGCTGCAAAAGACTTTTTCTGCGATACGCTGCTCATTTACTTTATGTAAACTCCGCTACGTTTCTCGACAAAAGCCTTTTTCGCTGTGCCATAGCGAGTTTGTAAAAGATTATATGGCAGGCTGCAAAAGACTTTTCACCATGAGTTGTTGCTCATTTACCCTGTGGAAGCAGTGCTTAGCTTCTCAATTAAAGCCCTTTGCGCAATGCCCTAGCGATTTTTGTCAGTACCTATAAGTTCCAATCGTTAATTTTAAGCGCCGAGATTTCGGCGTTTTTTGTATTTGAGAGTTTACTAACTATGCAACAAACCTGTTTTCACTGCGGGCAAGCGATTCCTGAAGGGGATTTGATTCTGAAACCAATTGAGGGCGAAGAACGCTCTTTCTGTTGTCATGGTTGTGCTTCGGTTTGTGAAGTGATTTATGAGTCTGGTATGCAGAGCTTTTATCAGCGAACCCCAGAAGGTGAGTTGCTTTCACCGCCACCTGCACCGAACAAAGACATTGAGTTTTATGATTATGACGAAGTTCAAGAGCAGTATGTAAATGAACTGGGTGATCGTCGTGAAATCACTTTGATGTCGGAGACGATTCATTGTGCTGCTTGTGTTTGGCTAATTGAACATACGTTGGCGAAAACCGATGGCATTCTTATGGCTAGGGTGAACTTTACCAATAAGCAAATCAAATTGCGTTGGGATAACTCGAAAGTAAAGTTATCCGACATTATCAAAACTTTGAATAGTATTGGCTACGATGCAACCCCTTACGATGCATCAGTCAGTGAAGCGGCCACTAAAAAGGCTAATCGTGATTTGCTCTATCGACTTGGTTTTGCCGGTTTTGCAATGATGAATGCGATGTGGTTCTCTGTTGCTCTTTACACGGGAGCGAATGAAGACCCTGAATACCGAAATTATTTTCATTGGATTCAGTTAGTCATTGCCACTATTACTCTTGCCTATTCTGGAAAACCGTTTTTTCAAGGAGCTATGACTTCTTTGAAAGGGCGAACTGTTGGAATGGATGTCTCGATTAGTTTGGGAATGCTGACGACCTATTTGTATTCGGTGTGGGTCACTCTTCATCCAGAGAATGTTGGTGATGTGTATTTTGATACCTTAATTGATTTTATGTTTTTGTTGCTTATAGGGCGTTATCTTGAAGCAATTTCCAAAAACAAGGCGGTGGATGCGTCTCGAAGACTAATGGAGTTACAGCCAAAAGTTGCCCGAAGCCTGCAAGATGGTGAAGAAAAAATTGTGCCGGTTAGAGCTTTAATTAAGGGTATGCAAATCTTAGTCAAACCGGGTGAACAATTTCCTGTAGATGGCCAAGTCATAAAAGGCGAAGGATTAGTGAATGAGTCCATGCTCAGTGGTGAATCACGTGAAGTTCGCAAACAAACAGGTTCAAAAGTGGCAGCGGGTACATTGAATGTCGATGGCAGCATGATGGTTGAGGTTGAATCAATTTTACAAAATACTCAGCTTGGACGTATTGTGCACATGGTAGAAGAAGCTCAAGGCTCCAAAGCCCCGATTCAATGCACCGCCGATAAAATCATGCCGTGGTTTGTCACTGTAACTTTAAGTTTGGCGGCTTTTAGTTTTGTCTTTTGGCTGTTTAATGCGGATATCGAATTTGCAATTATGACGGCTACAGCGGTGCTAATTATTACCTGTCCTTGCGCGTTTGGTTTGGCCACACCCATGGCTATTGCTGTGGCTTCAGGGGTTTCGGCTCGGCATGGGATTTTAGTCAAAAATGGCACGGTTTTAGAAACGCTTCGCGATATGGACCATTTTGTTTTTGATAAAACTGGAACGTTGACTAAAGGAAAAATGCAGTTAGCTAGGTTTGAAGCGGAAAATCATTTGTCACCGGCCGGTAAGAAAGCCACTTTTAAAGCGGTTGCCAGTATTGAAAACCGTTCAGAACACAGCTTGGCTCAAGCTTTAGTTGATTCAATTTGTCAGCAAGAAGATTTGCGTGTCAGCCAGTTGCAGGAAGTTGAGCATTTTAAAGCTTTTCCTGGAAAAGGCGTGACAGGAACTGTGGAAGGCGAAAAATGGCACATTGGTACAGCTCGCTGGTTTGAAGAAGAGGATATTGAATTGTCTTTTGATTTGAGAGAGCACACTTTACAGAGAGCTCAAAAAGCGCAAACTGCCGTGTGGGTGGCTAAGAACGCCAAAGTTCAAGGTGTTCTATATCTTGAAGATGAACTTCGTGAAGATGCGGTTGAATTGATTGCTCGTTTGAAAGCTCAAGGCAAGCAAGTGACCTTATTGAGTGGAGATCTGCAGGTTGTTGCGCAGCAAGTTGCTGAAAAACTCGGTGGAATGAATGTGATTGCTGAAGTTTTGCCAGAAGATAAAAACACCACTATTCAAGGACTACAATCCAATGGTGAAAAAGTTGTGATGATTGGTGATGGTATTAATGATGCACCAGCTTTGGTTCGTGCTGATGTTGGAATCGCTCTAGGCTCTGGAACCGATGTGTCGATGGAAAGTGCTGATATTGTGTTAATGAATAACCAGTTGCTGTCGGTTGATACGGCGATTGCGTTATCAAATCGAACCTTACGTACCGTGAAGCAGAATATTGCCAGCTCTATTGCTTACAATATTATCATGGTGCCATTGGCGATGAGCGGTGCTTTAACCCCGTTAATTGCCGCGATTACTATGCCATTGAGTTCGCTAGTGGTTATTGGAAATGCTGCGCGAATTCGCAGCTTTTTTAGTAAAAAAGCCATGCGTAAACGTCAGGCTGTTCACCAGGTCTCTGAGTCAGCACGGAGTTCAAAAGCTCCCCTTGTATAGGAAGATAAGTTATGGATGTGATTTACGTTTTAATTCCATTTGTTTTGATATTTGGATTTTTAGTAGTCGTGGCGTTTATTTGGATGGCAAAAAAAGGTTTTTTTGATGATATGGATGGTCAAGCACATCGTATTTTAATGGATGACGATGAATTTGACCGGCCGGTAAAAAAAGAGGATGAACCAAAAGAAAAAAGTCAGCAGAGCTAAAATGGCTTGAACCGCCCTAAGAAAATTTAGGTTTTATTTCTTGCTGGAGGAGGGAGGACGTTTGTTCCTGTTTTTTCTTCTTGACGCCGAATTGTGAAAAAAGTGATGTATTCACGTAGGTTTTTGGCTAACTTGTGTAGCTCTTCTGATTCATTCTGGGTCTCAGAAATCATTTGAGAATTTGTTTTAGTTGAATGATTGACCATATTAATCACTTCTTGTACTTGAATAACCCCGTGACCTTGTTGCTCGGATGCAACAGAGATTTTAGCGATTTGAACACTGATTTCCTCAATCGAGCGGTTAATATCTGCCAAGGCATTTCCTGATTGACTGACGAGTTCAGTCCCTTGGTCAATTCGGCTGACACTCGATTCAATCAGTTGCTTGATGTCGTGGGCAGCATCTGCCGACTTTTGCGCTAAGTTACGAACTTCGCCAGCGACAACCGCAAAACCTCGCCCATGTTCGCCAGCTCTGGCGGCTTCGACAGCTGCATTTAAAGCCAGTAGGTTTGTTTGGAAGGCAATACTATCAATCAAGGTAACAATTTCAGCAATTTGTTTGCTGGATTCTTGAATGCGTTGCATGGCCTCAATGGTCTTTTGCATTACCTGATGACCTTGTTGCGCTTTTTGCGTGACAGAATTCGCTTCATGTGTGGTCATTTGGGCATTACTGATATTGGTCTGTACTGAACGATTGAGGTCTTCGATTGTGCTTGTGGATTTATCAACTGTTTTCGCTTGTTCTTGCATTTGAAGGTTAATTTCTGAAGAGCCTTGTGCTACTTTGTCAGATGAAAGGTTAACGGATTCTGAAGTATCAATGACCATTTCAACGACTTCGTTAATTTGAAAATGGAATAATTGATTGCGTCTGATAAATCGAGCAGTTGGCCTTTGAAGCGTTCTTTGGGTAATTCTTTGGTTAGGTCTCCCGAAGCTTGTGCTGCGACGACTTCACTAAAAGAGTGTATGGCCATAGCAATGTGTGCGATAGATTCATTGATATGTTGCTTTAAATCAGCCATCTGTCCATAGGCTTCGCACTGGATTTGACCACTGAAATCCCCTTGGTTTAACTGTTGCATTAATTGACTGATTTCATCGATGATCGTCGACATACAATTCATTGCATGATCGACTTTATCTCGGATCGTTCCTTTAACTCTTTCATCGACTCGAACACTAAAGTCTCCATTGGCAATGCCATGCGCAACGTCTTGCAGAGAGGTCATAGTTACTTCGACGCTATCAAAGGTTGAATTAAGGCGGTCTTTTATCTTTTCCAAGTCGCCTCTGGCTTCAAGTCGACAGCGCTGTGAAAAATCACCGTTACTGACTTTTTCTAAGGCATGGCTAAAAGAGTCGAAATTTTTTTCTAAGGAATCAACGAGCACATTAAAGCGCTGAATGACAATGCCAATCTCATCGTGGTGCTTTTGTTCAATTCGCAAGTGAAAATCATTACGGCTGGTTATGTCAACAATGCCTTGCTCTAAACCTTTCAGTGGCCTAACTATTTTATGAATCAGTGTGGCATACATAAGAATAAAGAAAAAACCAGCGGCAATGGGTACAAATCCTAAGAGCACTATATTGGTTTGTTGTAAGGTCTGTATTTCTTTGCTTAGAGCTTGGCTAACCATTTGATTCGCTATAGATTGGCTTTGGACTGTTTGCCATAGCTCGGAAATGTCATCAATAGCGTTTCCAAGATAGGCAAAAGCACTGGTAAAGAAAATGCCTGTAATCAACATCATAACTAGCAGTAAATTGCTTAGAGTCGAGACTTTAGTTCGACTCCAGATGGACGAATGGGAAGGTATCATCAGAAACCTCGCAAGTGTTGGATGATTCAAAATTCTGGTTACTATAGGAGCAGGTTATGGTGGGGGCAATTCGATATTTTTGATTACCTGATAGATTTTATTGTCGAGTGCTTTGTCCATTAGAGAAGGTCGGAGTAAACAGTGAACTTTTAAAGTCTTAATGGCGAGAGTGTTTCTTTATCATAAATGTATCACTGAGTTTTGTAGCAGACAGGGTACAATCGATCTAAGTAAAAATGACAAGGGTAAAACTCATGTTGGAATCGATACAGGCAACTTTCTGGCTAGCGTTTTGGATTGGTATTATCAGCGCCATTTCACTGCCGCTTGGGGCTTTGACTATTCGTTTTTGGCAACCGTCCTCACGAATCATCGCGTTATTAATGGCGTTTGGTGCAGGGGCGCTATTGTTTGCATTGACAGTCGATTTATTTGCTCCTGCGATTGCCAATGCGCTTTATTGGCAGGTTAGCTTAGGGGCGGTTATAGGTAGTCTTGTATATTTGTATTTAAACCAGCACTTAAATAGTTGGGGAGGCTTTTTGCGTAAAACGGGCACGACCCTCCAGTTTATGCAGCAAAAGCAGAAGCGCCAAAAGTTAGCGTTTTTAACCTCTATTAATCGTCTATCCTTTTTAAAAAAACTACCCGAAGAGGATAAGCAAAAGCTGCTGTCTTTTATTGAAATCGAAGAGTTTTCTGCTAAAACGGTTTTGTATCAACAAGGTGATTTACATGATGCGTTCTATTTGATTCATTCAGGAACGATTCGTCTTCAAGATCCACAACGTCAGTTAAAAACGTTTATTGAGTTGGAAGCCTCCGATGTCTTCGGGCGCATGGCATTTTTTACACGAATGCCGAATGCTACGCAAGCAGTCGTCGGAGAAAATGCTGAAGTTTGGAAGATTTCTAGAGAAGCATTTAATCAGTTTTTAGAGAGTTCACCGGCGGCTTTAAAGGCTTTTAGAGAGTATTATCAAGAACCACAGCCTGATTATATCGATGCACTTCCACAAGCTACCGATTGTAATTCAGAAATGATGCATTACCTTTGCCAACGGCACAATATGTCAATTGATGTTGCAGACCATCATTTAAATAAGGTTCAAAACCATATTCAGCAATATCATCAGCTTGGTCGAATCGTGCGAAAAGGGCCAACAAATACTCTGAATGTTGAGTTTTTTCAGTCTGCGTTGCTGAAAAGTGAATCTGAATCACAGCTTTTTACGCTGTTTGAGGAATTAAGTCCAAAAGAAAAACAAGCGATTGTGAGTCAGTTTGATTATCGTTTACGTAAACAAGGCGAATGTTTGTATAAAAATCATAGTATGGGCGATTACTGGTTTTTGTTAGATTATGGAGAAGTTGAGTTATTTTTTCCTCAGGAAAAACTTGCTGAACCCGCGTACTTAGGCTCGGGTCGTTTCTTTAGTAGCCGAGCGTTTTTGCTTGGAGGCATTCGATTGAGCACCGCGATTGCTAAAACAGATGTCGGTTATTGGCAGATTTCTCGCGATGATTTTGAATGTTTAATGGTGCAGTATCCAAAAATTTCAGAGGGTTTAAAGCGTTATTTACAAGCGCAAGAAGTCAGAGATTATCTGTTAAAAGATAAAAAGGTCTCAGAGATTGAAGCGACTCATTGGCACAAACAGGCGGTGAAGTCATTAGAGGCTCATAAGTTGCCTGACTTAATGGGTTTGAATGCGCCACCAAAACATCATGTTGCGCCGTATTTAGCGATTTGGTTAGGTATTTTTCTGGACGGGATTCCTGAGTCCTTGACGATTGGTGCGCATATCACTAGTCATGGAGTTTTGAGTTTAAGTTTGATTGCGGGATTATTTCTATCAAACTATCCAGAAGCCTTATCAAGCTCTGCGAGTATGCGTGCACAAGGGTATTCACATCGGCGTATTTTTATCGCTTGGTTTTCGTTAACGCTATTAACGGGTTTGGGCGCCGCGTTTGGAAGTGTGTTTTTTAGTGGTTCAAGTGAATCGGACATCGCTATAGTAAGTGGAATAGCCGCAGGTGCCATGTTGACTGTGATTGCTGAAACGATGTTGCCAGAGTCTTTTGCAAAGGCGGGGTCAATTGTCGGTTTTGTAACCTTATTGGGTTTTTTAACCGCTTTGATGTTTAAGGCGATAAACCCATAAATAATCGACTCTGAATAACTGGCTTTGCCATAAATTAAACGGGTTATTCAGAATCGACTGCATAGCTAAAGTTAAGGAAGATATTACAAGGTCACTTCGTGCAGAAGGTGCTCTTGCTCTTCAATGGCTTTTTTAGCCCAGTATTCACCGGCCGGTATCAATTCATTAGCACGATGAAAATCGTGTGAATTACAGATGTTTGTCGGAATCTCAATTAGGATGTCTGGTGGTGTTCCAGCGATTTGGTAACGTGTGAGCGTGTCTTGCATGGTGTTGAACATGCTCATCATGATTTCGGAAATGGAAAGTGGGTTTTCATTTGAGGAATAGGATTCGGCGCTATCTGACTGGAAGAAGGTGTTTAACTTCTGCCAAGCGAGTTGGAGTTTTGTATTGGATTCGATGTCTGAGTCTTGGGCTTTGGATGTCTGGCTAAGTGCTTCACTTTCGCCTAAAGGTTGATTGAGACGGCGACCGGATAAACTCACTGCAATGGTAATTTGATCTTTTTCCAAGGATTTGGGAGGGATTGGTAATGGATTGAGAATACCACCATCGACTAAAATCTTGTTGTTTTTTGTGACTGGCGTAAAAATTCCGGGTACAGAAATAGAAGCACGAATGGCCTCCAGCAGAGGGCCTTTATTGATCCAGACTTCGCTTTGGGATTTTAAATCGGCTGAGACGGCTGTAAATGGAATGGAAAGTGTTTGAATCTTTTCATCTTTAATCCAATTACCCAGTTGTTGCATTAACTTGTCGCCTTTGATAACGCCACTTTTAAAATTGAGAGATAGGTCTAAATATTTAATGGCATCTAATTTACTGATGCTGGTTACCCATTGTTGGTAGTCATCGAGTTTTCCTACAGCATAGATTCCGCCAATCAGAGCTCCCATTGAACAGCCGGTAATTTCAGAAATCTCAAATCCATTTGCCTCTAGATAACGAATGACTCCAATATGACAAAGCCCTCGAGCCCCTCCTGATCCCAGAACAAGATGGACTTTTTTAGGAGGGATTTGAGAAGAGGTTGTCATAGAATTGGCGTGGCCTATTGATATGCGTTCAAGGATAAGATTGATTGGTGTATTGCAGAGCTTCAGGGCCTTCTGGGTCAATAATCAGTTCTAAGCCTAAGGCATTAAAAAACCAGTGTTCCAGGCCGTCAGATTGTGTCTCTTTGCGGTCAGGTTCACCAAAACGCATTTGAATCGCGCGTTCTGTCAAGTGTTTACGTGGTAGTAAGGTGGCGCTTGAAATTGGCAAATCCATAAAAGATAATTTGTCGGCGTTATACAGCTCAATTTCACGGCCGCCAGTGCTACTCATGACAATTTTTTTACCGTTATCAAACGCTTTTTGTTTGAGCTCTTCCGGCGCTGTAATGCCTAGGGCTAGAGCCGCTTTGATGGAACCTATGTACATCACCGGGAAATAGGCTTCGACGGATTTATTGCTTTCATCTAAGTCAGAGAAAAGTTTTACCTCAACATCTTTACCGTAAAGCTTAATTGCGTCATTTACTGTGGACTGGCCAATGATTAACCCCATTGTTTCCAATTGACCTTGTGCATTGAAATGTGCATTCCAAGGAAGGTTTTTATCATCTACGCCTTCACGGTTTGGTTGAAACAGCAACATGAGCGCAAAAATAATCAAAGAACTGATAAAGACCAACCAGAACATTGGCAATGGACGTTTTTTCTGAGGGATATTTTCACTCATTGTTGTTTCTCGTTGTCATTTTCAGAGGTTTTCTCATCATCGGTGCCTTCGCCTAGCTCTGCATTGGCTTGTTCACCTCGTGGATGAAATTTTTCGATTTTTGCGTCAATAATTCCTCTGCCTGCTTCATAAACTGATATGCCTGTTTGTAGGAAGTTGTAAAGCACGGTAAAGAAAACAACGAGTGCACCAAAGAATAAGCCAATTTTTTCAACAATGGAACTTGAACCTCCTTCTTCAGAGAAGTCATTCATCATCAGGCCGCCACCGAATAGGTTGCCCAGAAGGGTTGCTAGTCCGATGACGATAATGGCGACGCCATAGGCGATTAATAAATTGCGCCCTCTACGCCACGCTAGAATCCAATGAGCGCCAACAAACCAAGAGTTCTCAGCGGCAACTTTTTTTCCATGCAAGTAAATGTAAGCTAAGAATAAGCTCGAAATGAATGGAACTAATAAAAAGTAAGCAGGGTTGCCGTGCCCAATTTCAAGTGAGACTTGAGAAATGGCCAAGTGGGTCAAAATAATATTGATATTGAAAATATGGTGCGGGTTTTTGGCTTTATGCTTATCTTCAGCGGTGACTTCGTAGCGCATTGGGACCTCATTAGGATAATTTTGCAATTGCATTATTATAGGGTGAATTTCAAGCGGTGACTATTTTGTCCAGGGTATTTTCAAGTTTGGCTCAGTTGAACGTTTAAGAATGGTAAAGGTGTTACAAAATAAAAAAACCGGTTTGAAGAATTCCAACCGGCCGGTAATGTTTTAAACTGGTAAAGGCTTTCGCAGAACTTAAAATGTTTTGAGAAAATCTTCTAACGCTGCGGTTACATTCATTGTTTCCGCTTTAATTTTTGCTAGCATGGGTGAAAACTCAGGTGTTACCACGCCATTTTTCGCTGCACTTTCTAGTTCAAGGCAAAGGTTTGGTAGTTCGGTTGCGCCAATATTGGCCGAACTTCCTTTTAAGGTATGACTGTGCAGTTGAACGCCCGCAGCATCTTCTGAGGCAATAGAGCGTTCAATCTGTTCCAATAGGCTTGGGCTGGTGCTGAGAAATGCATCTAATACTTCTTTTAAGTCATCACCGATGATTTCTTTGAGCATATTCAGATTATCTTGATCTACGCACATGGTTTAAATTCCTTTTTCAATATTTTGAGAATCGCGTTCCCAATGAATCATATATTTCATTTTTTGGAAGTGGCTGCAAATTGCAATAACCAATCGTCAAAATCATCGGCAGGCATTGGACGACCATATTTAAAACCTTGGAAAATGTCACATTTTTTCTCGCGAAGAAATTCGACTTGTTCATCTAATTCAACACCTTCAGCAACAACTTCCAGATTGAGTCCTTTGGCTAATGCCAGAATTGTATTGGTAATTGCCTGACCTTCTTTTGTTTCCAAGTTGATGATAAATGAACGGTCAATTTTCAATGTGTCAATTGGAAAACTGTGTAAGTAAGCGAGGGAGGAATAGCCAGTTCCGAAATCATCGATTGCAATATTAACACCCAGTGCTTTTAGAGCTTTGAGTGTGTTAATGTTGGTTTCACCTTCGCCCATTGCCAAGCTTTCTGTGATTTCCAAATCAATGAGGTTTGCGGGGAGTTTAAAGTCCGTCAAGGCTGATTGAACAGTGTTAACCAAATCGGATTGAGCAAATTGTCGCCCTGAGAGGTTGATCCCAATATGAAGGGGGTAGCCTTTGTGATACCACTTCTCCGCTTGTTTAATTGACTCGCGTAAAACATATTCGCCAATTTCAACGATCATTCCTGTGCTTTCTGCAAGTGGAATAAATGAAGCCGGTGAAATCATTCCACGTTCTGGATGAATCCAACGAACGAGTGCTTCGGCTCCAGTGGGTTTTTCTGTTTGAACATCCACTTGTGGTTGATAAAAAACGCGAATTTCGTCATTTTTAATGGCTTGTCTCAGTGCATTTTCCAGTTCAAGTGCGTCCTGAGCCACGGAGTTCATATCACTTTGATAGTATAGATATTGATTTCCACCACGAGATTTGGCTTGTGCGCGAGCCATATTGGCATTATTTAAAAGTTGTTCTGCATTTTTTCCATCATCGGGAAAAGTCGCAATCCCAGAGCTAAAGCTGATATAAAGTTCTTGTTGATTCACCTTAAATGGAGTGGCCATATCTTGGTGAAGGCGATTTAACATCTGATTGAGTTCGGCTGAATTCTTGTAATTGCGAATCAGAATCGCGAATTCATCATTTCCTAAGCGAGCATTAAAATCGTTTGCTCTAGTAATGCGGTTCAAACGCTGGGCAATCGAGCGTAATACTTGATCGCCAAGTTCTTGTCCGAGATTACTGTTGATTTGTTTGAAACGATCAATGTCGCAGACCAAGACTGCACTCGCTTGTTCGGGGAAATCGGTCAAATGATTGGTAATCACTTCATGGAAATGGTTACGATTGGCCAGCGAGGTTAGAGAATCATGCGTTGATTGGTATTGAAGAAGCGTTTCGGCTTTGTGAAGGCGCGTTAGATCCTGTGCGGAACCGGTGATTTTCTCTAATTCGCCTTTTTTGCTATAGTTTGCATCACCCAAAAATTCTATGTGAGTAATGTCTCCATTTGCATTGATGACTCGGAAGCTAACCTGAATGCTAGTTTGACCATTGAGTGTGTCAGCAATGGCTTGACGTACAATCAGTTTATCCTTATCCATAATGTTTTGTGTGAATTGCTCAAATGTCATGTCATTTTGAGCGGGAACGGCAAACATTTTGTAAGCGGAGTTTGAAGCGGTGACTAAGTTTTCTTGGACATCCCATTCCCAGTAACCCAACCGAGCAAGCTTTTGAGCATAGCTTAACTGTGCTTGACTAGATCGCAGTTGATCTTCAATGTTTGCGGTTCTGAGCGAATACTTTACGCGTTGAACCAAAAGACCCCAATTAATCGGTTTGGTGATAAAGTCGGTGGCTCCGGCTTCAAACGCTTCCTCTATGGAGCTGACATCATCAAGTGCGGTTAACATAAGGATCGGAACCGCACGAGATTTTTCAAGTTCTCGGATGGTGTGTGTTGCTTCAAAACCATGAGTAATCGGCATCATCACGTCCATTAAGACTAAATGGGGATGATGCTCCATAAACGCTTGAATGCCTACCTTACCATTCTCAGCCAAAAGGGTTTGATAGCCGGACTTTTGTAGGACTTTGGCAAGGGTCAGCCGAGTGACTTGGTCATCTTCAACAATTAGAATTTTGATTTCATCGTTGTTTGGTACGGGCATTTGAAGTCTTATCACGCAAGTTCAATTGGATGAGTTAAAGTTATCACAGTTTGTTGCACTGAGAAACTAAAAGTCTCCACAAAATTGCGTAAAAATAAGCTGTGCGAAATTTTGTTAAATTTCAAAATAAAATGTTACCGGCCCGTCATTCGTTAGATTAACTTTCATATCCGCCCCAAATTGACCGGTAGCAATATTTGAATAGTTCAGTTGAGCTTTTTGAACCAGCTCATCAAATAGTTTGGTCGCCATTGCCGGTGGAGCGCTTGTTGAAAAGCTAGGTCTTAAGCCGCTTTGAGTGTCAGCGGCTAGAGTAAATTGTGGCACTAACAATAAACCTCCAAATACTTGTTGTACATTTAGGTTCATTTTGTCATTTTCGTCCGCAAAAATTCGATAATGAAGCAATTTGTGCAACATTTTATGAATTTTGTCAGATGTATCGTCTGGTTGAAAACCGACAAGCGCTAAAATTCCGTGCTCAATTTGGCCAATAATCTGGTTCTCGACTGAGACATGCGCTTGCGAAACACGTTGGATTAGGCAAATCATGAGGCATCCAAAACTTTCATAAAATCATCGGTCGCATCAAGAAGCTTTTCGGTAATTTCCGGTTCAAATGCACTATGGCCAGCATGTTCACAAATAACAAGTTTGGCATGTGGTAGCTGTTCTTTGAGTTCGAATGCTTGATTAACTGGGCAGACCATATCGTAACGACCATGAATAATTGTAGTTGGAATGTCAAGGATTGCATTGCAGTGTTTTAGGATTTGATTGTCTTCAATAAACGCTTGGTGATAAAAGTAGTGACATTCGATTCGTGCCATGGCTAGTGCATGGAAAGGGTCTCCAAAATGATTAACAATTTCAGGGTCAGCTTTTAGGGTGCTTGTACGACCTTCCCAAACAGACCAAGCTTCTGCCGCTCGCATCCGAGAAATCTCATCATTACTTGTTAGAGCTTCATAGTAGGCTTCGATAAGGTTATTTTGCTTAGATTTTGGAATTGGCGCGAGATAATCTTGCCAATAATCAGCATAAAAACGGTTAGCTCCAGATTGATAGAACCATTCAATGTCTTGGGCTCTACAGAGAAATATTCCACGTAAAATGAGGCCATAAACACGTTCAGGGTAGCTTTGCGCATATAAAAGTGAAAGCGTTGACCCCCATGATCCACCAAATAAAAGCCATTTGTCGATTTTTAAGTATTGGCGAATTTTTTCAATGTCTTCAATGAGGTGCGCGGTGGTGTTATTGGTTAAGCATGCATGAGGGCTTGAACGCCCACAGCCTCGTTGGTCAAATAATATAATCCGATAGGAATCTGGGTGGAAAAATTGACGTTGTATTGGGCTGCAACCGCCTCCTGGACCACCATGAACGAACAGAACGGGCACGCCGTTTGGATTGCCACTTTCCTCAATGTGCAAATGATGAAGGCTATCCACTTGCAAACTGTGTTGAGCGTAGGGCTCAGAAGGAGGGTAGAGTGATCCTGTTTTCACGATGAAAATCCTTTTTGCCTGTTCAGTAAAATGAATATCGTTTAAAGATATACGAATCGTGCTTTAAATAATAGTAAAAATAGCATGATGAGTAGTTAAATCTAGATATGCAAACAAGGTTAAAAAGCGCGGTAATTGAAAACAGGATTTGTTAAAAAATACCGCGAAAAGATGCGTGATAAGTGGAGCTAATCACGCAAACGTGAACAGCCGAGGCCGAATTTATAGAAGCTATTTGTTTTCAGGTACATAAATCAAACTACCGTCTTCTAAACGGTAAGTTACACCGGCTTTGGCTCCTTTGCCTTCACCCATTTCACCGGTCGATTGATATTGTTGCAGTTCGTTGCCCTCTTTGACCAAAATCTCCATATTCTCTTCGCCGGGATTTTTAATTACCGTGACGTTTTCGGACATATTAAAAGGATTAATTGGGTTGCTCATTACAATAATCAACAACACCGCAATCACCACCAAAAACAAATCGACCATATTGACCACGCTTAGAATCGGATCATCTTCGTCTTCTTCAATAATATTTAAATCAATTTGGCTCATACGCTTATCCTTTTCTTAGACTGCATTGAATTCAGGTTTATTTGGCACTTGAGCCGCTTTCGCTTTAACCAATGTTTTCAATTCTTCCAATAACCAACGACGGCGAACTGAAAGAGTCATAAACGTCATCGAAGCGGCTAACAAGGCAATAATCACCGCTGCAAAAGCAACCGTTAGCTGGCTGGCCACTTCTTGGAAATTACCATTCGCCACTGCCATCAACGCCGGCCCCATTGGAATCATCGTCGCGACTAGCCCAAGCATCGGCGCAATGCGACTGACCAAACGCAACGGCTCTAATTGACGCAGTAATTGCAACTCCACTTCTTGCTGGTCAGCTTGCGGATTTTTCGCCCAAAAACGCTGTAATGGCTGCTCGGCTTTTCTTCCTGCGGAACGCATTAGCCATTCAAACCCAAAACGTCCGAGTTCATAAAATGCATAGGCAAACATCAATGCCAAAATCAGTAATACCGGCATTAAAAATAAGCTGGCGATTTCCGCCATGGTTAATTCAATAAAATTCATCACTTATCCTTGTTTTCTTAAATAGATTTGTCGTACTGCACCCAATGCGAATAAAGTCAGCAATAACAACCACCATTTCGGTTGCTCAATTGGGTCTTGTTCATTTGGTTGTTGCTGTTGCATCTTCTGCCCTTGCACGGTTTCTAAGGCTTGCGCAGGCTTGGTAGCCTCGCTGTTTTCCGGTTGCTCTGGTGCTTCCATTGCTGCAGGTTGCGCAGCAGAGGTTGCAGCATCTGGAGCAGGCGCTGCACTTAAGCCATAACCGGCTGATAGTTCAGCAACATAGGCTTTATAAGTTTCGTTGTCAGTATGGACGTCGTATTTCTCGGCAAGCTCTTGATACACCTGAGTCAGCTCCTTTTTGGTCTGCTCACTGGCTTCCCAGTAGTCTTTACGAATCGCTTCGAGCATTCTTTCCGCGATTTGAGCCATAGCGGTTGGATTCGACTCTTCAAACCACTGCTTCATATCCAGATTGTATTTATCTTTGATATACACCTCGTGGAATTCCTGCCACTGGTCATCGCGCACCACATTGCGGTCCATTACCTGCCAGCCCCAGAAATTGTTAATGGTATTCAACATTTCCAAGGTTCCAGCATAGCCCTCTTTTTGCATCTCTTTAACCCAATTCGGGTGCTGGTAAACGGCGCGCAGTTCGGTGGCTAAGAAACGCTCGGCAGTTTGCAATTTGGCTTTTTTCGGATCACGCATATTGGAGATATAAAGCTGCGGAGCTTCGCCTTCGAGATGTTGCAACGCCATCGAAATCCCACCTAAATACTCAAATGGGTGATCGGTATCCAATAGCCCGCGCAAATTCGAGGAACGCGAGAAGACCGCTGCTGAGGTGCCTTTCAACTGTTCAGCATAAACATTGACCGGCTCGCCTTTTTCATTGGTGAGCTTTTGACTCCATTGCGAAGTATCTGGGCCATAAGCCCACGACATACGCGAAAGGTACAGCTCGGCCAATTTACCATCGTCCTCTTCCCAATGGTCGGATGCCAAAGTCGCATCGGGCAGTTTCGTGCCGTAGTCACCGCTTTCGGTACCGAACACGCGGGTTAAGGCAAAATTGCGCGCCGCTTTCGCTTCCACACCTTTTTCTAGCAATGCCTTTTCAATCCGCAACGTATTGGCACGAATCGGGTTTTGCATAGGGTCTTGTTCCACGTCTTCATCGAGATTCGCCAACATCACAATCGCTTCATTAAAACGTTCCATCACATTCGGAAACTGGTCACGATACAGACCGGTTAGCGAGATCACCGTATCAATACGTGGACGCCCAAGTTCTTGCAATGGAATCACTTGCAAGCCAACCACACGACCGCCACGGTCCCAAACCGGCTTAACCCCCATGGCATAGAGAACCTGTGCTTCCAACATCCCCAAGTGACGTAGGGTTTCAGTGGACCACATCGAAAAGGTCAGCTTTTTCGGGAACTCATTGTGCGTCGCTTGATGCGACAAAATCATCTCTTTCATCGCTTGCACACCGGCTTCATAAGCGGCTTTGGTCGGAACCCTTGATGGATCAAAACCATACATATTGCGCCCGGTCGGAATAGCATCTGGATTACGAACCGGATCACCGCCATAAGACGGATCGATCCATTTAGCATTTAATGCCGCCAAGATTCCTGCCGTTTCCGACTCGGCACGTAAATTTCGTGCATGTTTAATCCCTTGTTTGACCACTGCAACCAACTCGGCATTTTGCTGATGCTCTGCAGTTAATGGCTGCTCCAAGACAATGTGATTCAGTACAAACTTAAACGGCTCAGTGGTTTTGATTAGCTTGTAGTCTGCTCGAAACAGTTCGCGACTGTTTTCGACACCGAGCGGCAACATCACATCATTACCCAGCATAAGCATAATATTCAGTGCTAAATGCTCGTTTTCGGCCGTTTGTCCAAAGGTGTGTAAACCTAGTGGCTGCATCGCCGAACCGAGGTCTTCCAGATAGTCTTCAATATCACGCAAGAAGTTATCGAAATTGGCGTGCAAGTCCGCGACTTTCCAAGCCATATCCTGCGGAATATTCATTTTCACCGCTTGCTCGATAATCAACTCTTTGGCATTCGATTTCACCAAGCCTTCATCCAACGATTGATACTCGCGAATGGCGTCATTGATGGCGACAAAATCATCGGATAGACCGGCCGGTGAAAATGGCGGTACCTGATAGCTTACAATCACCCCTCGGCCACGACGTTTAACGTGTAGCGCTTCGCCAATGTTATCGACAATATAGGGATAGACAATCGGCGTGTTCCACACCGCTAAATTAGGGCTGTCATAGGCCCACATACCGCGCTCTTTGCCCGGATGCCATTCTTGGGTGCCATGGGTACCAAAGTGAATAATCGCATCGGCACCATACTGCTCACGCACCCATTGATAAGTAGCAATATAGTAGTGATTCATTGGGCGCTTTGTATCGTGAAACAGGTCTTTGTCTTCTTGCGCAGACGAACCGCCACGCCCCGGTTGCGGCATGACAATGAGATTGCCCAATTGCACTCGTGGAATCACAAAACCTTTTTGCCCTTGATATTCGACTACCCGCTGGTTATCTTCGTCACGCCCCCAATTGTCGTTAATCTCTTGTTGCACATGCTCTGGAAAGGTCGCAAACCATTGACGATATTTCTCCAATGGCATAAAGCCCCACAGATCGGTTTTCATCAGATTGGCGACTTCATTTTGGCGATAAGCCGGACGTAACATCGCGCCCACTGCATCAATCATCTCCTGCTCAGAAATATCGTCTAAGGCATAACCTTCGGCTTTTAAATCCTGCACTAACTTTTCGATCGATCGCGGCACATTCATATTCGACGCGCCTTGATTCTTTTCACCCGGCGGGTGGTTCCAGAACATCAACGCCAGCTTTTTATCGGCATTGGCTTTTTGTTGCAGACTAGCTAAATTCATCAGCTTACCGACTAATAGCTCGACCTGCTCCGGCAGCGGAATCATTTCGCCATCAGGGTTCACCGTTAGCATGACCGGATCTTGAATGCCGATATATTCGGCATTGGTTAAAGTAAACGGCAGACGGAAAGAGCTGACGCCAGCGAGATCTTCAAGATAAACTTTGCGCCCGCCTTCGCGGTAATGCAGAATATTAATCACCGGAATGCTTTGCGCCTGATAACGCAATTTACGCCCTTCGACATCGCCGCCCAAAAAGGTGTTGACCATCATCACCTGTGGCAAGACTTTGCCCTGCCAAGTAATTAACGGTTCGTTAAATTTATAAGGACGGCCTGTTTTTGGATTTGGGAAAGGATTGCCGTCAGCGCTTGGCTTGGCGGCTTGTCCCCAACTAGACGCTGAACGCCCACTAGGTTTACCCTGTACTGTATTGCTTGGGTTAGCGTTGCTTGTAGGGCGCCCGCTTGATTTGGCATCACCAGTGCTAGCTTGTGCCAATTTCGCTTGCGCTCGTGCCACCGATTGACGGGATTTAAAGATACTCTGAAAAGTGCGCGAATTGCGATAGAAAAATAGTGGCATGGCACCACGCTTTTCAATTTCTTTAATCAATATGTCTAAATGACGTGTTTGCCCGTCAGCGATATAGCTAGAAGTCGTTTCCATCGCTATAACCGTACCTTGCGTACCGTCTTCGCTCGTCTTCGCTTGCCACCACTGCAGGTAGCTTGGTAAATCTGCAAACACTTGATGTTGATAATTGGGATGATAAATCCCTCCATTGGGCATTTCATTCGGTAGAGGAATTGCCTCTAAATCACCATTTTCAATAATCGCCTTGGCATACTCAAATAACAAATGTTGGTTTTCGAGCATACCTGCTAGGTAGTAACCGAACACTTGTGCGGCTATATCTAATGGCAAATTTACCGCTTGCATTCTTTGAGTTCGGGTCATTCGACGAATATGCACCACTGGTGTATCTGTTAATGCACGCAAAGCCTCGCCAGCATGAATTTCAATCTGGGCTTGATCATCGGAACGCGGCGCATCGACAATTACTAACCCAGCATTTTGCAATGCTTTGACGACATTCTCTTTGCCACCTGATCCGTCCTTAGCATCCACCTGAACCCAAGCCAATTCAACACCGCGTTCTTTGGCAGCCTTTTGCATCAATTTAAATTTTTTACTGAGCACAAATTCTGTCGAAAGGATGGTGACTTTATGGTTAGTTGTCGTGCTTTCAGTTATTTTATGGTCAACTTTCTCCAAGGCAAAAACGGGCGCAGGTAAAACTGCCAACCACCCGACTAGGAGAGAAAGCCAAACTCCGAATAGTTTAGTCATAAAAACTTCTCCCTTTACCTTAGAATTGAACCTTCATACCAGCCATCCAGACACGGCCTGGGTCAACGTTGATTGACAAGTCCTCTTGATTATAAATACCGTTGTAATCTCCATCACGGTGGCCGCGGGCAGTCATGTAAAATTGATCGTCAAACACATTGTCTATTTTCATAAAAATACTGAAATCGCTTGGCTTAGTGCTAAATAGACTCGCTCTGGCTTTATACTCAACGCCTAAGTTGACTAAAGTACGAGAAGGTAATTTTTCCTGATTAATTTCATCCGCATAACTCTCGCCACGGTAATCAATTTCTGTACTGACTCTAATAGTATTGGTTGGGAACCAGTTAATACGGAAGTTCACCAGATGTTTTGGCGTTCTTGGTACATAGTTGCCGGTATTGTCATAATGCATAAAGTACACACAGTCTTCTGGCGTACAAGTCGCTGGACGACCTCGTGACAAATAGGTTCCTCCATTTAAATCCTCTAGAGAATCAACGGAAGTGCCATATGGGTTACCAAGCGCCATAAAGTAATTGTCATAACGTTCAAACTTGCTGATTAAATAGGTGTAAGCAAAGTCAAATGATAGTCTGTGCTTTTTCTGAGTTTGTAGAGCTAATTCCAAACCTTTAGAGGAGGTATGGCCAATGTTGTCATGCATGTTTTCAATATCTTCATTGGCATCGGCAGCGCCACTATTGACATATTGTCCAATTGAGCTGGTAATAAAGTCTTTACGATTGATGTAGAACAAAGAACTGTTTAAATGAGTATCCCAGCCAAATAAATTCAATTTTGAACGCATGCCGATTTCATAATTCATAATTGTTTCAGGTTCAAGTTCTGAGTTGGTGGACAATTCACTTAAGCTCGGAGCGCGAAATCCGGTCGAAACAGATCCATAAAGAGAGGTTTGTTCAGAAATATCATGGTCTGCGCCCAAGCGCCAAGAATGAACACTAAAGTCATTTTGGTCGTTTAAACCATCCATTCGATCTTTACCATCTAGCTCAATGCGGTCAAAACGATAGTTTGCAGTCATAGTCGTCTTTTCAC
Source organism: Thiomicrorhabdus indica (assembly GCF_004293625.1). Taxonomy (NCBI): domain Bacteria; kingdom Pseudomonadati; phylum Pseudomonadota; class Gammaproteobacteria; order Thiotrichales; family Piscirickettsiaceae; genus Thiomicrorhabdus; species Thiomicrorhabdus indica. Next base: position 2,648,752 of record NZ_CP033040.1, on the reverse strand, counting down.
TGAGTGCTGTTTTTGCTTCGGTATAAAGTGCTTTGGTAATCTCTTCGCGATAGGAGTCAGAAGTTAGGGTTCCAGCGAGAACAGTACTCCCTCTGGAGTACGAGCGGTAATCTTCTTTAACCGTGGTTTGCTCATCAAAGGTATTCTTTTTTAGCTCTATTCCAGCCATCAGTGCAAAGTTGCCAAAAGAATCACGTGCTTCGAGCTTAACTCCGCGCTGAATTTGCTCATAATCATTGAGCTTTGCATACATATCGACTTGTTCATCTCCAACCTCTGTGCCAGAGCCGTCATAGCGAATCGGCGATGACCAGAAGTCGGTAATGTCTTTGTATTGGTAAGCAATTGCGGAAATGTTCCCAGTGTCAGAAAAGTCGTTTGAATAGGTTAAATTAAAACGTGATAAATCCACATTGAACATACGCGTATAGCTGCGGCCGCTATAAACGCCTCTTGGATCTTCTTTTGCTGCGGTCACTCCAGCAACCGAGCCACTGTTGTCGCGGAAACGCTCGGAGCTTTCAAAACCTAAGGTTAACTCACTAGTATCGGAAAGATAGTATTCAATCGCCCCGGAAACCGATTCTTCATCTTTTTCAGATAGATGGTAATAACCGTCACTGTGACGGTCTGCCACTTGTATATGTGCTGCAAAATCGTCTTCTGCCATTCCAATTTTGGCTAGGGTTCGTGTGTAACCGTGCGAGCCGGTATCTGCTTCGACTGTAACACCGGCATTTTCAGCACCTCGTTTAGTCGTGATAATTACCGCACCCGCAAGTGCGTCTTCTCCAAATAGATAAGAAGCTCCGCCTTTAACAACTCGAATGGATTCAATATTGTCGAGATCAATATTCACCTTGCCAGTTCGCTCAAAAACCGGCACACCATCAATCACAATCGCGACACCGGGCTTTTCTCCCATATAGCGCTGATTATCCACTCCACGAATTTTGATTTTGATTCCATCTCCTTCACCGGCTACATCTGCTGTAATGCCAGGAATCGAACGTAAAACTTCAATAAGGTTGGTTGCGTGTTTTGCTTCTACTGTTTCACCTTTTATAACCGTCGTGCTGGCTGGGATATCGGCATCGGATTCAAATTTATCTTCAATAATAGAGCTGGTGACTTTAACCACCTGTAGTTGGTGAGATTCTGCGTGAGTAGTGTTTGCAACACTCCCCAATGCAAGCGTGCAGACAACATATGCTAAAGGTTTTAATTGAAAAGAATTTGGGTGCAATTGACCCTGAGCAAAATGGCTCATAACGACTCCTAAACAGTGAATTTTTAATTTGTTTTCTCCACTTGCTTAGCTATTGCGTGACCATTTGTTATGTGTGGTCGGAAAGTCTACCGGCCGGTCGATATATGATTTTTATATTTAGAACACACTTTTCAGTATTAGAAAGTGCTTTTCGCAACACTAAGGAACTGGCAGAGAGTCTAGAGTTGAATGAGATTAAAAATGTTGAAAGTGTTTGAACAAATATAGGTAAAAGTTAACACTGTATCACGAGAGTCTGAAAAAATAATGGATTGACAAAGTTTTGTTTATGTATGAACTTTTAAGGTTTATTTTGTGTTGTTTTATTTTAATAGCACATTATGTTTTTGGTTTAGTTTTGTGTTTAGCGCAGAGATATAAAAAAACCGCATTGGAAAATCCGAATGCGGTTTTAAAGAGTTCTGAAGCTTTAAAGTCGATTACTTCGAACCACGTGAAGCACGCTTACGCTCGTTTTCTGTCAGAAGTTTCTTACGGATACGAATGCTTTCAGGCGTGACTTCAACCAATTCATCATCATCAATGAATTCTAAGGCTTGTTCAAGCGAGAAGCGGACTGGCGGTACAAGCGTCAAGGCTTCATCCGTACCTGAGGCACGAACGTTAGTTAGCTGCTTACCTTTCAGAGGGTTTACCGTTAGGTCATTCGCACGACTGTGAAGACCGATAATCATCCCTTCATAAACCTCTTCAGCGTGACCGATGTATAGACGACCACGATCTTGAAGGTTATAGAGTGAATAAGACAGCGCCTTACCTTTATCGTTTGAGATCAACACACCATTTGTACGCTCTCCCACCTTGCCTGAGAAAGTTGGGCCGTAGTGTGAGAAGCTCGAGAAGATCAAACCGTTACCTTGAGTCGCGGTCATAAATTCAGTACGGAAACCAATCAAACCTCGTGATGGAATTATGAAGTCGATACGCACACGACCGTGACCGTCTGGAACCATATCGGTCATCTCGGCTTTACGAATCCCGAGTTTTTCCATAATGGTACCTTGAGACTCTTCTGGAACATCCACGGTAAGGGTTTCATAAGGCTCTTGGATTTCGCCATCGATTTCACGGAAGATAACTTCTGGACGAGAGATGCCCATTTCAAAACCTTCACGACGCATGGTTTCAATTAAAACTGACAAGTGAAGTTCACCACGACCTGAAACACGGAATTTGTTCGCATCTTCTGTGTCTTCAACACGCAGCGCCACGTTAGTCAGTAGCTCCTTATCTAGACGCTCACGGATTTGACGAGAGGTGAGGAGTTTACCTTCTTGACCGACAAACGGTGAGTCGTTGACTTGGAATGTCATGCTAACGGTTGGCTCGTCGACAGAAAGAGGTTCTAGCGCTTCAACGGCTTCAGGATCACAAATCGTATCAGAGATGTTCAGAGGGTCGAAACCAGAGAATGCAATGATGTCACCTGCATGTGCTTCATCAACATTGATACGGTCTAGACCGTGGTAACCAAAGATTTCGCTGAATTTACCTTTACGAACCTTGCCTTCAACATCAATGATTGAAACCTGCATATTGGTTTTAACCGAACCACGTTTGATACGACCAGTCCCGATAACACCTTTGTAGGTATCGTAATCAAGTGAGATACATTGCAGTTGGAAAGGACCCTCAAGGTCAACTTCAGGAGGGGCTACTTTATCAACGATGGTTTGGAATACAGGTTGCATATCGCCGTCACGAACGTCTTCTTCGTGACCTGCAAAACCGTTTAGACCTGAAGCGTACAATACTTCAAAATCCATTTGTTCATCTGTTGCTCCGAGACGGTCGAAAAGATCAAATGTTTGGTCAAGTACCCAATCAGGACGTGCACCAGGACGGTCAATTTTGTTGATGACGACAATTGGTTTTAGACCTTGTTGTAGTGCTTTTTCAGTTACGAAACGTGTTTGCGGCATTGGCCCTTCAACCGAATCGACCAACAATAATACTGAATCGACCATCGATAAGATTCGCTCTACTTCACCACCGAAGTCGGCGTGTCCCGGAGTATCCACGATATTGATACGGTAGTCGTTCCAATTGATTGCTGTATTTTTTGACAGGATGGTAATCCCACGCTCTTTTTCAAGATCGTTTGAGTCCATGACACGTTCACCAGTGTCTTTACGCTCATCTAGCGTTCCTGATTGGCGTAAAAGTTGATCAACCAAGGTTGTTTTACCGTGGTCAACGTGGGCAATAATCGCGATATTGCGGATATGTTGAGTACTCATAAATAATTGATTCTCTTAAAAAACGAAATGAAAAAGGCGTGTCCGAGACGCAAATGGAATTTTGCAAAAGGAGGTTTGGCCGACTTCAAGATTGAAAATTGCCGCTATTATAATGAAATTGTTGGAAATTTATAGGGTTAGCATCGCGCTAGCTGAAATTTTTAATGCATTGATTAAATTGAAAGAGCGATTTTGAGAAATGTTGCTTGGGCTTTGCATGGAGGGTGGACAAAGCCATCACAAGATTATTCTGTGTAAGCACTTCGATTGTTGGCAATAAAACTTTGTAAAACGCCATAAGCCATCGTGCCAATCAATAAACCAGCAAGTGTAAAAATTGCACTGATTTTGCCTTCGGCAATCATTGCAGGAACCGTTCCTGGGCAAGAAGCTGTCATTGCCCAACCGATGCCAAATAGAAATGCACCTGTCACCAACCCTTGTTGGTAAGGTTTTTTGACAAAATCTACCGCTTGTCCTGTATGAACGGCGGTTACTTGAAATTTTTTCAATAAAAATACCCCAAGCATGGCAACCACCACGGCTGAGCCAATCACCTTCATTAATTGCATATCTTCAAAGAGAAACATTTGTGCGTGAAAATCAAAGGTGGTTGCTCCGGCGCGACTCATTAAAAAACCAAACAGCACTCCGGTAAAAAGGCCAATGATGTTGGATCGATAGGCATAGAAAAAGTTCAGTAAAGTGAGGCGAATACTTTGAAGTCGAGGTAGAAAATGCTCTTTTTGTGAGTTCTCTGGTGATGATTGAGTTTTATTATTGTTTGACATGCATAGGTGCTCGGTAAGTTTTTATTGTTTCTTTTAAGTATTAAATAGCAATTGTGTGGCAATTAATGCGCTTAGGAAAAATACAGCACCCGCTAATAAACTGGGTGGGTTTAACATTGCACCGCCTACTAGAGCGTGACCAGTCGTACAAGCTCCAGCAAGTCGCGCTCCAAAGCCCAGTAGCATGCCTCCAAAAATTAACCAAATGGCTTTTGCAGCATCGGTTTGCGGAAGAACGGTATCATACATCCCCATATCAAAGCTCCAGTGCCAAACATCTGTCGAGGAGAGGGCACTGATAAGGCCACCTATTGGGATACCAATTAAAAACCAGAGTTTCATATTGTTTTTGTTGGAATATTCACCTTCGTGGTAATAACGTACTTTTTTGGATAGATAACCACAGACGTTGCCATAGCCTGTTGAACAGCCAGCGGGCTTTCCTGCTAGCCAAAAATGTAAGATCACAAATAGTCCAATTGCGATTCCGGCAAGGTAGCCGGACCAGACATCAATTTGCATAGTTTCCTCATCTGTTTTTCGTCTATTTTGAATGTGATTTTAGGCAAACTTGGCCAACTGTCAAAACAGCATAATTATTGGGCAAATAAGAGGGCTCTATAGAAGCTACGAAAATTGTGGGATTTGAGAAAGTGATGCAAGAAAGATTATGAATGCTTACCGGCCGGTAAGAAGGTTACCGGCCGGTAAGGTTTGAGAAATTTACGCTGTGGCAAATTTTAAGAAATGATGTTGTTTCAGTAATTTCATAAAGAAGTAGATGCTTGCCACTTGAATAAGAATCATTGGTGCCCAGAGTGCGAAGTAGGCGGTACTACCAAACGTGACAAAACCGGTGAATACTAAACCGATGTTTAACCACATCACCATTTGCACTTCAAAGGCAAATCCTGGGCAAATTAGGGCGAAAGCACTGCTATCGAGTTTTCCTTGGTCAAGCAGTTTGAAGTACTTTTTACGGCGCATGACGCTCAGGGCAAACAGTGCAATAAACAGTGAAAAACCTAAGCCTATGGTGGAAACCTGAAGATGGTAGTGGGCATCACGGGTTAAATCGAGTGCATGAATTGAGCCAAAGTCAGCACGCAATAGGCCAACGACAATCATGCCAGTAATCACCACTGGCAGTAATAATGTAACGGTCGATTGCGCGGCAATCCCTTCTTCGAACATTGATTTGAAACCTATTATGAGTTTGATTAATCCCAGGAAAATCGTCAGGGTAATGACAATATAGGCCATGCTCATTCCATAGAGTGCAATTTCAGGAACTTTCGACATGCTTAAAGCGCCTAAGCTGACACCAATCATTCCGAATGAAAAAATGGCAATGAGTTGTGCAAGATTTGAGTTTTGAATGAAGTCAAGGTTACCGTCGACTAAGCGCATCCAGTAAACGGAAAAAATCTTGAGAGCCATGACGAGAATGACGGTGAAGTAAATACCTGCTGCCACCATCATGAAATCAATCAGTTGGGCGGTGATGCCAAATAGGGTGATTTCACTAAACAGGCCTGGAATATACATCGCTCCCAGAATAAAGAAGACATTCATGCTCATGGCGAGTGTTAACGGAATTGCCATGAGTTGGACTTCTGCATTAGAGTTTTTTAGTTTTTCATAGGCATCTGTTTGTTTGAATTGGTTAAACCCTTTAAACCATCGGTTTAATAGAACAAAGTGCACAATGGCTGAAATAGTCGCACCCAGCATATAAAGCTGAACAATTAATTGGTGGGCAGAGGTTCCACCAATGTAATCACGCCATAGTATATCCCAGCTAATAAATACGTCACCCGGGTGTAACGTTGAGAAATTGACAATAAAGAAAAAAGAGGCGGTCATGCCTCCTGCGCCAAGTGCTGCAAGAATATGCAGTACTTGGAACTGTGGTTTATCTTGGTTTTGAGTCATTGGCTGGCTCATTGGAAACTCTCCCTTATCATTTTAGATATATTTCTAATATTATAAAATTCTAATATTTAAAGAATGATTGGGAATATATATTTAATTTATGACAGGAGCAAGATAGAAATATTAGAAAAGTGTTAAGTAATTATGAAGCTTGTGTATTAAACGCAATGAAAATGTGGGAAATGTGGTGTTAATTAACGTTTTTTATGGTTTTAATTTTCAGGGCAGCTTTCAGGGTTGAATAGCATTTTGACCACATTATCAGTAATTAACATTTGCTTGGTGGTGGCACGAAAGCTCTGGTAATGCCTGTTTTTGCTTTCAAGTGAGGCGTATTTTTCGGTATTCATATTTTTGGCAATCATTTCCCCTTCTTTGGAGGTAATGATGGCACCCATTTCGAGAATATGACTCTGTTGTTTGATTACCCACGAGTAAAAGTGAACCCAGAGGATTGAAATCACAATATCACTCATGCCAAAAAAACCAAAAAATAGATAGTTGCCTAATTCATCTTCCTTAGCGATATCGTTTTCAGAGAGCTGGTTAAAGTCAATAAGAAAGTTCATTGCCTGCTCAAATACAGACGGTTTGAGTTTGAGGGCAAAAAAATGCCCGTAATATTCACTGTCGTATTCACACACTGAAAAATGGTTGCTGGGAATATTCGCCATTTTTTGCAACGTATCTGAAGAAAGTGGCAGATTGTACATCTCTTGGAAGATGAGTAGATTTTTACTGATGGCAGATTGTTTGAGATGAGAGTCTTGAATTAACTTGATCAGAAACCGTGACTTATCCATATGCTGGCAAGGAAATGACATAACGAGTTTATGTCGGCCAAGCATTTTAGAGAATCCGATTGCACAGAAACTCTTCTCTATTTCAATGCGTTCAGCTTGTTCAATAAATGGATAAATCCTGTCAAAGCTCTCAGAGAAATAATGAACGAGTAAAGTTTGTTTGGAAAGAGACGGTTTAGAGACTCCACGTTCCCAGCGACTGAGTGTATTGGTATCTAGGGATTCAAAAGTTTTGTCGTAAACACAGAGGGCTGTGACTAACTCCGATTGAGTCAAATTTTGATGTTCTCGACATATTCGCAAGTAATCATTAAATTGAAACATCTACAACTTTGGTGTGTGAGTTAGTCGGAAGATAAGCAAGATTCATTCTACTTTGAATGATTCTTAATAAATTATTAAAAATATTATGCCTGAATTAAGTATTTTCGATTAGGCATTTTAGATTTTTTTTTATTTTTAATTCGCCCTGTTGTCTTTCATCAAGCATCAATAGAATATGAATATCTTACAGTTATTAGCACTGATAAAATTTTCCCCCGGTCTTTATGACCAATTCTTAGCCCGAAATTATTCGGGCTTTTTTTTGCCTGTAGGGTTTGAATTGTACGCTTTGAATCAGAGTCTCAGTGTAATGCAGAGCAAGACTAGGCTTTCAGTGTTTGCATTTTCGATGCAAATTTACTGCGATAAATAGGGTGGAAGAGTTTGTCGATGATTGATTGATAGCCTTCTTGGAGGTCTGTAATCAACGCTCCGAATCGATTGAGTCGTTCATCTGGTCGACTGTTCTGGATTTTGACCTGTACCGAAACAGGATGGATAATCTTGGTGTCATCTTGCGTCAAGATAATTTGTATGACCTCACCTTCTTCAAGGTGACTGCTACTGATAAACCCTAGGCCATTTTGAGAGAGGTCGACAAGTAAAATTTTGGTTTGCACACCGTTTTTTTCCAGAATAGAAGGAATTCTGATTTCTTTGCGTTGTTCTTTTCTACGATTGATGTCCATACCTGTCTCCTAATAGATTTTTAAATCTAATTTAATCAAGAGCTTAGTATTATTATCGCAAAATATCCTTTTACGTTTTAGGGCTTTTTCTTGAGTAAGAACCAATAATATTTATGTAGCGTATAAGTAAATGGCAGTTTTGTGGGTATCAGGAGCTAAGAATTCCGCCCAATGATCGAGCCAGTTTGCTTTTTGCAGGATGTTTTTTAGGAATGAAATCTAAAAAGACTTCTGGAGAATGGGTGATTTTTGCTCCGTAACGATCAACCTGTTCGTTGATAAAACGATTGCGAATTTCGATTTCGATGGTGAAAGGTTTGAAAGTTTTACTTTCATTTCGGGTCAGTTCAATTTCCACCTTATCGCCTATCTGTAATCGTTCATTACAGAAAAAACCAATGCCGTGTTCCGCAATGTCAACAACTTTAATGGGCGCTTGAAATCCAGGTTTAAATAAAAATCCTGGGAAGTGTGTCGGCATACGTTCCTCAAGTCTTCGGTTGAAGGTGGATTGAACTTCACTCATTGTTTTCAACTATCCTCTTAATAAAGTCGAGCGGGGTTATTAAGCTAAACAGTGGTGTCAACTTTCCAGTTCTATTTGCTGATAATGTTTGATTGATCACTGTACAGTCCCCATCCGAATTCTAAGGATAGCAGAGAATAAAATTTTAGAAAGTGGTTTCATTGCCAGAAGAGTCAAAAATACCAAGTGATTTTTCTATAATTATGAATCTCTTTGTAATAAGTTAATTGAGGATAAGTTTCATGAGTGTTCGAATGTATAAAAGTTTTACTCCAAGTTTGCAAGAATCGACTTGGGTTGATGAATCGGCTGTTGTCATTGGCCGCTGTGAGTTAGCAGAAGATGTCAGTGTTTGGCCGAATGCCACTTTGCGGGGCGATGTCAATGATATTCAGATTGGAGCGCGTTCGAATATTCAAGACGGTTGTGTTTTACACACTACTCATGAAAGTGATATTTCCAAGGGATCTAAGTGTATTGTAGGTGAGGATGTGACTGTTGGTCACAATGTGGTTTTACACGGTTGTGTGCTTGAAAATGAGTGTTTGATCGGCATGGGCGCGGTGGTGTTAGATAATGCTGTTGTTCAAACACATGTTTTAGTTGGGGCGAACAGTTTGGTACCGGCCGGTAAAGTATTGGAGTCGGGGTATTTATATTTGGGTTCGCCGGTGAAAAAAATTCGTGAGTTGACGCAAGAAGAGAAAGCTTTCTTTAAATATTCTGCGCAACATTACGTAAAATTAAAAAACGATTACCAAGAAGCTTAGGATTTCTTTTGTGCTTCTATTAGATTGAGGATGGATTATGGAAGTTGTGGTGGAAAGTCTTTGGGGACAGTTAATCGTTACTTTGGTGTTGGGGTTTTTAACCGGGCTAGAGCTGCGAACCTATCTGAATACTTTTCACCAAGGTAAAGATGAAATTTTTTTTGGTACAGTCAGAACCTTTAGTTTTACAGCCGTTAGTGGATTTGTACTTTACCTGATTGACTTTTGGATGTTTGTCGTTGGTTTTGCTGGGTTGACGGGGTTGTTTTTACTGTTTTATGCACAAGCTTTAAAACGTGAAAGTGGCAGTGTGCTTTTGTATTGGGTGTGGTTGCTGGTGTATGCCTATGGCGCACTGGCTTTGACTCAGCCATTGTGGGTATTGGCGCTGATTTTTGTCATGATCGTGCTGGTGCTCAATGCCAAAGACAGTATTAAGCAATTTGTAAATAAGGTGTCTGGCGAAGAACTTACAACACTTGCAAAACTGATTTTACTCAGCGGTATTATCCTTCCGTTGCTTCCTCGTGAAATCTTGCACCCGATGTTGCCTGTATCGCCTTTTAAAATTTGGCTGGCAGTTGTCGTGGTATCGACTATGTCTTATTTGGGATATATCGCTCAACGTTATCTGTTTAAGGAACAAGGTATTTTAATTACCAGTATTTTCGGGGGGATTTATTCTTCCACGGCAACCACTGTGGTACTGGCTAAAAAATCTCAAGATGTTCCACGCTTGAGTTATCAGATGACAGCGGCGATTTTGATTGCGACGGCCTTGATGTATTTCCGGTTATGGGCGATTGCGGCGGTGTTTTTCTGGGAAGTGGCGATGATTTTGTGGCCATATTTACTCGGATTTGGACTTTTAACTGCGGTGATTGCGGTGGTTTATATTCAAATCGAAAAACGGTTTGGAGAGAAAAAACAGGTTTTTACACCGGCCGGTAACCCTTTAGAACTCAAGGTCGCTTTTGTATTTGCCTTTATGTTTATTGTGATGGCGGTGGTTACTCAGTTGGTTAATGAATATTTCGGCGATTCGGGATTGCGATATTTATCGATTATTGTCGGTTTTACCGATATAGACCCATTTGTTTTATCACTGTTAAATGGTAATTATCAAGCGGATGCAATGACGGTAGCCGGTGCGATTGTGATTGCCGCCGGCTCAAATAATTTCTTAAAAGCTTTGTACGCTTATATTTTGGGTGAGCCTTTAGCAGGCAAGTATTCAGCATTCTGGTTGAGTGTGTTAGGTGGAGCCACTATGTTTACCGGTTGGTTTGTGTTGGTGGCTTAGCATTCAAAGCTCCGCTATGCCTTGCTGCAAAAGCTTTTTTTGTGATACGTTGCTCATTTACGTAAATGTAAACTCCGCTACGTTTCTCGAATAAAAAAACTTTTTCGCAGTGACCTAGCGAGCTTTGATTGTTTTTGCCTACTAAGCCCTTGTGTTATTTCATCTCTTTACGAACTTGGTCGATAACCGGTTGTGTTTCTGGGCGAACACCTCGCCACAGGTAAAACGCTTCGGCTGCTTGGCCAACCAGCATTCCCAATCCATCCATTACACTACAATTGGGTTGATGTTGTTTTGCCCAGTTCACAAATATTGTTGGTTCATTGCCATACATCATGTCATACACTAAGCTGTCTGGCTTTAACACCTGTTCCGAAATAGGTGGTAGCTTATTATCTAGGCTGGCTGAAGTACCATTAATAATAATGTCATAGCCTTTATCTATTGGAATTTCATCCCAACCGCTTCCGCTGACGGGAATATCCGTTTTAAAGCGCTGTCCTAAAACTTCTGCGCGTTTGGCAGTGCGATTCGCAATGTGAATGCTTGCTGGATACTTTTCCAGAAGCGGTTCAAGAATGCCTTGCACTGCGCCACCAGCACCTAAAATCAAAACACGCTGATCCTTAAAAGGGCGTTGACCATTTACTTCTATGTCATTTACTAACCCGATACCATCCGTATTGTCGCCAGTGGTTGTACCATCGTCATTGAAAATAAATGTGTTGATGGCGTGTGCACTCTCGGCGCGGCTGGATTTGTTGTCGGCATATTCAAAGGCATCGAGCTTAAAAGGCACAGTGATATTAATGCCTTTATAACCACGGTTTTTCAAATCTGCCATAGCGTATTTAAACGAAGTTTCTTCATTATCAATGAGAATCGCCTCATAAGTGAGGTCTTGCCCAGTCTGCTCTGCAAACAAACGATGAATGAGAGGCGATTTTGAATGGCCAATTGGATAGCCGACGACTGCATATTTATCGGTCATTACTTTGCCCTCAATGCGATTCATTTAACCAGATTGCTGCGTTCTTGGCATAGTAAGTTAGGATGCCATCCGCTCCGGCTCGTTTGCAAGAAAGCAATGTTTCTAGCACCACGGGTTTTTCGTCAATCCAGCCGTTTTGTGCGGCCGCTTTAAGCATCGCGTATTCACCACTCACATGATAAACATAGGTAGGTGCTTTGAATTCATTTTTGATGTCGCGAACAATATCCAAATAAGGCACGCCTGGTTTAACCATCACCATATCGGCACCTTCGTTTAAGTCCAGTGCGACTTCGTGCAAGGCTTCATTTCGATTCGCAGGGTCCATTTGATAAGTGTGTTTGTTGCCTTTGCCCAAGTTGCCTGCTGAACCGACTGCGTCACGGAAAGGACCATAGTAGCTCGAAGCGTATTTTGCAGAGTACGCCATGATTCGAGTATTAATATGACCGTGATCTTCAAGGAGCTCTCGAATTTCAATAATACGGCCATCCATCATATCGGATGGTCCAATGACGTCAGCGCCCGCTTCGGCATGTGATAAGGCTTGTTGCATCAGGGCATCAATTGTGTCGTCATTTAACACATAACCGTCTTCATCAATAATGCCATCTTGGCCATGGGTGGTGAACGGGTCTAGTGCCACATCCGTCATAATACCAAGTTCTGGTACCGCTTCTTTTACGGCTCGAACCGCACGTTGGGCCAGTCCATCAGGGTTATAAGCTTCTGCAGCATCCAGTGATTTAACATGTGACGGTGTGACAGGAAAAAGGGCAATCATTGGAATGCCAAGTTCAAAAACTTCTTGCGCCTCTTTGACTAAAAGATCAATTGATAAACGCTCCACGCCAGGCATAGAGGGAACGGCTTCTCGCTGGTTATCACCTTCAATAACAAACATTGGCAAAATTAAATCGTCTGCGGTGAGCGTGGTTTCGCGCATTAGGCGGCGAGAAAAATTATCTTTGCGCATGCGGCGCATACGGGTGATCGGAAATTGTCGATTAATCATGAGAAACTCCAATAATTCTGTGTGCCAAGCATAATACCGTTGAAACGTGCAAATGCAAAGTGTGTAAAGGGGGGAAGGGGTGTTTGAATCCTTTACCGGCCGGTAAAAACTCGGAGCATGGAGATTGGATGAAGAAGTTCTTTATAACTGGGTTATCAATTCTATAATGCAATAGGTTTTCAAATCGCAGGACATATTTATGTTGGATGATATTGGTTTTACGTTTTTTAGCCGGCCGGTGGCAGATAAGTTTGTTGCATTTTGCGAGCAAATTAAGGTGCGTGCTCGAATTCAGTTTGAAGAGACGTTTTCAGGAGAGTCAGCTTATCAGGTGGAGCTTTTGAATACGATTGATGAAGCTTTGTTAGAACAGCTTGAAGAGTGCTATAGCGAACTTTTGTTTGGCGAAGAGGCGGCGAATATTGAGGGGAATGATGAGCAAGGTGCGTTGGCGGATGCATGTGGTGTGCAAGTGCAATTGCAATCAGGACAATTTACCACAGTGGCTATTGAGCCAGAGATTATGAATAAAATTCTTTCAGTATTGAGTATTGATGAATTACAAAGTTTTTTGGCGCAAGTGGCAGAGGATATTGAAAATCCGAAATCAGGTCCAATCTGTTCTCGGAAGCCTGATAACACTATATAGTGTGTTGATCAATGGAATAACAGATTTTTGTGATGGGTGATAGAGGTTTCCCTTATCGGGTATAAAAAAATTATATAAGCAAATCCTAATTTTTATTGAGTTAAAGCTTGCAGTTGGTTGGGTCTAAACTTATTATAATCGGCCAGCAATAAATCATTGGTCATCGATGACGCCTAAACTTCGCATGACTAAACACACTAAAAAATAACTCTTGAATCTGGGGTATTGCTGTTAATTACAGTAAAGCCGTCAAGGAGCAATAAATGACAGATACAAACGTAGACAAGGTTGCGGTTCAGACTGAAGACAGTCGCAATCAAGGCCGTCGTGCGTTCCTAAAAGGAACTGCGGCCGTAGCTGGTGGTGTAATGTTCACCAAAGCAGCTAGCGCAGCAGATGGTGCAGGTTTCGATCCTAAGAAAGCTGTAGCCCCATACGCTGGTAAAGAAGAAATCACAGAAGTACTACAAGATGGTGCTGCTCGTAAATCACTCGGTTTCGGTGTTCGTAAATACCCATACGGTATGCCTTCTCCATTTGAGAAAGAAGTACAACGTCGTACACTTGAGTGGTTGACTCCAGATTCAATGGCGTCTATCACAATGACTCCATTACAAAGCCTACACGGTATCATCACGCCAAACGGTCTTCATTTTGAACGTTTCCACGGTGGTGTACCAACAATCAATCCTGATGACCACCGTCTAGTAATCCACGGTTTAGTTGAGCGTCCGCTTATCTTTACTATGGATGATCTAAAACGTTTCCCATCAATCTCTCGTATTCACTTCGTAGAATGTCCTGCGAACGGTGCGATGGAATGGAAAGGGGTTCAGTTGAACTCAGTACAATGGACTCACGGTATGATGTCTTGTGTTGAGTACACAGGTGTTCGTCTATCTGATCTTCTAAAAGAAGCTGGAATTAAACCAGAAGGTAAGTGGTTAATTCCTGAAGGTGCCGATGCTGCAGGTCTTACGCGTTCAATTCCAATTGATATCGCAATGGATGACTGTTTTGTTGCTTACGCACAGAATGGTGAAGCGCTTCGTCGTGAACAAGGTTACCCAATTCGTTTGGTTGTACCTGGTTGTGAAGCGAACATGTGGGTTAAATACCTACGTCGTATCCAAGTACATGATGTTCCTGCACAGCACCGTGAAGAAACTTCTAAATACACTGAGCTTATGCCAGATGGTACTGCACAACGTTTCTCATGGTACATGGAACCAAACTCAGTTATCACTTACCCATCTCCTGACTTCAAAATGCAAGGTCCTGGTAAATACTACGTTCGTGGTCTTGCTTGGTCTGGTCGTGGTAAAGTTGCACACGTTGATATTTCATTCGACGGTGGTAAAAACTGGAAAGAAGCGCACTTTACTTCTCCTGTTCTTGATAAAGCTTGGACTCGTTTCGAGATCGAATGGGATTGGGATGGTTCTGAAGCGTTCCTAATGAGCCGTGTTACAGATGAAACAGGCTATGTTCAACCACCAATGCCACAAATGCGTAAGCTTGAAGGTACGAACAACGTTTACCACCGTACAGCGATGGTTACATGGCGCGTACACGCTTGGAACAACGGCAAAGACGGAGGCATGATTGAAAATGTTCAGTACTAAGAAAACCTTAATCGCGGCTTCTGTTGCGACTCTATTCACAGGCTCTGCATTTGCAATGTCTGGTTCAGATGGCGGTTCAACAGCTGCATCTGGTGAAATGATTGATGGTAAATACGCTGCAAACTACGAAGAAATCATTCGTGCCGCAGACGGTAAATACCTAGATAAAGAAGTGATTGAAGCAATCCTTGGTAAAGACGCTGCGCACGGTCGTGACGGTCTTTCTGGTAAGCTTGATCCTGCAAACCCATACTCGTTTGAAGTTGATGATTCAATCGATGGTGGTACTCACGGTAACACTCAATGTAAAGTTCCAGCAGCATTCATCGAAGTACATGATGAAGTAGCGAAAAACTACCACAACGATTCTGACTACGTTGCGCGTGGTTTCGGTACGCCAATCGCAGAATCTGCGGTTCAAGCGAAGTGGAACATTACGGTTGATGGTGATGGTAACAACCTACCAGATCCTTCTGTCGGTATGACTGTTGAAGAAGGTGGTAAGCTTTACGTTCAGTACTGTGGTATGTGTCACGGTGAATTCGGTGAAGGTGCGAAAGGTTATCTACCTCTAGCAGTTGAAGAATCACTAGTAACGTCTGATTTCTTCGATCCTGCACCAATGAAAACTGTTGGTAACTACTGGCCGTATGCGGTAACGTTCTTCGATTACATCCGTCGTACTATGCCTTTCTGGACTCCAAATGCACCATTTATCGGTGATGCGGGTTACATGGGTATGACAGGTTACATCATGCAATCTAACTACATTCCAATCGATGAGAACGGAACTGAGTTAGAAGATGATGACTTCTATAACTCAGAATTGTTGATGAAAAACAACAAGTTCATGAAGAACCAAGGTAACTTCTTCTGTGATCACCGTCCAGTTATCCACAACGCTCGTTGTATGGAAAACTGTGCAGACGAGCAAGTAGGTGATGGTAAAGGTGATATCAACAACTACCGTCAAGCACGTCTACTACCAGATGGTACTCCTCAGTACAACGTTCCAGAGCGTTTGCATGAAGATCCGCCAGGTGTTGGTCACGCAGGTATGTAATTTTTGACAACTTAAGAAGTCGCTATTTTTTGTGATCTCTTTGTTGGAAAATGGTCACCTAGTTAATCTAGGCTCCCATTTCCCGCCTCGATCTCACAAATCTAGCAACTCTTAAGAGAGTCAAAAAGATTACTAGAAACCCGCAACTTCTTTGAAGTTGCGGGTTTTGTTGTTTAAAGGCTTGGAAATTGTAAGTTTAGAGAATTGCAGCCTTGCCTTAACACCGTGCAAAGTTTTGGAAAACCCAAATTACATATAGAAAAGCCCGATAAGTTTTCTTATCGGGCTTTTTGTGTTTTTAGTGACCCGTCCTAAATAAGATTGACACTTTTTCTGAACCGAAAAGGAAAAAGTAATGTCTTCAAACACTAAGCGCACACAGCGCGATTATTCCCTCGCTTTTAAATTGTCCGTTGTAGACCAAGTCGAAAAAGGCGAAATGACTTATAAACAAGCGCAAGCACATTATGGTATCCAAGGACGATCTACCGTTTTAGTTTGGCTTAGAAAGCATGGTAAGTTAAATTGGTCTGACGCCAACGCCATTAACCGACATCTTCGAGGAATCATTATGCCGACGACTAAAGCTGAAAAGACGCCAGAGCAGCGCATTAAAGAGCTTGAACAAGAACTCGCCGAAGAAAAACTCAAAGCCCAATTCTTTGAAGGCGTCGTCAAAGTCATGAAAGAGGACTTTGGAGTTAGCTTGACAAAAAAGCGGTTAGCCGAGTTATCGATCAAAAACAGATCCAAGGGCTCAACATAAGCAATGCTTGTCGATTCTTACAGATAAGCCGTCAGGCTTACTACCAAGGATTACAAAGGCAGCGGCTCAAAGAAAAGCAATACCGGATGATTCTGGATTTTGTACAAGCGATACGTATCAGCCAGCCGCGGATTGGTACCCGAAAGCTACACAACTTGCTATTAGCTAAAGCCCAAGAAGGATTGAAGATTGGACGAGACAAGTTGTTTGACTTGTTACGTTGGCAGCGTTTATTAGTGCCTAATAAGCGAGCCTATCATAAAACCACGCACAGTCATCATCGGTTTTATAAGCACCCCAATCTCATCAAAGAGCAGGGGCAAAGGCGTTTAGCCAAAGCGCCAGAGAAACTCTGGGTTGCAGACATTACCTATTTACCAGTACAACACGGCCAGGCCTATCTCAGCTTAGTCACCGATGCCTGTTCTCGTAAGATCGTTGGCTACCATGTGCACGACACTTTGCATGCTCAACCAGTCCTTCAGGCATTAAAGAACGCAGTGAAAAATAGATTAGGAAAAGGGGCACTCATTCATCACTCGGATAGAGGGATTCAGTACTGTTCAAAACCTTATCAAGTGTTCCATGAAAAACATGGCATTATCTGTTCGATGACGGATGGTTATGATTGCTATCAAAACGCTTTGGCGGAGAGAGTGAACGGGATTCTGAAGAATGAGTTTTTATTAACCAAGCCAAAGGATGTTGATCAGGCTCGACAAATGGTGAAAGAGTCGATTGAAATCTACAATACTCAACGTCCACACTTGGCGTTAAAATACAAAACGCCCGATGAAGTTCATCGAGCGTTTTTTACCTGAAAAAAGTGTCAACTTATTTCAGGACGGGACATAGAGGTAACGTTGTTGTTTAAGTATTTTGTAAAGGTCCTTAATAGTGTTTTTACCGGCCGGTAACTAAAATAGTATGGCTACAAAATGAAAGGGCACACAAAAATGAAAAAAATTGTTCTAACTTCTACCTTAATGGCTTTGGCAACAGCTTCAGTTGCCAGTGACGACAAACACTTTAAAGGCAAGATGCCAACAACTTATGAACAGGCTCAAGAATATCTTGTTGAAAGTAAAGCCAAGCTGGCAGCGATATTGGCAGATGGAAACGTTTCGAGGGTTGAAATGGGAGAAATTCATCAGCTGACTTATAGTCTTGAAAATGCATTGGAGTTTATGGAAGAGGAAATTGAACAGATTCAAGAAACACTCGAACGGGTGCATAAAGGGTCTGAGCGTGGTACGAATGCACAGGTGTTTCAAGATGCCCAACAGTTTTTGAATAATTCAGATGTTCTTCATTAAAAACAAGATTTAACCCTTGGATATAAGGGCTTTTAGAAGCCCTTTATTCCAATCGTAATTTACATAGGAATTTTTGTGTAAATTCTTGAATAAATTCTCACTATTCTTTAATTAATAAAATAAATAAGCATTTTCTTATATCAATTTGATTTTTACGTCTGCTTCTTTATAATGCGTTATTCCCAGCCGGAGATAACGATATAAACTTTACCGGCCGGTAAAAGGCTGCATTATGAAAAAATCTTTAATTGATCCATTCCAACGCAAAATTGAATATGTACGCGTGTCGGTGACCGACTTGTGTAACTATCGGTGCGGTTACTGCATGCCTGAACAAGGTGTGCACCCAGACGGCCATCATGCGGAATATCTTTCGTATGAAGAACTCGCGCGAGTTATTAAAGCATTTACCAATCTGGGAGTTTCAAAAGTCCGTTTAACTGGCGGAGAACCGCTTGTACGCAAACGACTGTATGAATTGGTGGAAATGATTTCTCCACTAGAAGGTCTGGAAGATATTGCACTTTCGACTAATGCTCATCATCTTGGTCGTGAGGCTGAAGCGTTAGTCAAAGCGGGTGTGCACCGCTGCAATATTTCAATTGATTCTTTACGCCCACAACGCTTTAACAAAATTACTCGTGGTGGCGATCTGGAAAAAGTACTCTCCGGCGTGGATAAGGCGTTAGAAGTGGGGATGAAGCCAGTGAAATTCAATATGGTCGTTATGAAAGGCACCAATGACGATGAAATTGAAGCTATGGTAGATTACGGTATAGAGAAAGGCGTGGAAGTTCGTTTTATTGAAACTATGCCCATTGGGCCAGCGGGCGTTTCGATGATGGATCAACACTACGCGGCGGAAAAAATTCTAAAACGCGTCAAAGATCACGTTGGAGTCGACTTGATTCCTTCGACCGACCGCTCCGATGCAGGGCCGGCGCGCAATTTTAAGATTTCAGGAACAGATGCGCGCATTGGTGTGATTTCAGCAGTATCCAATCATTTCTGCGACAGTTGTAATCGTGTTCGATTGACGGCGCGAGGAGTGCTGGCCTTATGCCTTGGGCAGGAAGATTCGGTCGACTTGCGTACTCCACTTCGGGATGGTTGTAGTGATGAAGAGTTAGAACAAATTATTATTGCGGCGATAGCCAAAAAACCGGAACGTCATTTCTTTAGGGAAAACGTCCACAATATCGAATTTAGACAAATGGTTCAATTGGGCGGTTAAGCTCACTGTTGAGAGGAAATTGAATATGTTGAATATTTTGTATTTTGCGAGTTTTCGAGAAGTATTAGGTCAAGCGCAAGAACAATTGCCGTCGGATTCCTTTAAAACCGTCAACTGTCTTTTGAATAGCTTGGCAGAGCGTGGAGAAGCTTGGCAGCAAGCATTAGCGCACAATGAAAATCTGCAAATTGCGGTGAATCATGATGTGGCAAACCGTAATACAGAAATCAAAGCCGGTGATGAAATCGCCTTTTTTCCTCCGGTCACGGGGGGGTAATCGGTGAGTAATCCTGAACCGATGTTTCCAAATATTCGTATTTGTGAAGAAGACTTTGATTTGACGACTGAGGCGGCCAAGCTACGCGAAGGTCATAAAGACATTGGTGCGGTGGTGACTTTTGTAGGTACAGTACGAGACATTAATGAAGGTGATGAAGTTTCTATTTTAGAGTTGGAACACTATCCGGGAATGACTGAAAAGGCGTTGGAAAAAATTCGTCTGCAAGCTCATGAACGTTGGAGCTTGGAAGCCAGTTCGATTATTCATCGTATTGGCAAAATGTACCCGTGCGATCAGATTGTAATGGTGGCTGTTGCCAGCCGTCATCGCGAAAATGCATTTCATGCAGCACACTTTATTATGGACTATCTTAAAACCAATGCGCCTTTCTGGAAAAAAGAAACCTTGCCAGATGGAATTGAGCGTTGGGTAGATGCCAGAATTTCGGATTCTGAAGCTCATAAACGTTGGGATTAATCGTTTTATGGTTCGTTTTTTTGTATTAGCAAAGAAATGAACCAAACGAAGATCTTGTCGAAGACCCAAGAAAGAAAACAGCTCCTGCTACGTTCTTGGAAATTCACTAAGCTTGCATTTTGATGTCTCATAACTCGCTTGTAAACCAGCTCGGACAAATTCGACGCTTTTTCAAAATGCGTTCGCTAAGTGAATCTATCCAATCTCCTTCAAAGGAGAGGTTATGTGTGCGAGCCTTCCAATTATCACTAATAATTTCAAATATCTAATGAAAGCAAAATAAAACATGAAAACTTTTGATGAAACGCTTTATGCCTTACTGAACGATGTTCAGGTCACCACTCAAACTGAAACCATTAATGTCGCTGATGGGCTTTATCGCATTTTAGCTCAAGATATTACTTCGAGTGTGAATGTCCCCCCTCATGACAATAGTCAGATGGACGGTTATGTTCTACATTCGTTTGACTTAGAGCATGCGGATACGTTTCCGGTGAGTCAGCGCATTGCTGCTGGTGAAGTCGGTAAAGAGCTTGAGCACGGTTCGATTGCCAGAATCTTCACAGGTGCACCAATACCGGCCGGTGCCAATCAAGTGGTGATGCAAGAAGACACCGAAGAAGTTGATGGCAAAATTCAGATCAGAGTCAAAGCAACCCCAGGTGAGTATATTCGTAAAAAAGGCGAAGACATTACCTCTGGCCAAACCATTCTCAAAGCTGGTACGCGTTTACGGCCTCAAGAGCTAGGGTTGATTAGTTCGATTGGTATTGGCCAAATTGAAGTTTATCAGCCGTTGAAAATTGCAACCTTTACCACCGGCGATGAATTGCTTGAACCGGGTGAAGCAGCAGAAGAAGGTAAAATCTATAATGCCAATCGCTACACTTTGAGTGGTTTGATTCCTCAGCTTGGTTTTGAATTGATTGATTTAGGGCGTGTGGAAGACTCATTAGATTCGACTGTATCGGCTATGAAAAAAGCAGCGGACATGGCTGATATTGTTATGACCACTGGAGGTGTGTCGGTTGGTGAAGAAGACCATATTAAACCAGCGATTGAACAGCTCGGTGAGTTGTATACTTGGAAAGTCAAAATGAAACCAGGTAAGCCGTTGGCGTATGGTCGTTTGAAAACGGATAAAGGCGTTGTGCCGTTCTTTGGGTTGCCGGGCAACCCAGTGTCCGCCTTTGCGACCTTTAAACTGTTTGCGCGTCCGTATTTGATGAAAATGCAGGGTACTACACAAATCAAAACCAATCCAATTTGGTTGGCAGCCGATTTTGATTGGCCAAAAGCCAATTTTCGTCGTGAGTTTCTGCGTGCACGCATTACCAATAAGCGTCAAGAATCGGTGGTGGAGATTTTCCCAAACCAAAGTTCAGGGGTTTTGATGTCTGCTTCCTGGGCAGAAGGGTTTGCGGTAATTCCAGAGGATACGACGATTGCTAAAGGTGATACGGTGGCGTTTTATCCGTTTTCGACCTTTGTGTAGCATGTCGCTAGCCAATAATAATTCTTTAGGGTCTATTAAAAGACTTTAAACGTGTATCAAAAAACGCCCCATTTAACGATGGGGTGTTTTTTAGTTGGTTAGTTTCAATCAAGCGTTTTGTGTACGATGCAGTTTCTGCCTGCATTTTTAGCCTCATAAAGCTGCTTGTCAACTAGAGCAAATAGCTCATGGTTGGGTTGTTTACAAGGAGGTTTAAAGCAAATAGATCCACAACTAACACTTAGTGATAAAGGGTGCTTGCTATTAGCGCAGAAGCTATGGATTTCCACGGCTTTGCGAATGCGTTCGGCTAACGATTCTGCTCCTCCCGGTTGTTTATCAAGTGTAACGACCGCAAATTCCTCTCCACCCCAACGATAGGTGGTTTCTTCAGTTCTAGCGGTTTCTGTAATCAGTTCTGAGATTTCTTTTAAAACTTTGTCGCCAATTAAGTGGCCATAGGTGTCATTAACTTTTTTAAAATAGTCGACATCGATTAATACTAGTCCAACCCAGTAATTATGCCGTTCTGCAAAGGCGATATTTTTAGAGAACTCGAGTTCAAAAGAGCGTTTGTTGGGCATGCCTGTTAAAACGTCCGATGTGGCTAGGCGGATAAATTCGTCTTCAATCACATTCAATAAAGTTTCACTGACGACTTGGGAGTGGACTTCCATTTCATTGAGTAGTTCAACCACTTTTTCTGGCTGTTTTAAATCTGAATGCTCAATGGCTAAGGCGCCGAGTTGGTGAATACGTTTGTGTGAGTGATGAAATTTATCGAGTTCCTTTTCGGGAATAAGGCCTTCACCCTCTGCAGCTAGCCATTTAGCAAGACGACACTTGGTATGAGAAATTTCTATCTCGTCAGAGAAGTTTCTTTCACCTAAAGCAGCTGAAAAAGCATTGAATTTCCAATTCAGGTGGTCAAGAAAAGGTTGTATCAATGCTTGAGGAGGCTCCATAGAGAGTAAGCCAAAAGAACGTTTAATGCGCTTGAGTTCATTTTCAGCATGAAAACGCATACGTTCGACTTCATCCGAGATTTGATAAACGGTCGCAACAATTGATTGGGACATGTCTAAAACGTGACACAAGCCTTTGGCAAGATTGTGTGATGCCACTTTTTCTGAATAGAGGATTAAAAGCTTTCGAATATGACTTATTAACAAAAGCGATTTTGATTGTGTAAGTCCACATAAGCGCCAGTGCATTGCTTGGCGGTATTGAATGACGTAGAAGTCGTAGCCGTAACTTCCAGAAATAATGGTCGTGAAATACTCCGGCAACATGACCTCAAGGGTATCTTCATCACATTTGATATTGTATTTTTTTAGCCAGGTTTTAATGGCACTTTCAAAATCGTGGGTGTTTTTTTGCAAAAACTCGTGGTAGTCAACAATCTCCAATAATTCAATACTTGAAAGGGTGACCATTTCTTGAAGACGCTGAAAATTTAACATAGATAACCAGTCCTGATTTTATTTCAGCGGGCATTTTAGCGTTAAATGTGAGAGGCAAGTGCAAAAAATATTTATCAGTAAGCTAGATTGATTTTGGGGGTGGGGATGTATTTTTTAAGTTGCAACCAAAACAATTGTTTTGGTTGCAACTCTTGAAATGAGATAGGGAGTTAGAATTTATATTTAGCGCCTAACTCAAAGTTACGCTCTGGTCCTGCATAGATCCCTTGACGCAAGCCAGCAATGTAACGTTCATCGGTTAGGTTTTTCACCGAACCAAACACTTTAAATTGCTTGTTGACGTCATAGCTAGCATGGAAATCTAATGTCGTATAAGAGTCTAACTTACCTCCCCAGATTCCACCCGCGGCACCAGTAGGTAAATTGACAGTGTTTGAGCTGTCAGCGAATTGAGAGTCAGAATGGTGTACAGCAAGAGCTGTTTTTAGGCCATTATTTTGATAGCTGATTTCCAAGTTAGCAAGAATTTCAGGTGAGTAGCTAATGCGATTGCCTTTATTGTCGCCACTTTCAAACTCAGAAGTCGGGATCCACGTAAAGTTACTATCCATTCTCCAGCCGGAGCCAAAGTTATAACCAAGCACTAATTCTGCACCACGGTGAAGGGTAGAGCCACCATTTTGTTTAGAAAGGTTTGGATCAGAGTTACCATCAACAACTTGGTTTGAGAAATCCATTTGGAAAGCAACGACTTCAAAGTTTAATTGGTCTTTTTGACCTCGAATCCCTAGCTCAAGATTGTTAGAGCGTTCGGCATCAAGCTGCTGGTCTGTTAAACCATCTAAAGCGGCCGCGTTTTCTGCTGGAGAAAAGGCTTTGTAAGCACTCGCAAATATCTGGGTAGAGTCAGTTAATTGATAGGTCATACCGATACCTGGTAGTAATTCAGTATTGTCGGTTGACTCTTCTGCGTTATTGTCCGTCAGGATTTTTCGAGTTTGCTCATAGGATTCTATACGCAGGCCTGGTGTTACACTCAAGCGATCCGTTACGTCAAAGCGGTTTTGTGCAAACACAGCAAAACTCTTCGCTGTATCTTGGCGGTGACGGTCATTGATTCCAGTTCGGTCTTGGTCACGCGTTGCACGAATACGGGTATCGTTTGAGCTTTCGACAAAATAGCGAATCCCAAATTCTGCTTCATTGTTCATATCAAGTAAGTTGTGATTCAGGCTGAGTCTGGAATCAAAACCGGCACGTTCAAAGGAGCGATTGTTACCGGTTAGGTCATCGGTGTACACCCATCGGCCGGCAAGGTTTGAGGCGTCCGTGTCTACACTGTAACGCCAATAATCACGACTGACTTCACTCCAGTAAATGACTGTTTTTAATAAGGCTTTGTCATTGATGTCCCATTCGTGGTTGATATCAACCGACTTTCTTTCCGTTAGATAATAATCATCGGGTGCGGGGTTATAACTTGCCCCTTTCAGATAGTCTTCGAGGAACAACCCTCGGTATGAAATATTGGCATCATTTTTATAATAGCCAACTTTGACACCGATCCACTGATCGTTTTTGAGTTCCATGCCGCCTTTAATCATCAAGTCGTCCATTTGATAATCTTTATCTTGGAAACCATCACTGTCTGCATGGGTATAAATGACTCCCATTTGCCCGTCACCTGACTTAGACACGGCTCCAGCTTCAATGGTTGCCTCTTTAAGTCCAAATGACCCAACTCGGCCAGAAACAGCGACACCTTCTTCAGGTGTTTTCGATTGATAGTTAATCACCCCACCAATGGTTGATGGGCCATAGCGCAAAGACGAGGCGCCTTTTAAGACCTCAATACTTTCAATGTGTTGAATACGTGGGTTGTAATATCGGCCATTGCCAATAAACAAGCCGGGGGCAACTGGAACACCATCTTCCAAAATTAAGGTTTTAGTTTCTGCTGCACTTAAACCTCGAAGCCCGATATTGGCCACCACTGCAGATTCTTCCTCGCCCTTAATGTTGACCCCAGCAACGCGTTTCAGTGCGTCTTCAGTGGACAAGGGCTGTTGAAGTTCCAACTGTTCTTTATTGATGACTTTTACCGAGCCTGCTTGTTCTAGCTCGGCCTGTGGGGCTGAATCAATGATGCTGATACGAGGCAGTTGCATGGTGGTTTCTGCAATCGCTGCTTGGCTTGCAAAGCCTGACGCAATAATTAAAGAAATCGCTGCGGAGAGTGGTTTATTTGAGTTTGACTTTGAAAAAACGGTCCCTGTCATGTTGCTTTCCTTTTACTGGTTCACGTCTCTATTTCTGTTTCAACTTCCGTTATTGGGGTTTGGTGAAAC
Source organism: Thiomicrorhabdus indica (assembly GCF_004293625.1). Taxonomy (NCBI): domain Bacteria; kingdom Pseudomonadati; phylum Pseudomonadota; class Gammaproteobacteria; order Thiotrichales; family Piscirickettsiaceae; genus Thiomicrorhabdus; species Thiomicrorhabdus indica. The sequence goes on along the minus strand of NZ_CP033040.1, from coordinate 2,623,397 downwards.
GACGAAATTTCATAATTTGAGAATGATTTATTAATAAATATAAAACTGATAATGATTCGCATTTTATTTATAAATTAATTAATGTCAAGGAAATAATAATGATTCGTATTTAGTGGTGAGAATAATGCACTGTGAAGCATTCTTGAAACACTAATTGACCACGGCAATTTAAGAAATGCAGATGAGCAAAGCGTTTTGTTAAAGGTCAAACATGAATCGAGACTAAATTAAAAGGCTCATGAAAAAAGACTAAGAAAAAGAGAAGTTAGAGTTTACAGAGACGGCTGTAGGTAAGAATTTTGGAATATGGCGCGAAAAATGATAGGAGAGATGGGAAAAAAGCCAGTTCGAAAACTGGCTTTATGACTTAAATTTTAGTGTGCTTTTACGTTTGTTGCACATGGACCCTTAGGACCATCACCAACTTCATAGCTCACGTCTTGACCGTCTTTCAAAGTTCTGAAACCACCGTCATTTTGAATTTGTGAATGGTGAACGAAAAGATCTTTACTACCATCCTCTGGTGTAATAAATCCGTAACCTTTCTCTTCGCTGAACCACTTAACTGTACCTTTGATCATAATATACTCGATGTAATAGGGTGAATAACTTACGCCGATCCTCCCTATCACCATCCGGAAGTCGGTCTTGAAAATTCAATAACTTATTGAACAGCTACCAGTATACAGAGATATTTACAAAAAGGCGGAAAGTACTTAATTTAATTGCTGATTTTCATAAAATTTTCAGGTGATTGACCCAAAATTGCAATGAAGTTAATGAGATTTACTTGGTCCAGCATCTTAATAAGTTGTGATAAAGCTCTGTTAACTGCTGTACTTGCTCATGTTCATCTGTCAGTTCCAAGCGAAGGGTTTGAATGCTGTTATCGAGCTGATAAAGCATTGCGCGATTTTTGGAGTCTTGTACCAAGCTTTGAATCCACATGAAACTGGCAATTCTTTGACCTTTGGTCACCGGTAATACCTGATGCAGTGCCCCTGAGTCATATAAAATCATATCACCCGCATTCAGCTTTATTTCTTGTACGCCCATACCCGTGTCAATTTGCAGTGCGCCACCCTCATAACTTTCCGGATCGTTTAAAAATAAAGTCGCAGATAAATCTGCTCGCATTTGCACCGGCCGGTAAGGATGTTGAAGGATAGCATTATCTACGTGTGCGCCATAAAAACCACCGTTTTGATAGAGGTTGAATTTTGGTGGATAGAAAATATTGGGTAATGCATGACTGACAAATTCGGGTGTTTGGATTAATCTTTGCTCAACGTCCTGACTTAATTGTTGTGCGATTTCCTGTTGATCATCTAGTTGAAGGTTTTGCTTGACGCGTTGGGCAAGAGTTCCAGCGGTAAGAGCGCCGTCAATCCACTTTCCTTGCTCTAATTGTTGACGAATTTCAGCGCATTCTGTGGCAGAAAAAACGTGATTAATCACTTGAAACATTGCTGAGTCTCCCAAAGTTGTCGTGATGAAATCGCTTGTAATGTTTCACAACCGCAAAGAGCCATGGTCATTTGCAGCTCTTCGGTAAGTAGTTTCAATAGGTGTACGATGCCCATTGCACCGCCCACCGCTAAAGCATATAGCTGTAGGCGACCGATTAAAACCGCGTCAGCACCAATGGCCAAGGCTTTAAAGATATCCTGTCCGCTGCGAATGCCGCTGTCTAATAAAAGAGTCATTTCACTTCCAACAGCTTGGCGAATCTGCGGCAAAACTTCGATACTGCTTGGTATTCCTTCAAGCGCTCGACCCCCATGATTAGAGACAATCAAGCCATCTGCACCGAGCTGTTTTAAACGTAACGCTTGTTGCGGATTGATAACGCCTTTGATCCAAACAGGTAGTTCTAATTGCTGGCAATAGGTGATTAATTGTTCAAGTGATTGCCAGTTTAATGCCTGGGACATAATTCCTTGAAAAACATAACTGTCTTTCTCAGAAAGGTTAGCAAGTTCTACCGGCCGGTAAGGTTTGAGATTGTTTGGTACTGAGGTTGGCAGTTGGAAACCTAAATGTTTGGCTTTGAGTGAAACTTGCTGTATCGGGGTGTCAATCGTGATGACAATCGCTTGATAGCCACTATCTTTGGCTCGCTGGATTAAATCTAAAGAATCATTTAGTTCTGGTTGAGCATACAATTGAAACGCTTTCCAGCCGCTAGAATTTTCTGAGATGGTTTCTAAATCATAGCTAGAAAGTGTACTTAAAACGATACCTTGATTAATCGCTTCAGCTGCTTGGGCACTGGCGACTTCACCGAGCTCATGCACCATTGCTTGTTGAGCGACCGGAGCGAGCAAAATAGGCGCGGAAAAAGTATGATCTTGATAGCTCCATTGACAGTGGCCTTGTGAGACATCTTCTAGGCTATTTGGCATGATTGTCGTTTGTTCAAATGCTGTGCGATTGCGCTGTAAGGTAATTTCTTGGCCACTGCCTCCAGAAATATAGGCAAACAAAGCTTCATCAAGTTTGGTCTGAGCAAGTGCTTCAAAATCTTGCGCACACAAAACGTGACGTTGTAGTTCTTGATAGTCATCAAACATGATTTTTTCGCCTTAAAAAATAAAACTCAGCCAATACAAGATTGGCTGAGGAAACATGGAAGGAAACAATTAAACCTTCGTTTATTGAGGAGGAGTCTTAGAACTCATAATTCACCGTAACATAGGCATTGCGTGCATCGCCTTTGTACATGAATCCGCCGCTTCGGTAAGCCGCTAGGTAGTAGTCTTCATTCGTGATGTTTCCAACATTTACACGCATATCAAGATTATTGGTAAAGCGATAGGTGGCAAACAGGTCATATTTTGTATAACTCGGTACTTTGACATTTCCAGCCGCAGTATCTGGTTGTCCAGCATACATTTCACTCACGTAAGTTGCATTCCCTCCAAACGAGAATTTCGGTGTTAGTTGGTATCTTAACTGAGCAAACGCTTGGTTATCGGCAAAGTTACTTAGTGATTTACCGATATTGTCCTCGTTATAAGAGTCCGTTACTTCGGAATCCATTGCTGTTAAAGCGACTTGTGCACTGAACTTGCTGGTGATATTCCCAACTAATCCTAATTCAATCCCGCGGACTCGGTTTTCACCTGAATTATAAGTACCGACTTCATCATATCCAGAACCTTCCATTACGTCGCTTTTAGTCGTTTGGAAGACCGCTGCGGTTGCCAGTAATTTATTGTTATTAAACTGCCACTTAGTTCCCAATTCAAAACTGTTGGTTGTTTCTGGATCAGGATCGTTCAAAGCCGTTGAATCAACTAAGAAACCGCCATAACCAGATGAGGTTCCTACATCTGATTCGCCACCATTCACGTTCGTTGCCGAGCTGTAGGTTGCATAGATATTACCATTTTCAGCAACTTTATAGACAAAGCCTAAATGTCCATTCCAAAGGTTGTCGCTATAATCGTAATCACCTTCCGAGCGTCCTTGAGTTTCAAGGTTTAGGTCTACTTTGTCAAAACGAACACCAGCGAATACCGAAAGTTTATCAGTGACATCAATCGTATCCATGGCCGCCAAAGAGGTAGTTTTCATTTGCCAATCGGAATCCCAGTCGCCTTTAGCAATGGAACGACCAATAAAGCTGTTAAGGTTGCTGATGTAGCTTCCGTCAGCATTTTGAATACAATAGCCTTCACTAATTCCGCGGCGTCCATTGACTAGACAGTTGCTTTCACCAAGGTTCTCAACATTGTAGACACCGTTTAAGACCTTGTGATTGCTGTACTCTCCGCTGAAGACAAATTGATGTTGCATGCCACCAATTTCAGTGTCATAAAATGCATTTAACACATTGGCGAAATATTCCACATCCTGCCAGCCCTGAGGTGCAGGATTTTTAATGGATACAGTATCGTAGAGCGCATTTCCGTCAGCATCGACAGCGCTCGTACCACTTGCACCACTGACGACATAACCATTATCGGTTTTACCGTAACGTGTGGTATTTTCAAGTCGCAAGTTATTCGCCGCTTGATAGCCTACTTTTAAAGTAGTGGTATCAATGGTCGATTTTAAGAAGTCTTGTTCTTGCGCATAAGCTGGCAAATTATGGTTGATTTGGCCGGATGTTCTATTCTGGTAAGTCCCTAAATCAGGCGTGTCATCGGCATCTAGATGATAGTGATCCAGCGTAAAGTCTAATTTATCCGTTGGTGCCCAGAATAGAGAAGCTGCGAGCCCTTCTCGATCACGGTCAACCGGTGCGCGATCTGGTGCTTCTTCATAAGCGTCCAAAATATTAATACGAACGGCTGCGTCGTCAGTCAGTACAATATTGGAGTCTAGCGTATAGCGGTGATAATCATCGGTTCCCCAGCCACCAGACAGCTTGTTAAAGCTACGTCCAAGATTCGCTTGTTTGGTAACGGAGTTAACCGCTCCACCAGTTGCGCCTCGGCCGGCAAAGGTTGAGCTTGGCCCTTTGGTGATTTCAATTTGTTCTGTTGCAAAGCTTTCACGAGTGGTCATTCCAGGATCACGCAAACCATCAACAAACACATCAGAACGTGCTTCATGCCCTCGGATAATGTAACGATCCCCAAAGGCATTTCCGTTTTCACCAGTGCCTAGTGTGATACCCGGTTGGGATTGAACGATATCTTTTAAGTCTGTTTGTCCAGCTTCTTCCAATTGAGTTTGGGTAAGTACCTGAATGGTTTGTGGCGTTTCAGCAAGCGGTTTTACACGACGCGCATCACCTGAGAAATTCGCTTTGTAAGGCGCATCTTTTTCCGCATAAGGGTTGTCATCAATTTTTTGACCTTCTACTTGTACTTGGTCTAAGTCGATCGTTTTCTTCTGTTCCTCAGCATAAGAGGCAGAGGTGGCTAAGCTCGCAGCAAGACCCAGTGTAATGGCTTGAGTTGTTGTTCGGTTTAAAACACTTTTGGGTTTGAAAGTGACACCGCTCATTTCCTGATTGAGTCGGTTCAAAGGTTTATTGGTCATCATTCTATCCTTTGTTGTGATGTTTCCTTAATGACTTTATTTGCGTGCCGGATAAAGTCTTAAGCAGTGTTAAGTTGAGTAAACAGTTGCTCTCATATGACGTGATTCTTAAGTTAAGAATTTTGTTTTTTTAGTTGAGAGTGTTTGTTGTTGATTTTTAAAATGTAAATAATAATGAATCGCATTATAGTTAACCAAAAATTATTTACAAGTAAATAATAATGATTCGCGTTATTGTTATTTTTATGTAAGATAAAAATGATTTATACAAAACTTTACTCAATGGTTTAATTCGAGTTTAGTATGGATTACGAAGCGTGGTGTTTTTGTACTGTTTAGTTGGTCAAAAATGTTGCATGCTAAATTTTTGAAATTAAGGAGAATCGAATAATGGATAAGAAAATTGCGAATTTATTAAACGATCAAGTCAACGCTGAATTTTATGCGTCAAATGTTTATTTACAGATGTGTGCATGGAGTGAGTGTGCAGGCTTAGAAGGTGCCTCCGAGTTTTTCCGTAACCATTCTTTGGAAGAGCGTGGTCATATGGATAAAATTTTTAACTATATGGCTGAGTGTGGTGCTCCGGTCACTATTCAGGCAATTGATAAAGCGCCGCGCGAATTTGACAACTTAATGGATGTGATTAATGCAGCGTTTGAGCATGAGAAAAAAGTCACAGCAATGATTAAAAACATCGCAAAAACCGCGTTCGCTAAAGAAGACTATACGACGTTTAACTTTATCGAATGGTTTATCGCAGAACAGCATGAGGAAGAAGTGTTGTTTGGAAAAATTTTAGCTCGCGCTGAAATGTTAGACTTTGATGGAAGTAAAGGACAGAAATTACTAATTATGGATAATTTCCTAAAGCAATTGGCTGCTAACTCTTAAAAGACAAAACCCCACAAGGCAAATTGCTTTGTGGGGTAAAACTCTAATTTGATATAAGCATATATATCAGTCAGTTAAAAGACTTAAAGCGCTTTGGTGCAGAAGTAGAAGTCTTTACACTCGTACTCACCCGATTCCATACGCGCTTTTGCTTCTTCAGCGGTTGCCGCTGGTGGCACGATTACGCGGTCACCTTTGCGCCAATTTTCCGGTGTAGCGACTTTATTTTCATCGGAAGTTTGCATCGCTTCTACTAGACGAACGAATTCATCAATTTGACGACCGTTGCTCATTGGGTAGTACACCATCGCACGTAATACACCGTTTGGATCAATGATGAAGGTCGCTCGTACGGCTGAAGTATCTGCTGCTCCTGGGTGGACCATGCCGTAGGCTTTCGCCACTTTCATATCAAGGTCAGCGATAATCGGGAATTCAATTTCAACACCAAAGTTTTGTTTAATATTTAGTTCCCATGCAATATGAGAATGGTGTGAATCGATTGAAAGCCCCAAAAGTTCACAGTTCATCGCATCAAAATCTGCTTTTCGATTTTGGAAGCCGATAAATTCTGTGGTACAGACAGGCGTGAAATCTGCAGGGTGTGAAAATAGGACTAACCATTTTCCTTTGTAGTCTTCCAAAGTTTTACGACCGTGAGTTGTTACTGCATCAAATGCTGGTGCTGCTTCGTTTAAACGTGGGAAAGAGAAGTTGTTTTCCATGTCAAATTTCCTTTTGATTAGTTTTGTTTATCTAGCCATTTGGCTTGTTGATAATGTTAGTTAGATTTAATCATTTAGTCCAATTTAATATTTTTAAACTATTGATAGTTTTTTGCTAACAACCATTTCCTTTTAATAATTATTTTTAATCGATTGAATGGGAGCCACCGGCCGGTATCAAAAAAATTGATGTACTCAGCCGAGGGGAAAAGAGACTATTTTTTCTGAGTGGATGGGCTACGAATGGTTTGAGGAACATTCGATTTGGGACAGGTGGCTTTATTCTCACATTTTAGTGCATGAATAAAGTCTTCTTCGAGTGCTGCATATTGGCTTTTTAAAACGCTTAATTCTTTCTGTGTTGCGGAAAGTGTTTCTTTAAGTTGATTGTTTTCTGCAATCACTTCATTGAGGTTTAATTCCATTGAGTATTGGAAACGAGTAAGGTTTTTCATTGTAATTCTTCAAGGTTTGTCGCCGTTTATGGTAAAAGCCAATGTCAAAAAAATCTGAATTTGGCTTCCTGTATTAATTAATAATGTGTTTAGAAAGTGAGTTTGGTTCCTGCATAAGCAAGCTGACCAAGAAGTGGCCCCCAGATATATCCAATATGCTATCTTCGGTTTTCATAGAATAGAGGTGGGGGACCATCATTGGTTTGGGTGTAATTTGATTCAGATTGAGTTAGTGAATCTTCAACCGAAACCATAGAGCGTTCTGTTTGGGCAGAAGTTGCGCTACTAATTGCCATAATTATCGCGACTTGCAGTGGTTTTAGACTGTTTCTGATATAAAGATTCATGAATTAGAGTTCCGGATGTTTAATTTTTCAAGAAAGCTAAAATTTGTCACATTTGTTAATGTAAATAATAATGATTGTTATTTTTTATAAATGATAAGAAGCTCAATTTAAAAGTCAAGAATAAATGAGAATTGTTGTCATTAAAAAATGGGAGCTCTGAAGGTTTATTTCGTATAAGGCCCATGATTGTTTGCGAATAAGTGTCAGCGTTTGTAGATTTCTCAAGAAGGTCTTTTATAATTGTCGAAACGATTACATTAGGTATCCAATGAATTCTATTGAACATGCAAGAAAACTTTGCCAAGCAAATGGCCAGAAATTTACGCCGATAAGAGAAGCGGTACTAACGATTCTTATGAATGCTGCGCAGCCAATGAGTGCTTATGACATTCTTGATAAATACCGTGATGGAGCTCAACTGGGCGCTCAACCTCCAACCATTTATCGTGCATTAAGTTTTTTGGAAGAGAATGGCCTTATCCATCGCATGGCTTCAACACGTCAATTTGTGGTGTGTGATCATATTGGAGAGCATTGTTCGCATAATGATATGACTCAGTTTTTTATTTGTGATGAATGTGGGGCAGTCGAAGAGGCTCTTATCTCTCATGCATTACTTCATGAAATTCAAGAGCAAGCTGAAAAGCTTCATTTTAAAGTTCAACAACCCAGTTTAGAAATTCACGGCCTTTGCAGAAGCTGTCAGTAACCTTCTTTTACCAATCAATAGCTTACAATGTCCCGTCCTGAAATAAGTTGACACTTTTTTCAGGTAAAAAACGCTCGATGAACTTCATCGGGCGTTTTGTATTTTAACGCCAAGTGTGGACGTTGAGTATTGTAGATTTCAATCGACTCTTTCACCATTTGTCGAGCCTGATCAACATCCTTTGGCTTGGTTAATAAAAACTCATTCTTCAGAATCCCGTTCACTCTCTCCGCCAAAGCGTTTTGATAGCAATCATAACCATCCGTCATCGAACAGATAATGCCATGTTTTTCATGGAACACTTGATAAGGTTTTGAACAGTACTGAATCCCTCTATCCGAGTGATGAATGAGTGCCCCTTTTCCTAATCTATTTTTCACTGCGTTCTTTAATGCCTGAAGGACTGGTTGAGCATGCAAAGTGTCGTGCACATGGTAGCCAACGATCTTACGAGAACAGGCATCGGTGACTAAGCTGAGATAGGCCTGGCCGTGTTGTACTGGTAAATAGGTAATGTCTGCAACCCAGAGTTTCTCTGGCGCTTTGGCTAAACGCCTTTGCCCCTGCTCTTTGATGAGATTGGGGTGCTTATAAAACCGATGATGACTGTGCGTGGTTTTATGATAGGCTCGCTTATTAGGCACTAATAAACGCTGCCAACGTAACAAGTCAAACAACTTGTCTCGTCCAATCTTCAATCCTTCTTGGGCTTTAGCTAATAGCAAGTTGTGTAGCTTTCGGGTACCAATCCGCGGCTGGCTGATACGTATCGCTTGTACAAAATCCAGAATCATCCGGTATTGCTTTTCTTTGAGCCGCTGCCTTTGTAATCCTTGGTAGTAAGCCTGACGGCTTATCTGTAAGAATCGACAAGCATTGCTTATGTTGAGCCCTTGGATCTGTTTTTGATCGATAACTCGGCTAACCGCTTTTTTGTCAAGCTAACTCCAAAGTCCTCTTTCATGACTTTGACGACGCCTTCAAAGAATTGGGCTTTGAGTTTTTCTTCGGCGAGTTCTTGTTCAAGCTCTTTAATGCGCTGCTCTGGCGTCTTTTCAGCTTTAGTCGTCGGCATAATGATTCCTCGAAGATGTCGGTTAATGGCGTTGGCGTCAGACCAATTTAACTTACCATGCTTTCTAAGCCAAACTAAAACGGTAGATCGTCCTTGGATACCATAATGTGCTTGCGCTTGTTTATAAGTCATTTCGCCTTTTTCGACTTGGTCTACAACGGACAATTTAAAAGCGAGGGAATAATCGCGCTGTGTGCGCTTAGTGTTTGAAGACATTACTTTTTCCTTTTCGGTTCAGAAAAAGTGTCAATCTTATTTAGGACGGGTCACAAACCTAAATAAAGCCTATAAAAATTCGCTTTCTTTCTTTTTCGTTATTGAGTTTTTAAATGTTACGTTATAACATTTTGTTAAAATAAGGAGAACTCAGCTTATGACGAATGTACCACAAACTTCATCTCGCTTGCCGGTCACGGTTTTATCGGGTTTTTTAGGCGCCGGTAAAACGACGCTTTTAAATCAAATTCTTAATAACCGTGAAGATTTGCGAGTTGCTGTCATTGTCAATGATATGAGTGAGGTTAATATTGATGCTGACTTATTGAATGGCGAAGTTGAATTAAACCGATCACAAGAAAAGATGGTCGAAATGTCTAACGGATGTATCTGCTGTACTCTGCGAGAAGACCTTTTGATTGAGGTTGCAAACTTGGCTGAATCAGGACGTTTTGATTATTTGTTGATTGAATCGACAGGGATTTCGGAGCCTTTGCCTGTCGCTGAAACCTTTACTTTTGCAGATGAATTTGGACGTTCACTGTCAGATGTTGCCAATTTGGACACAATGGTAACGGTTATTGATGGAGTGAATTTTCTGAAAGACTTTCATCTAGCACAATCGTTGCAAGAAGCGGGGGAAAGTTTGGGCGAAGAGGATGAGCGTTCAGTGGCTGATCTGTTGATTGATCAGGTTGAGTTTGCTGATGTGCTATTGATTTCAAAAATTGATTTAATGAATGATGTGGATGTTGAAACCTTAAAAGCCACCTTATCTAAATTGAATCCACAAGCCCAAATTTATCCAATGGTCAAAGGGCAAATTGAATTGAAGAAGGTGTTGAATACCGGTCTATTTAATTTTGAAAAAGCCCAAGAAGCGCCTGGCTGGTTAAAAGAAATGCGTGGAGAGCATACGCCGGAAACCGAAGAATACGGCATTAGCAGTTTTGTTTTCAAGGCGCGAAAGCCCTTTCATCCGCAAAAGTTTTGGGACTTTTTGCACCAAGATTTACCTCAAGGCAGGCTTCTGCGCTCTAAAGGCTATTTTTGGTTAGCCTCACAACCGCAAATCGCCAATGTTTGGCAACAGGCCGGCGGTATCGCCCACCATAGCTTGGCCGGAATGTTTTGGAAAGCTGTCCCTGAAGAGCAGTGGCCGAAAGATTCTGAATCCCGAGAATTCATTAAAACCAAATGGGTTGAACCTTTTGGAGATATGCGTCAAGAACTGGTTTTTATCGGTCAAGATCTTGATACAAAAAAGATGCTTCAACAACTGGATGATTGTTTACTTGATGAAGATGAGCTCTACGCAGGAATCTCGTATTGGCAAAATATACGAGACCCATTTGCAGCTTAAGTTTTTATGAAAACAAAACTGTTATGTTATTACGTTTTATTTGTTACGATATAACGTTTTAAATGGTTTTAAATAACAACGCTTTTTTAGGGAAATATCATGAATCACAAAATAAAAAATGGTTTGAAATTAGGAAAACTTGCAGCAGCAGTTGGAGTCGCCTCATTGCTACTGACTGGATGCGGTGGTGGAGGTTCTTCAAGTTCTGATGATGGTTCAGAAATGCCTCAAACATCAAGTTTACCGGCCGGTCTAACATTGACAATGATCGATTCAACAGGACCTTATTATTATTCTTATCAAACGGATACTGATGAATTAACCGATTTAAACGCTTTAGCGGACAGTAGTGGTGATTCTGCTGTGCAGAAACTTCGACTGACCGATGTGTCGTCTTTGGGATCTTTTGTACAGTGGCCAGATTTTCGAATGTTGCTTGATGAAGAAAGGTTGGATGGTAAATATTTGCTGATGAAGCCGAGTTATCAAATGGGTGATGTTATTTTGGGTGGTACGGCTGAAAGTCCAGGAGACTTCTCGCAATTAGTGCATTTTCATGACACGGATTTAGCGGCGCATAGTGGTGATGAGTTTTATGGTGCAGATGATTGTGCGCAAGAGGATTTAGACGCAGGAACTTGTAGCGGTGCTTATTACGGTTTGCAGCGTTTAAATGCGCATATTGCTGAGCAAAATGAATTGAACGAAGAACTCGCTGAAGCTTTACCGGAAGGGCAAAACTTATGTCGAGCTTATATTGACCCTTATCAAAAATTTGAGCATGAACAAGAAGAGGCCGGAGCTGAAGAGCATGCTCATGGAGCCTTAACTCACTTTGCTTTGACGGATACAGGTCGAATCTATTTTTATGAAGAAGGTGATTCTAGCTTAGTTTCAACGCAAGGGTTTGTTGCTTTAGAGGGTGTTTCGTCTATTGCAAACTGTTCTCGAACAACCATTGCTCGTGCAAGTGATGATGGTGTGATTGTGTTTATTCCAGATACTCAAAAACTGTATTTAGTTGATAATCATGGCGTGGATTACCATCAACATTCGGTCTGGGATATGGCAGATATTTTACCGGCCGGTGAATATGTGGATATGCTAGCTGTGCTTGGAGCTGGCGCGGAACATGATGAAGAACATGACCATTAAAAAGTAAGAACGGAATTATAAAGCACCGAAGTGTTGAATTAATTTTGCCGACTGTAAACCACCGTTGTAATTCAAACGGTGGTTTTTGTGTTTATAGACAATGGAATCTGTATGTCATTTATTTTTAAAAAACCCCCTCTATTTATTACGCTTTTGTCTCTGTGTAGTTGTCCTGCAATTGCCAACGAAATTTTGCCGACAGTTGAAGTTGAAGCAACTAACAATGCTCAAAATGGACAGGTGCAGTCAAACGCTTCTGAGTTGCTGCAACAACAGGCTTCTGGTAATACGCTTGGAGATTATTTGCAGGAACATGCCAGTGTGGAATCGGCGAGTTACGGTCCTGCGGTAGGTCGTCCTGTTGTCCGTGGCATGAGCGGCTATCGTGTGAAGATTTTGCAAAATGATACCGAAATGAATGATCTTTCTGCAATGAGCCAAGATCATGCGGTTGGAGTCATGCCAAAAGCTTCAGAACGAATTGAATTGCTTAAGGGGCCTGCTTCTATAGTTTATGGAGCCAGTGCTGGTGGAACTGTGCGCTTAGTCAATGAGTCACATCACCAATTTCCAGAAAAAGGGTTTTCAGGACAAGTTGATGCTGAAGTTGGTAGTAATAACGATCTGCAAAGTTTAGGCGGAAAAGCCGTCGCTACATCGGATCAGTTTACGGTGGGCATCTCTGCAAATCGTATTCAAACGGAAGATTACACGGATGGTCATGGTAATTTAGTAAAAGATTCGGATGTTTTGACGGAACAGGCGAGCTTAGTGGCTGGATGGCGTTATAAACCGAGTGCACAAGTGATTGTCAGTTATGAGACGTTGGATAAAGATTACGGAATTCCGAACCAAACTTCTAGAGCGACTCGTATTGATATGGAACGTGACATTTACAGTTTGCATTGGTCTGAAACCGAGCTGTTCGAACAGCTTGATAAGCTAAGTTTTGATTTGAGTTACAGCGACTATCTGCATAATGAAACCGAAGGTGGTCGCAAAGATGGTTTATTTGGACAAAAAGCGCTACAAGCTCTTGTTTCGGCAGACTACTATTTAGATGATTGGTTAGGCAAATTGCAACTCAGTTATCGAACAAATGAGTTGAAAGTCTGTCATGAACATGGTGCTTGTGATTCTTTTTCGACAGCCAGTCGAAGTGGGATTGATACCAATGTTGGCGCGTCTTTAGAGAACTATCTAAGTTCAACAGGATTGCCTTATTCGCACGGCCATCCCATGCCGAATACTGAAACACAGACTTGGATGCTTGGTGCAAATGCTGAGAAACCATTGTTAGGATGGGGAGAAGAGGTTTATCTGAGTATTGGAGCGCATATTGAAGCGCGAGCTTTACAGGCGGATTCCAGTAATATTCAAGAAACATGGCTGATGCCCAGCCGCGTCGATGCCAATTACTATCAAGATGAAACCGAGTTTGCAGGAAGCATTTCGGCTGGTGTAAAACATCCGTTGACTCAGAACATTCAATCCGAAGTGAACCTCAGTTATTTAGAGCGCTTGCCTAGTGTGGATGAGCTTTATTGGAATGGATTTCATCATGCTACCGATAGTTATGTTTTTGGTAATCGTGATTTGAAAAAAGAGCGCTCGGTCAATTTAGATTGGGATCTTGCTTTAGAGGGAGAGCAATCCGATTGGCACTTCAGTACTTACGGTTATTACTTCTGGGATTATATCTACCAAGATTCAGCCTATGATCAAAATGGTAAACCATTGATTGATCCATTTCACTTAAGTGATGTTTGGCAAACCATGCAAACCGATGCAGTTTTTGCCGGTGGGTCTGTGCGCAATGATTGGCAGGTGATGCAGTGGAAACAACGCCCAGTTATTTGGACTAACCAATTTGAAGCAAGCCTAGCCCAGAAAAATAATGGTGACTCTCTTCCAAGAACCGCGCCTTACAGCTATTTAACGAAATTGGGTTATCAAGCGATGAACTGGTCTGCCAACATTAGTTTGAAGCACGTTTTTGAAGCAAATAAGCTAGCGGAATATGAATCGGCAACGGACAGCTACACTTGGCTATCTGCGTATGCAGATTGGAAAGTTAAAAGTCGATATGGAAACTGGCGAGTTTGGTTAAAAGGTGAAAACTTACTCGATAGCTACGCGCAAAATCATTTGTCTTTCCTAAAAGACACTGCACCTTTAATGGGACGTAGTGTTAGAGCAGGGATTCGCTGGCAGTATTAGAAGGTGTTTAGGATCTGTCTAGACGACTCTGACTGGCAAAAAAATTCGTTTTTTAACTGCCTATTTTGGTGCAAATGTACTGAAAAAGGTGGTTTCTTTTCCTTATAAATCATAAAGTTATTCTGGATATTCTTCTTTTATGCTCATTTTTCTCATTTTAGAACGGTTCTTGCTTATTTCTTTTTAAGAAAGTTTTTATACCTTTAGGAAAAAAAGAATGTCTGCTATTTTTGTTTCTGCTTTATCCATTAATACTCTTTTCAGTTTTGGCTTAACGTTGTTTTTATTAAATCAGGCAGAGCCGAATTGGATTTGGCTAATCATTCCTGTGATGATTTTTGCAACATGGCTGTCACTCAGCTTTTTTTATCGAAAGTTAGCTGAACAGCAAGAACGCTTTTGCCAACAGTTAATCTCTGGGCAGGAGGTCAAAGAGCCTTTGGGTTTGTCGCCATTGCTAGAAGCGTTTGTTAACAAGCCAGATGCATCTGAAGTTTTACAGGATTTTATTTCAAAGCTTTCTTCGGGGAGTTGCAGTGTGGATATTCAGCAATGGCAGGGAGTGTCGGAAGAGGTGGTTAAGCAAGCCGAACATTATCTGACCCAAAATTCACGTGCAAATGAAGTGATGACAGAAGTCATTGAATCGGTTAAATCGGCTGATTTTGGAACCCAGTTAAGCTTGAAGCGAGCGCAAAATGAATTGGATAAAGCTCATGATTTAATGGAAACCATTCGTCAGGAGGTGGTCAAACTTAAACAGCAGGGAGCTTCTCGACAAGCAGTGATAGATTTAATGGATGCGCATTTGAAAAAACATCCTGAATTTGAAACCATCTGGTGTGGCTGGGAACCTAACGCCTACGATGGCCGAGATGATCAATATCGTTCAAAGTCTGGGTGTGATAAAGACGGGCGATTTTTGCCAATTTGTATTTTTTCAGAAACTCAACCCGTTGTTGAACTTTTGGTGGATTATGAAGTACCAGGCCTAGGAGACTTTTATTTATTGCCGAAAAATAATAAAACACCTCAAATTATTGAGCCTTATGTGTATTCGGTTGGTGGTGAAGAGTTACTGCTTACGACTTATTCCATGCCAATCTTAGACAATGGTGAAGTAATTGGCGTGGTTGGTGTGGATATCTCATTAATGAGCAAGTTACAAAGCTTGTCGGAGGATTTGCCACCGCAAGCGACAAAAACGGTAGAAAAAAGTGTTCAAGCAATGTTGACCTTGAAAGGTGCATTAGCTGAGGTAAGTCGAGTGCTCTTTTATATGTCTAATGGCGAGTTTGGAAATCATCGGATTGAGCGTGACTTACCTGGGGATTTAAACGGGTTTAAGGATATGGTGAATCAATCAATTTCCGATTTGCAGGTCGCTTTTGAAGAAATTAATTTAACTATGCATGCGTTTTCGAATGGTGATTTAACTCAAACTATTCAAGGGGACTACCAAGGGGATTTGCATACTCTTAAATTGGATATTAACCAAGCGGTTAATAATTTGCATGTGATTATCTCTCAGGCTGCTGTCACCAGTTCAGAGGTGGTAGAAAGCATTCAAACCATGGAAAAAGATAATCAAACTTTGAACGGGCGCACCCAGCAGCAAGCGGCTTCGATAGAGGAAACTGCCGCTAGTATGGAAGAGTTGATGCAGACTATTCGCAATACCGCTGAAGAATCTACTGTGGCAACGCAATTAGGTGAAAAAACAAAAAATCATGTTGAACGAGGGTCGGAAATTGTCGATCAAACTCTGTCAGCAATGAATCAAATCAGCGAAGCCAGCCAAAAAATTGCCGATATTGTTCAGTTGATTGAGAGTATTGCTTTTCAAACCAATTTGCTGGCATTGAATGCTTCTGTAGAATCGGCTCGAGCTGGTGAGCATGGCCGAGGTTTTGCAGTGGTTGCAGGCGAAGTAAGAGCTTTGGCACAAAGATCGGCCGAAGCATCTAATCAAATAAAGCAATTGGTAGGACAAAATCTATCCATGGTGGAGCAGGGGCAAAAACTTACCGATGAATCGGCGAACTCTTTCCACGAAATCAATCAAAATATCATGCAGCTTGTAAATATTGTTACACAAATCAGTGCGGCAGCTTCTCAGGAAATGAACAGTGTCGAGCAGGTTAACCAAGCCATTTCTCAATTGGATCAGTTCACTCAAGAGAATGCGGCTTTGTCCGATCAAACGGCACAATTAAGCCACTCAATGACGGAAAGGGCCAATGAATTAAGTTCGGCGATTTCGTCGATTCGTTTATAACGCATAACGGCTATAAAAAGCCGTTACTTGCTTGAAACTCTTTAGGTATTTGATTTAGGGTTAATGGAGTCGATGCCGTTCATTTTGTGTATCAAACGATGCTTGTTTTATGCACGCGAATGAAGTATTCAATAGCTGATAACGCCTGTTTATAGTTGTCGACTCATGCTTACTTTGGTAAATAAGCTTTGAAATAGACGTTTTGTCACTCAGTCTGTTTAGCTCGACCATGCCCACGATCGTTTTTGTGAGTGACTTCCGAAAGCTCTTGTCCAACAAGACGATAAGCTTGTGCAAATCCTCGAACATATCCAGCCTCTTCTGAGGCGAATTCAAATAGATGAAAATCCTCTAATGGCCTAAGCATCGGAATCATTGGGCCAAACTTTTCTTCAAAACTGTCCAATATGACTTCCCATAAATCACTGTTTCTTTCAATGGGTTTCACTTTTGTTTTTAACGTAGCTCGTTGTCTGGCAAAGATCTGTTTGCTGGTGGTCTCATCTTCTATAAATAAGAGGCTGGCTTGTAAGGTAGCCAATAAATTTCCAGTGTGCTTCGATAATTCAGATACGTAAACATAGAAGCGATGATTGATTCGCAGAACAGGTGCATAACTTGCCTCCGGAGTCCCATCGTTATTTATGGTTCCTAGGATGACACTGTATTTATCATCAATAAACGTATGAAATTCGGTATGTATTTCATTGAGTGATAGTTTTGACATGTTTTTTCCTTTTTGTATTTGACATTGAAAGATATATGTTAATAATAATGAGAATGTTTATCAATACTGTTATTAACATGTTTATTAAAAAAGAACTATTTTTAAAATCTTCGTTGCTATGTTTTGTTGGGTGTACCAGTGTTTTGGCTCAAGCTGAGCCTAAATCGGATCTCACTGAGTTAGCGGATGTACTTGTCACCAGTAGTAAAGAGGCACGTTTTTTAAAAGATGTGCCGGTTCGAACGCAAGTCATCACAGCAAGTGAAATTCATCAAAAACATGCGACAAATTTAGCCGAGGTTTTGCAAAATTTTCCGGGTGTTCAGCTTAAAGAAATTCACGGTAAGGCAGGCCAAAGTGTATGGATGCAAGGGTTTGATTCAGACCGTGTCTTGGTTTTAATTGATGGAAACCCTTTGCCAGCTTCAACAGGTTCTTCAGTGGATTTGAGTCAAGTGAGTGTTGCAGGCGTCGAACGCATTGAGATTGTCAAAGGCGCAGCTTCAGCACTTTATGGGACTTCAGCAATGGGAGGCGTTATCAATGTCATTACCCAGAAGACACCGCCGAAGCCGCAATTGAATCTAGACCTTCAGACGGGATCATGGCAAGGTCAAGATGTGGAACGAAGTCCTATGGCTCGACATATTTTGACACTTGGAGCATCGAATCGAGTCGGTGATTGGGAAGGGCAGTTCAATGCTAAATTAGACGACTCAAATGGTTGGACGATTGACCCAGCACAAGCTTCAACTCAAGGTGAAAGTGGTCAAAGAGTCAATTTGTCAGGGGTCATTGGTTATCAATTTGAACCAGGATTGAGTCTACGTGTCCAGCCGCGATACTTCCATGAAGATTTAACAACCGTGCTCGATAATTTTGTACCGGGTACTGGGAGCTTGCCAAAGGATAAGGTTGAGCTTACCGATTCATATCAGTTATCCGCTGTTCTTGATAATCAAACCAAAAAAGACCGAAGTTGGCAGTTACGTTTAATGGCAGAGGATTATCAAAATGAGTCTCGTCAGGATGTGCAATCAACGCTGCCAATAGATCAAAAACGCCTCACAGATATTAATGAATATCAGGCAAGTTTTGATTATGGCTATGAATTAAACCCAAAGCATAGTTTGCGCACGGGAGTGGTGCTTAAGCAACAGAGCCTAAATGTTCGACAGCATAAGCTTAATAGTGGCTGGGTCACAGAAGTCGATAATCAGAAAGCACATTCTCAAGAATTTTATGCACAAGATAGCTGGTTTGTGACCGATCATCTGGAAATTTTACCGGGTGTTCGAGTGCATCATGATGAGGATTTTGGTCGTCATATTTCTCCAATGCTCAGTGCGCTGTGGTCGCAAGAAACTCCAAATTATGGTCGTTTGAATTTACGTGCGTCTTTTGGAAATGGCTATCGTGTGCCAAACCTTAAAGAGCGTTATTACATTTTTGATCATAGTCATTTGGGTTACATGGTTTTAGGTAATTCTGATTTAAAACCAGAAAGCTCTTTAAGTTATCAGCTTGGTGGAGAGTGGTATTACTCCAAGCACAGTTCTGTGCAATTAAATGTGTTCTTTAACGATGCGACGGATTTGATTGAAAGCATTTACTCAGAGAGTGATTCTCAAGCCTCAGACATTGCGATTTATCGTTATCAAAATATTGAAAAAACCTCGACTCGGGGGCTTGAGGTCAGTTTTAGTCACAAACTTTCTCCCAAAATGAAATTGAACGGTCATTACAACTGGCTAAAAGCCAAGGATGAAATAACTGGGAAAAAACTCGTTAATCGTCCTGAGCACGAGGTTGCTTTTGGGGCTGAGTATTCACCGGTTAAAACTTTGCAACTCAATATGGATTGGCGTTATCAATCGAAAGAATA
This sequence comes from Thiomicrorhabdus indica, assembly GCF_004293625.1. NCBI lineage: Bacteria > Pseudomonadati > Pseudomonadota > Gammaproteobacteria > Thiotrichales > Piscirickettsiaceae > Thiomicrorhabdus > Thiomicrorhabdus indica. The sequence goes on along the minus strand of NZ_CP033040.1, from coordinate 2,604,353 downwards.
CATTGATGTCGATAATCTACAAACTTCACCTGCTTTTTCGGTAATGGATTTCCGTCTTAATCAATCTATTTCACCGCATTGGGCATGGTACGCAGGCATTAAGAATGCCTTTGATAAGCAAAGAGAATTTACCGGTGCTGACTATCGTCCTGAAGAAGGTCGTTATCTTTATGTTGGGATACGCTGGCAACGTAATAAGTATTAAAAGTAATCAATTAAGGAGAATGGAAAATGAAGAAATTAGCTAAATCAAGTGCATTGCTTTTTTTAACCTTGGGGCTTGGCGCTTGTGGTGGAGGTGGTGGGTCTTCCAGCCCAGCAGAATCACCCATTTCAGAGGGCGATAACCCTCAAACAGAAACACCAGGGCAAGAGACATCAGGAAATAAGGCATTTCAATCAGCAGTAAGCACACCAGAATTAGATTACAGCAGTGCTCCAATCTACTGGGATTTGGAGACTAATTCGATTGTTACCGAAGCAGATGATTGGGAATTGAAGATTAGTAGCCAAGGCTATGGACATGTGATTCAAATCAATGGCGGGGCTTCTGGAAGTGGTGATGCTGCAATCGGTGCGATTATGGCGGAGAGCCCGTTTGAAATCACGGATCCAACCGACCGAAATCAAGTGTATAAGTTTTTTGAAGATACCGCCAGTGGTGTGCTTTCTTCACCTGGTGGCTATGGGCCTTTGGAGTACAGCGTTGCAGGTATGCATAAAATGTGGCCAAACTATGCGACCTATGTATTTGAAGAAAATGGCGCTTATTACAAAGCTCAAGTGATTGGTAATTATGGTGAGGATGGCACTGCACCAAGCGCAACATTGCGATTGCGAATTGCGCAAGCAGGCGCGAATGAACCTTCGCAGCTTGTCACATTAGATGCGGCGACTGATACCACCCAAGCAGTGTATTTGAATCTTGCAACGGGGCAGGTTGTTTCTGAAGGTCAAACATGGCATTTGGCTTATCAAAAGTATGTTGGTTTTAAAACGAACAGTGGCGTGTCAGGAGATGGAAATGTTCTAGGGTGTCTAGCGCATAGCTATGACTCTTTATACGATGAAAACGGCTCAGCGGTGCAAGCCGAATTTGAATCAAAAACGCCAGAAAATACTCTCGCGATATTTGACGCAGTCACATATGAGAATTGTTCGGAGTCGGATTGGTTGACCGATGCCGTGCAATCTCAATTCCAAGATTGGTACACCTATGATATGGCCACTCACAGTGTGAACATTCACGAGGATGCTAGTAATGGATGGATTCTGCGCTCGGCTACCTCGAGTGCAGAAGGAGATTACCACTATGCTCGCATTAGAGTGACGGATTTTGGTTCTGGGAAATTGACGTTTGCTGTCGAAAACTGGGACGAGCAGGAGTAAAAGATGCATGCATTAATCGAACAAAAACAGCTGTTGCAGTCTTCTAAGCGTCCACCTCGTGCGAGAGAAGCCGCCAATATGATGGGAATTAGTGAGGCCGAATATGTGGCTTTATCCTTCCCAAATCAGGCAATTCCATTGGATATCGGCCGTCTACAAGACTTATTGATTGCTGTGCAAAATTTAGGGGAGGTAATGGCGTTGACTCGAAACGATAGCATTGTGTTTGAGCATCATGGGCATTATCACAATCCTCGCTTTCGACATGCTCATATGATTTTAGAGAATCCGCCGGTGGATTTACGCTTACGAATCAATGAGGTGAAGTATGGCTTTGCGGTAAACGAAAATGACCGACTAAGTTTACAGTTCTTCGATGTTCAAGGGCGTGCGATTCATAAAATTTATCTGACTGAACAAAGTGATTGTGCAGCCTATGATTACTTGACCCAAAAGTACCGAGCCGATTTTGTGATGCCTGTTCCAGAAATACCGGCCGGTAAAGATTTATTAGGCATTCATATTTCCGATGATGTCTGGGCTGAATTTGAAAAACAGTGGCAGCAAATGACGAACTCGCATCAGGTAGGGCCATTGTTAAAACGTTATGGGTTGACACGCCCTCAAGCTTATCAACGGCTAGAGACCGTTGCTTCAAAACTTCCCGCCGATGCGGCAAAGTTTATGTTGGAACAATTAGCACGTCTGCACATCCCGCTTTTGATCTTTGCACCGAATGGGGTTTGTACTCAGATTCATCAAGGAACGATTTCTAATCTTATGGAAACCGGCCCTTGGTTTAATGTTTTAGATGAGCACTTTCACATGCACCTTAATTTGTCAGAGATTGATCAAGTTTGGCGAGTGTATAAACCGAGTGAAAAAGAGGTGATTGAGTCGATTGAATGGTTTGATAAATCCCAACAGTCTATCGCCATGCTTTATTTACACCCCGATGCACGAGGTGATGCAACCATCATGAATAAATGGCAAGACTTGTTGGCTGTATTGTCAGAGTTACCTGCTGAAGAATCATGAGAGCGTAGAGGGAGAAGTCACAATGAAACTTTGTTTATTCTGCGAGTTGAAAAGTGCGCGTTATTTTATTACCAGTTTTGTTTTGCTATTTGTATTACTGGGGTTATCTCATAAAGCGCAAGCGGAAAGGATTGTCGTTATTGATGGATCTTTAACAGAAATCCTCTATGAATTAAACGCTGAAAAACAACTTGTTGGACGAGATGTTACTAGCACTTATCCGGCAGAAGTCGTTAAGTTGCCGAGTGTCGGTTACATGCGTCAGCTCAGTGCTGAAGGGATATTGTCGTTGAATCCAAGTTTAGTGATTACGACCAAAGATGCAAAGCCTCAGAAAGTCTTTACGCAGTTAAAGGCAGCCGGCATTAAAGTTGTTCAAATTGAAAACCGATTTACTGTTGAAGGCGTGTTTCACAAAATCACAGAAATTGGAAAGGCGTTGGATAAACTTGAACAAGCTGAGGCATTGATTTCAAAAATCAAAAAAGAGCTTGAGATTTCTAAAGTCAAAGTGGCAAAAATGGCTGGTAAATCTGGCAAAACAGCGATGTTTGTTCTGGGTATGCGTAACGGCAATATGATGGTTGCCGGAAGCGGTACACGTGCAGATGAAATGTTGCGTTTGGCTGGGGTTGAAAATCCACCGGCCGGTTTAATTCAGGGCTACAAGCCTTTAACCGCTGAATCGGCTATTTTGTTTAATCCAAGCTATTTAATCACGATGCAGCATGGTTTGCAGTCTTCGGGAGGGCGCGACAAAATACTGAATGCCACTGCTATTAGCCTGACTAAGGCAGGGCAACAAAAAAACTTGGTGGTAATGGACAATAGTTTTCTCAATTTTGGTCCTAGAATTGGTGAAGAAATTCTTAAACTCGCGCAACAAGTCTATGGCAAGCAAACGTTATCAAACAGTGATCTGCTTACAAAGGTCGTTCCATGAACCACTCTCGTCTCTTTGATCATCCTTATTTTGGTTTAATTGCGATGAGTTTCTTTATGATGGTTGTGGCGATTTATTCTTTGTCTGTCGGCGCGATTCAAACGGATTGGGTCAAAGCCAGCGCAGCCTTAATTACGGAAATAGATCCTTTTACTGAAAAGGTGGTGATGGATATTCGGCTTCCGAGAATTTTGCTGGCGATTTTGGTTGGAGCCGCTTTGGGAGTGGCAGGAGCCGCCTTACAGGGCTTATTTCGAAACCCTCTGGCCGATCCCAGTTTGGTGGGCGTTTCAAGCGGTGCAGCTTTAGCCGCTGTTTCAGTGATTGTTTTAGGAAGTAGTTCGCTGTCAGGCTGGGTCGCTTGGGGAGGTTATTTTGCACTGCCGATAGCTGCTTTTTTAGGTGGTCTTGTTGTTACGTTAATCATTTATCAAATTGCCACTCGTAATGGCCGAACGGATGTTGGACTTATGCTCTTGGCAGGGATTGCGATTAATGCGATTGCAGGCGCAGCGACTGGGATCTTGACCTATTATGCAACAGATGAAGAGTTACGTAGTTTGACTTTCTGGAGTATGGGTTCGATCGCGAGTGCTTCAAACGAAGATTTATTGATGGTTTCGTTACCCATCATTTTAGCCATCGGTGCACTGCCTTATTTTGCCAAGAGCTTGAATGCTTTTTTGATGGGGGAGTTGGTTTGCCATCATATGGGGTATAAGCTTAAGCAGCTCAAGACTGGTGTGATTGTGTTAAGTGCTTTAGCGGTTGGTTCTGCGGTTGCGGTAAGTGGAATGATTGGCTTTATTGGCTTGGTTGCTCCGCATTTAGTTCGTCTGTTACTTGGGCCGGATCATCGCTGGTTACTGCCAGGAAGTGCCATTATGGGGGCAATGTTAGTGCTTGGGTCAGATATGGTCGCAAGAACTCTTCTAGCACCAGCAGAATTGCCGATTGGATTGGTGATTGCCGCTTTTGGTGGGCCTTTCTTTTTATGGCTCTTGTTGCAGCGACGCAGTCGAGTCGGCTGGTAAAGATTTCAGGAGAAGATATGTTACAAGCGACCAATTTAAGTCTTGCCTTCGATAATAAACCTATTTTAGACAACATCTCTTTAGATGTTGAAGCCGGTGAGTTGCTATGTATTCTTGGGCCTAATGGTGCCGGTAAATCGAGCTTGTTAAATTGCTTAACGGGGGACTATTCTGGCTACGACGGTAAAGTCATGCTAAATTTCAAAAACATTAAGGATTTTTCAGGTTTGCAGTTATCGGGGGTTCGCGCTGTTATGCCTCAGTCGATTTATCTGGATTTTCCTTTTTTAGTGAAAGAAGTGGTACAGATGGCTTTACGTTCCGTTTCAAAGTCTAATATAGAAACGGTTACTTTACAGGCATTGGAACGTTTTGATGTTATGCACTTAGCTGAGCGAAATTTTTTGACGCTTTCTGGTGGTGAGAAACAGCGAGTTCATTTGTCTCGCGTGTTAGCTCAGCTGGAGTATAGTGGGTTTCATCGTGATGAGCCGCGTTATCTGTTTTTGGATGAGTGCACATCAAGTCTGGATTTATCGCATCAACATCAGGTTTTTGCGAAGGTTAAGGAATTCGCTCAATACCATCGCATTGGAGTGGTGGCGGTTTTGCATGATCTCAATCTTGCAGCTCAATATGGTGATCGTGCCTTGTTATTAAAACAAGGCAAAGTTCAGGCGTTAAATAAGATAGAAAAAGTCTATCAGAATCGCCTATTAAGTTATGTGTATGATTTCCCCGTTGAAATTATGCAGCATCCCAAAGGGTGGCCTCTAGTGGTTTCACAATAGCTTTGTTGTGCAGAGGCCTTTCCACATTTCAATTTTGGTTATTTTCTCAGTTCGGCAAAGGATGTTTATGAACGACATAATCGCCTTCAAAGCAGAGCTGGGTGTTTCCTTTCTCGTCTGTGATTTCTACGTTCAAGTGCAGCCTAGCCAAACCTTTTCGATGATAAACCTTTAAAAAACGTGCCTTGTCTTGTGGATTAGGGATTCGACATTGGGTCATCAGGTCTGTACTGACCGGAAGCAGGAAATGGGTTTGTGTTTTTTGAATGACAATATGGCCCTCAAGATTCGCTTCCTGCAAGATCAAGTAAATCAAACTCCAGCCGGTTAGCACGGATACCGAATAAAGACTGCCGCCGAAAGCCGTCTGTTTATGATTAATGTTTCGATTCAGAGGCGCTTTAAGTGACAGAGTTTCTCCATCGTAGCTATCGATTTCAATCCCCATATGTTTGGTTAGCGGGATGTCCTCATGTAGGCGATTTTGCAAAGCTTCCAACATAATCAAAGTTCCGGTTGAATAATGGTATCCAAAGGTGCGTAATTGGCTCCGCCGAGTTTGGAAAGCGGGTTAAGAAGAAGTGGATCGATGCGGTTTTGGGCATTAAGCAAATTGTCTGCGATATAGACCGAAAGGATTTCTCCGTAAATAACTGCTTGCGGTGTATTTCCGATTTCATCTAGTCTGTGCAAACGACAGGCTAACGCAATTGAGCTGTCTTTTAATCTCGGCAAAGGAAAGTCTTCGAATTGTGTCAGCTCTAATCCCAGTTGTTTCACCTCAGATTCGCCATAGTGCATTAGCGCCGCCGACTTTTGAACAGCATTGATTTGTTCTGCAGTCGGTATGTGAATAACAAAATGTTCCCGGCCGGTAATGTTTAGTACGGTATCTTTTGGTTGACCTGCTTCAATTCCTTGAGCTTTTTTTCCAGCGGAAATTAACACTAAAGGTGGATCACTGCAGATCGGTGTGAAATAGGAATAGGGCGCTAGATTGTGACTGCCGTTGAGGTTTTCAGTCAGAATCCAAGCAATGGGGCGAGGGATAATCGCTTGCGTCATGGTGAAATAACGTTCGGTTGGTGTTAATTGGGAAAAATCCAAGTGCATATCATTTTTCTTTTAGTGCTAAAGATTGTTAAAAGTGTAAAGCATGCAGAATGTTTAAGTATGAGGTTTCGAGAAAAAATGGATGGTTAGAATGTCTAAAATAATCAAACCGATGCCAAGCAGCATCGGAGTGTTGGGTTTTTCTTTAAACACCCGCTAGCCAATCAGGGTAATCAGTGCAATACCAGCGGCTGACCAAACTGCGTAAAACTGTCCCGATTGGTAGAGATCTTAGGGGTAGGGTAAGTAGGTAGAAAGAGAGTCCGTAGCCGATTATGATAATTATCGACGGAATGGGGCGAGTAAACTCTTAAACTCTTAAACTCTTGTGAACTTTTCAGCGCGCTGGTGGCGATGGTTTCGGTAATGATCGCCTGAGTTAGAATTCACCAAGGGGTCATAGAGCACCCTCAAATTCAATTTGCTGGTGTTTGTATTTGCGAATTGCCATGGCTGATAGAGCAAGTAGCATCACTGCAAAGACGCTAAATGCGAAGTCACTGCTGAGTTGATATAGAAGTGTGGCCATAATTGGTGCGACGATCATCGCTAACCCATAGGTTGCTGAGACGGTTCCAGAGGCGGCTCCCTGTTCATACGCTTCGACGGCATTTGCCGTCATTGCCTGTTTGCCGGGAAAAAGCAGTCCCAAACCGATTGCAATTACCGAAAATCCAGCAATCAATTGCCAGATTTGGCTCACCCATACTAGGCAGAAAAAGCCAATCGCCGAAATGAAAGCGCCGACTATGACCATTTGGATTGGTTGCATAGTCGATTTTTTAATAATGAATCCTTGCACTAGCACTAAAGTGATGCCAACCGCTGTCAGAGCATAACCGGCGACTTGTGCTGCTTCATTTAAGTCCAATTGCAGACGGTCAATCGCAAAAAAGCCCACCAGCGTTTGTGCGGCAATTACGCTGCTCATGGCAACAAAACCGCTGGCCATAGGTAAGCGCAACCGTTGATCGTGCCATTTGGGTTTTGGTAGCGATGCATCGTTTTCTACCTTTTCATTTGGTAGCTTCCACCAAACGACTAATAATGCTAATAGCGGTAAAATGGTAGCGAGATAAATCGGAGTGGTTAGACTGTAAACTACAAGTAAACCGGCCATGAAAGGGCCAAAAATCATACCTAAAGCATTTGAAAAGCCTATCAGTGCCATGGCTGAAGTACGTTTGTCCGAGCCAAAATTGTCAGCAATAAAAGCATTGATAATTACCGGAATGCCGGCATAAAAACTTCCGATCAGACTGCGAATAAGAGTGAGTAGTAAGACAAGCATCCAAGCCGAAAACAGGGCTTGTTCACTCAGTTCGAGAATTACAGCTAGGCATAAATACATTATGGCAAATCCACCGATCGCCAAAAGCAGTACCGGTTTACGACCCTTTAGGTCACTGGCATGCCCCCAAGGTCGCGCAAGAAACAACCAGCTGATTCCGGCAACGGCAACCATTAAACCGCCATGCCACTCTTCAAGCTCAAGCTGACGGATCAGCGGTCCGACGATGACAGTAAAAGCCATCATTGATGCAACGGTTAAAAAATTGGAGATGGCGAGAGGAGTTAATTGTTTCATTTTTCGGTCTTTCTTGGTCTCGGTTGAAGTACATGCGATTTTAGTGAACGACATTTTTGTGTCTTGATTTCTGGTGTCTTGGGACGAGCGACAAATCTGGATCGTGAGTAGCTGTTAACTTGCTTGGTGGAAAGCGCATTTTGAGAACCAAGCGTGAATTAATCCAGATTGGAAAAATTGTACCGGTAACTCAAAACCTGCCGATTGAATTAGCGATGCGACTTGTCGTGGAGGTAGTACGGCAACATCATTAAAATACATATCCCGTATTTGTTTTTGATCCTCGTTCGAAGTGTCAGTACTAGAGGTTATATTTATCCAAGCATCCAATAGAGCTTCATAGTTGTGAGGACTGCTTCCGGTTGATAAATCGGCATTGGTTAATATCCCTCCTAGCTTTAACTTATTGGCAACTTCTCCGAAAAACTTCTTACGATCCTGTTGTTCAAGAATGAAATGGGATACAAGAAGGGCGGTCGCGGCATCATATTTGTCTTCAGAGGGAAGTGTTTCAAGATAGCCTTCGTAAAAACTACAACGAGAATAAAACCCTTCGGTCTTTGCGCGCTGGCGGCAAATGTCTAACATTGCGGATGAGGGGTCAACAGCTGTGAAGTGCCAATTAGGATTTTTTTGCGCTAGGTATGATAGCTCGGCACCAGTTCCAGCTCCAACGCAGAGTATTTTTGCATCATGAGGTAATTCCGAGAGAATTGAGCTGAGTAAATGGTACAGACCGTGGAGAACAGGTGATAATTGTTCCCATCCCTTGTCATAATCGGAGGCACGCTGATTGAATGCGTTGGTTAGCTCTTCTTTATTCATACTGTCATTTCCGGTATTTTTTGAAATATTCTCTTGTTTCTCGATGTTTTAGAGATCTATTTGTTTGGAGAGTGTAAATGCCAATTTTTAACATTCTGTTGTGCCTGCCACATAGACAGATAGCGACCATCTTGTGAAATCAGTTCGTCATGTTTTCCGATTTGTTTGATTTTGCCATCTTCCAAAACGACAATCTGATCAGCGCCGACAATGGTGGACAGACGATGCGCAATCACAATCACGGTGCGATTTTGGACTAACTCATCAATTGCTTGTTGAACGGCTAGTTCGCTTTCAGTATCCAAGGCTGCGGTAGGCTCATCAAGAATCACAATCGGCGCATCTTTAAGTATCGCACGGGCTATACTGATTCGTTGGCGTTCGCCTCCTGATAAGGTGCCGCCGATTTCGCCAACACGGGTCTGGTAACCATGCGGTAGTCGGGCAATAAATTCGTGGCAGTGTGCCGATTTTGCAGCGGCTTCAACTTGTTCATCCGATGCATCTGGTTTCCCCATGCGAATATTGTTCAAGATGGTGTCATCAAATAGATAAACATCTTGGAAGACCACTGAAATATTCTGCATGAGTAGGTCAGGGGAAATTCGTCTTAAATCGATATTGCTGAGCAGTAGCTGACCTTCTTGCGGATCGGCATAACGCATTATCATCCGTGTTAGAGTGGTCTTGCCGGAACCGGAAGGTCCAACCAAAGCGGTCATTGATTTTTCAGGAATTTTCAAGTTGATTTGATCCAGTTCTGGTGTGCTATCAGTTTGATAACCAAAACGTAAATTCTTAAATTCCAGATTAAACTTCTCGGGCAATGGTTGTTGCTGATCAAAATCGAGTGGTTTGATCGCTAAAAATTCTTCAATTTTTTCAAGGCCAGTTTCCATATAATCCAGAACTGCAGATACATTGGTGATAATTGCTACAGATTCCGACAAACGAACACTAATCACTAAAAGCGCTGCTAGAGCTGCAATCGTTAGGCTTTGCGTGGTAATAAAATAGACACCCAGTGCCAGAACCAGAATAATACCGCCTTCAACTAGAGTCCAAAGACTCAGGTTTGGAATAACACCTTTTAATTGTCCTTTACGTTGCACCATTTGCAGGTGAATTAGTGATTGTTGCAATTTTTGTGCCTTGTCCCCGGTTGCATTTGCCGCCCGTAAAACCGGCAAACCTTGAGCGTATTCAATAATTTCTGAGTTTGTTTGTTTATGTGCCTTTTCTAGGGTACGCATTCCCTTGCCAAAAGCGGTTCGACGCCAGCGGTAAATCGGAATCATCATCGGAAAAATCAACAACAGTGCCAAAGCCAATTGCCAGTTAACAAACGCTGTCGCAATCACAATGACTATTGGGACGATTAGGCTGCGTATAAACATCTCGACCACATTCCCCATAGGGGTAATGACTTCATCAACATTCCCTGCAATAACTGACGTAAATTCGCCTGTACGCTTGTCTGACAATACATGCAGTGGGATTTTACGAAGTTGTGCGCCGATTTTGACACGCATCTGGTGAGTCACTTCTGAGAGTTTTTCAGAATAACCAAAATTGTGTGCTTGCCAACGTAAGATCAGTTCAAATAAACTTATGATCAACATGGTGCTAAGCCATTGGATGGCTTTTTCTGTATTGCCTTCGGTAACTAACGCGTTGAATAATGGATAGAGGCAAGCAAAAGCTAAACCTTGTAGAATTGCTGAAGCAATTGTCAGTGTAAAAGAGCGTTTTAACGCAGAACCTTGATCGCCAGCAGCATGAATCATTCGTTGAAAAGATTGTTTTAGAGACGGAATTGATTTAGCCGTTTGGTTGTTTTTAGTGCTCATTATTTCGCCTCCTTATTTGAGTTTTTACCCAGTGACCAGCCTTGGGCTTTTTCATAATTGCGCCATAAACGAGCATACACACCTCGCTGTTCAACCAGTGCTGAGTGTTGACCTTTTTCAACCACTTCACCTTGATCAAATACAATGATTTGATCGGCATCTTTAATCGTTGATAGGCGGTGCGCAATAATAATGACTGTCCGTCCTTGCATCAGATTTGCTAAAGCTTGAATTAAAGCGGCTTCGTTTTCTGGATCGGCAAAAGCCGTTGCTTCATCTAGCACAACAATCGGGCGGTTTTGCAGAATGGCTCGGGCAATGGTGATACGTTGGCGTTGACCTCCCGATAATCGAGTCCCACGATCTCCAGCGATGGTGTTGTAACCTTGCGGAAGTCGTTGGATAAAATCATGCGCTTGAGCAGATTTGGCCGCAGCCTCAATTTGTTCTTGCGTTGCACCGTCAATACCCAAGCGAATATTATTCGCTAAGCTGTCATGGAATAAAAAGGTGTCTTGAAATACAAAAGACACTTTACTCATTAATGTTTCTGGAGACATGTCACGGACATCAACACCGCCGATTTTGATGGCACCATTTGTGACATCCCAAAAACGCGGAATCAGTTTAGCAGCGGTACTTTTTCCTGCTCCAGATGGCCCAACCAACGCTGCGACTGTTCCTTGCGGTACTTGAAAGCTAACTTTTTTTAGCGCATTTTGTTCTCGTGTGCCGTAATTAAAATCAACTTGATTAAAAGCAATACTGGCATCGTTTGGTTGTTGTGGTGTCTCAGTTAAGGGCATTACTGGTTCCTCAAGCAGGCTTTGAATTCGTAAGGCACTGGTTTGTGCCTTGCGAATAAATTGATTCAGCCACATTAGAGGCATAATCGATTCCACTAAACCGGAGCCGATTAGCAGAATTGCTAGCCAAGTGGAAAACTCAATTTGTTGGTTGATATAAAAATATCCCCCTATAATTAATAGCGCCATGACGGTCGGTAGAGGGCTAAGCGCTAACATCCCCGCTTTTGCAGCAGTACCTGACTGAGACATCCATTTGGAAAACACTTCACGGAAACCTTCAAGCGCTGTCATATAGCGTCCAAACGATTGGCTACCATCATCAAAAGTACGTACCACAGGCATAGCTTGTACAAATTCAATTACGCTATGATGAATTTTTTCACGCTCGGAATCGTAGCGATCAGCAAGCTCTTTGTGGTTTTTAAATGCTAAGCTCATAATTCCCATGCCGATGGCTAACATGAAGAATGCTACTAAACCCAAACGCCAGTCAATTAGCATAACTAAAATAAAGGTTGCAATAGGCATGGCAAAGGAACGACCAAAAAAGGGCGTGCTGTCTGCTGCAAAAGCATGCAGCGCTTTGACATCGTCTTGAATTACTTTTGTTAGACGGCCGGAACCTTTCTCAATCAGAAAACCAAGCGGTAGTTTTGCTAAATGATCTGCTAATGCGGTGCGCAAAATTACCTCAAGCTTGAAAGCTGCGAGGTGAGATAAGGTAAAAGCGGCTAATTTTGTCGCTAATCCTAAAATGGTAAACATAAAAGCTAATCCGACCCAGAGCCAATGTTGATGATCATTTATGACAAGACTGTGCACGACCACTGCCAAACTGACAATTGCCGCAAGAACCAGCAGGCTACTTAAAGCGCCTAAGCCAATCGCAATATTGATACGAACTTTTACTGGTACAATCACGCCCCATAATCCGCTTTTAGCGGTAATCGTATCGTGATTTGAATCAGACATTTTTGTTCTCCTTAAACGGATAGGTAAAAGTTGCAAGTGCAGCAATAAGAACGGCAAATGCAGCTAGAATAAATACGGATAGGTAGCCAATTTGTCCTGCAAGTGCAGTGCCTACGCCAGCTGCTGCAAAACCAATTGCACTGTATACGCTAAACTGCAGGGCGACATCCGTGGCAGGATTTTCGTTGGAAGAATGATCCATCATTAGGGTATATAGCACTGCGCTGACAGGTGTGTAAGTCAGAAAGAAAGAGGCGATGATCAGGCTGACAGTTAGCGTGTCTGTATGTCCTAAAGCAATTAGGGTTAAAAGTAAAATACCCGGCAATTGAAATAGTACCGAAGCTCGAATGGTATTTTTACGACCATGATGTTTAATAAGCCAACCAGCGGATAGTGCTGCTAGGATTCCGATGGAAGAGCCGATGACATTCACAACAAAACCGATGTTATCCAAGCCCCAGTTTGCATCAACCAGCATTGGCGTAATAATTCCCCAAGCTAAACTTACACCTAGTGGATATAACAATAAAATTGCAAACCAATGCCCACCTTTAGGTCGCTTCCAAAAAGAGCCGAGTCGTTTCATTGACTCAGGTATGGTCGGATGCTCAAAAACGAATTTTGGTTCCTTAAATCGTAGTAGTAAAATAATCGAAATGGACATGGCTGCCATTAAGAGGAAAACACAGCCTTCCCAGCCAATCGTTGGATAGAGCATGAGAATAGCTCCTGCACCGAATAGATTACCAACCATTCCGCCTACAATTTGAATGCTATTCCCAAGTCCCCGATCCTCTTTTGGAACCAGTCGATATACTAAGGCATCCGCTGCAATATCTTGGGTTGCAGCAAACAAGCCAATCAGCATACAGAGTATAAAAATAAGCTCTAAATCGTTAGCGATATCTAATTGGCTCAGCTCGTAGAGTGCGATAACGGTACTGATTTGCATCAGTAACATCCAACCTCTGTAGTGACCTAAACGTCCAAAATTGAAGCGGTCTACCAAGGGTGCCCATAAGAAGTTAAATACTTTGAATAACCCAATAATATAGATTAGGCTGAGCTGTTCTAGTGGAGTACCTTGTTGACGCAGGATTGCGACTAACGCCACGAAGAAAAAACTCATTGGCATAAACTGGGTAATGTAAATCGCAGTGAGTAAAGCCCAATTTTCAATACTGGTTTTGCTTTTGGTTGGCGCCATCGTGTCAGTCAACATGCGAAGCTCCTTTGGTTGTTACACTTGGCTGAATTGACGAACAACTGTTGCAAATATGGAGTTCAATCATGGGGTGATGCAAGCCTTCAATATCCTTTAAAGCATCTTTAAAACAGGTGGGTGAAATGTGTTCGTGGGAGACAAGAGATGCAGCCAAAGTCCAAGCACCCTGACCGACTGACCATAGATGCAGATCGTTAATTTTCACCTCGGCAACCGACTGTAAGCGTTCTTGAACTTGTACGCGCAGAGCTTGTGGTGCTTCGGCATCGAGTAAAATGGTTCCCGTGTTTTTCATTAATCCCCAAGACCAGCGGATAATCAAAATAGCCGCGACCAATGCAATGACAGGGTCCAACCAATTCCAACCCCAAAGCCATGCAGCAGCTAGTCCAGCAATTGCGGCAACGGAAGTAACCGCATCAGCAATTACATGAAATAACGCTGCCTTCATATTATTATCGTGACCATGATTATGCTCGTTTGCATGATTATTTGAATGACAGTGTGAATGGGTATGTCCGTGTTCATGATGGTGATGCTCACCACCGGCCAATAAAATAATTGACAGGCCATTGACCACTAAGCCAATGATTGCAACGATCATTGCCTCTGCGGCTAGAAGAGCCTGTGGATTAAGAAGTCTATTTATCGATTCGACTAAAAGCCATACAGATGAAAGCGCCAAAAGTAGAGCGCTGGTATAAGCGGCTAGGTCTTTGATTTTTCCACTGCCAAAGCTAAGGCGGCGGTCATGTGCATAGCGTCTTGACAGGTAATAAGCTGATGCTGCCAAACCGAGAGCAATCGCATGGCCTCCCATATGAATTCCGTCAGCTAATAATGCCATAGAGCCTGTAACAAGGCCGGCGATAACTTCGGCAAACATAACGACTAAGGTTAATACTGCAACCATCCATGCTCGTTTTTCTGCGGAATGTAGTTGTCCTTGACCGAAATCATGGGCGTGCTTAATTTGCATATAAGTCGGGCATGATTCCGATGAATTGTGGTCAATCACCATATAAACCCCCTTTACGAATGAGTTAAATAAAAGACTCCTTGTGTTAGGAGTCTGAAAGTTAAAAATGGTAACGAGCACCTAAGCCAAAGCTTCTAGGTTCTCCAAAAGAGGCTTGTGCTTTACTGTAATTAGACATATAAGAAGTGATGTATTTTTCGTCGGTTAGATTTTTTGCATAGGCGTAAATATCCCAATCGTTTATGCGATAGCCACCTCGAACATCAACAGTGGTAAAACTGCCTCGTTTAACCAGGTTTTTTTGGTAATCGTTGTAATAATAAACACTGCCTTCATTGTATAAATCAACTCGTCCATACCAATCATTTGGACTGTTATAGGCGGCACTTAATCGTATTGTGTGGCGCGGTGTATTAGAGACCGTTTGACCTTTTAAGTTGGTGTAACCGTTATCATAATCATCGTATTCAGCGTTGGTGTAACCGAAAGCCCCAGTGAATTGTAGGTTGTCGGTGGCAAACCAGTTAGCCTCAAGTTCAATCCCTTGAGAATGCGATTTTTCTGCATTATCGGTTAGATAAAGTGTGCCAATTGATTTGTAAACATGGGTGTCTTCAATATCCATATAAAACAGGTTGGCGGAAAGTGTTAAGTCGTCAAACTGACCTTTAATTCCTAATTCATAGTTTTTTGAAACTTGTGGATTGAAACTGTTTTCTTCCGAGCCGCCATTACTTGCAAAATAGTTGAACCCTCCTGGCATATAACCTTTAGAGAAAGAGCCGTAAGTCGTCCATTGATCGGTTAATTTATGACTTAGAGCTACTTTAGGCAGAAAGGTATCCCAAGTTTGTTTATCTTGATAAGTAAAGAATGGACTGCCTTTGCTAGCACCGACTTCATGGTAATAAACGTTTAAATCAATCTCTTTTTCAATCCGTTGAATTCGTCCACCCAAAGTCAATTCAGTTTTATTCGCAATGGGTAAAATGATTTGACCAAATGCAGCCCGAGTGGAGCTGTCAGTATTCGATTCAGCATTCATACGAGAATTTTGGTAAAAAGTATCTGCTGTGCCATCGCCAGTGGAATCGTAAAAGTCAGGAAACTCCATGCCATAAGGTGCTTGTGAGTGATCTTCTTTATCTAAGTAAAGGCCGCCAACCCAACGAAATCCAATCGAGTTTTTACTGGAAAATCTTAGCTCCTGAGAGAGGGTATCTGTGTCAGCATAATTAAACATGGTCAGCCCCATGTAGTGAGGGTCAATGCCGGAGTCTGCATCATAAATGCCATCCATTTCATACTTTTTATGGACGGTTGTTGATTGAATATTGAACAAATCCGCCTCGTAATCAAGACTTAGGCTTTGTGAGTTTATGGTGGTTTCTTCTAGGGTTTCGATGTCGCGCGCGATTTTTTCTGCATCATCACGATTAAACTCTGATAAGTTCGTGCCCGCAGGCGCTGCGTATTTATCACCCCAACCATTTTCATTTGTTTCATGGGCGATATTGAGTTTGGCTTTTAGGCGATCTGTCGGTTTATAGAGTAAATGAGCTCCAAGTTTGCGTTTATCCTGAGCATTGGCGTTTTTTTGCACGTTAGGATAAGTGTTTTCAATCCAGCCATCTTCTTGTTGTATCTGACCATTGATTCCCACAAATAGCTTGTCTTTTATCAAAGCACCGCTGCTATTAAAAGAGGCAAAGTTATGATTACGGCTACCGAGTTCAGTATTCAGTTTTCCATGCCAGCTATTGGAAGGTTCTCTAGTAACAATATTAATGACCGCACCAATCGCATCTTTGCCATATAGCGTGCCTTGGGGCCCACGTAATACTTCCACTCGTTCAACGTTGGCCATAGAGGCATCAAATCCTACATAATTGGTGGTTGCTACGCCGTCGATATAAATGACAACAGGATTGTTATTAGTAAAGGTTGACGTTGTTAAGCCACGGAACCCGACTTCATTTCCTCCCATAGGAGTAGTCGACATATTCGGAATTTCGTGAATGATATCTTTTACGTTTTGAATACCTTTTTCCTCAAGATCAAAACTATCAATGACAGTAATTGCTTGAGGTACATCGTTAATGTTTTCTTCAATTTTATTGGCAGTAACGGTTACACCTTGTAATTCGGTTTCAGTGGTTTGAGCAATTTTGCTCATTTCAGCAGCGTCACTGGCAAATGCCAATTCAGGAATGGCCATACTTAGACACAAAACAATTAAGTGCTTACGTTGGAAAGGAAGGTTCATTTCATTTGTCTCTTATATTAACTTTAATATCATAAAGCGAATGATAATGATTTCTATTTATATTTTCTGCTCAAATAAGGATTAAATAGTGTTGGAAATGCTCTCGATTTGAATAGAGAGGGTGGATTGGATTACGTTTTGCGTTCAATCAATAGTCTTTAATGAAAGAAAAGTTAATTTTGTTCTTTTCTGAATGTAGATGGTGTTTTGGCAAAATATTCGCGAAATGCAGCTGAAAAGTGACCATGATTGTTGTAACCAACCTTTTGAGAAATCTCAACAATCGGTTGTTTCGTGTGGAGTAATAAATGGGCGGCGTACTGCATGCGTAGTTCTGTTAAATATTGAAAAATAGTTTTTTGGTTTATTTGTTTGAAGCCTCGCTTAAGCTTATATTCATTCAAGCCAACCTGTTTGCTGATTTGCGCAAGGCTGGGAGCCTTTTGCATGTTTTCATTCAAAATAGTCTTTACTTGTTCCAGTTTTAAAATATCACTTGTATGTAATTTGAGTTGGTCAATTTTTGCGCAGTGTTCATGAATAATTTGCTCTACGGTCAAGTGTAATAATTCATACATTCTGGCGCGGCGTTGAAAGCCATTAAAAAGTCCGATTGATTTTTGAGAGTGTAACTCATTCAGTAATGTGAGCATTGCTGGGCTTATTGTTGCGGTAAGTAGAAAAGTTTGACTTGGGTCTTTGTAAATTGGCTCAAATAGAGCCTGAACTTGAGGGCGTGGATCTGTTTGCAATAGCTGTTCTAAAAGTGCTAAATCTAAGTAAAAACCACTGGAAATCGTGTTACGGTTAGCGAAATATTCGGTATAGCCGCTCATGATTGGCGCATAACAAAAAATCAACTGGTTTGCTTCAATTTGCAATGGGGCTATCCAGCCTTGTAAAAAATGGTTTTTTTGACCATTCAGCATAAAACCGATACCGATATGAGCAGAGAAATAATCAGAAGTCATAGATATTCTAACCGCTTGCTGAGTTGTTGTTTGGCTGTGCATAAAAAACAGTTGATGATCAACTTGCTCGGAATTCATTTTCATACAGCAAAAGGGTTGATCAACTACCTTACAGCTACATGATGGGTTTGGCGGAATCATCTCTTGGAAATCAGCATCAGTTAGGATGATATTTTTCATTGGGCAAGTATTTTGTTGAAAATGATAAGGTTTATTATTTATATTAGCATTGGCTTGTAGATATTGCTAAGTGTTTGATAAGCATAGATGGACAATTTTTATTTCTTAAGTAGGCAAGCATAAAATGCGTTTTAGGATTTCTAAAGAAGATAGCTCAATTGAATACCATGTTTTACTGTCATCAATTAATACGTGATCATTCGTGTGATTAGCAATGAATTTAGCAATGCCTCGCAATGGCACGACTCCATTCGGCTGTACGCGTGAAACCGCCTAGAGGGTATAAATGACAGCCGTTTATTTTGGCCTCTGGGGTGTTGATTGCGTATGTCGCAAGATCTTGAACAAGTTTATTTGGCTCTTGTAGAGAGAGCAGTTTATGAATGTTTTTAGCTTGTTTCATCAAGACGGTTTTTGATGCGCCAATTCCGCAAGCCCTAGCATGACTAATAAGTGATTTGAGTGAAGCAATGCCTGGAATGCCAATCACCAGTGGAAGCGGATTACCTTCGTCGCGAATGTTTTCAATCCAGTCAATAATCGGTTGCGCTTCAAAGACAAACTGCGTAACCATATACATATCAATGTCTGTCACTTCGGAAAATTTAATCTTCTTATAACCATGTTCCCGCAAATTGGCTTCTTCAATGTCCGGATTTCCCTCAGGGTGTCCTGCAATCCCGATGGATTGAATGCCATATTTTTCAAAAAGACCGGTTTCCAACATCGAAATGGTGTCTGAAAATTGCCCAGCAGCCTGTTTGTCGGCTCCTGCTAATGCTAAGACTTGATTAACGCCTGCTTGCCCAGATACCTGTGCAAGAGCGAACTCTAGATTGGTACGATTTTTAAAACGACGCGCGGTAAAATGCGGCACAGGAACCATGCCTTCTTTCTTTAACCGCTTACAGGTCGTTATGGTTTCAGAAAAATCTGATCCGGGCAGAGAGGTGACATAGACGCGAGTATTAGGCTCTAGGTAATCAGCGAAATGCTCAACGTTTAAAGCTCCTTTTGGGGTTATTTCAATAGAGAAACCCTTAATAAACTCAGAGGTAGGCTGTTTCATTTTATTTCTAGGAGATGAAATTTTTTTCATTTAGGCCAGCGGCTAAAAATGCCGGTTTCGCTGCTTTCTGCATATCAGGAGGCCCGCAAAGGTAAACAAGATGTTCTGCAAGGCTTGCGAAGTCTTGCAGAACTTTTTTATGAACGGATCCGGTTGTGCCGTGCCAATTGTGCTCTTGTTCTGAAATGACGGGGGTGTAGTCTATATTGCTATGTTGTTGGCACAATTGAACCAGCCAGTTATGTTGATAAAGGTCGACAGCTTGGCGAACACCCCAATAAATATGAATGGGATGGCTTAATTGATCCGCTAATTGTGTTTCAAGGAGTGCTTTCACTAAGGCAAAACCGGTACCGCCGGCAACAAAGATTGTTGGCAGGGAGTTATTTTTAGCTAAGCTCACATGATTTATAGGACCTTGCCAATAGAGTGTGTCTCCCGATTGTTTAGTAAACAGGGCTTGCATCCATGGACTCTGTCTATTTTTGCGAATATGACACTCTATCTCGCCGCTGCCATCGGGGGCAGCCGCGATAGAAAAAGGTTTTAATTCTTCTGGATCAAGACCCAGAAGAATATATTGTCCTGCGTGAAATTCTATCGGAGTATTCGCTTTTAACCGAAGACATAGGATGTCGTCGGTAAAGAAAGAGGTTTCAAGAATTTGAATGAGTTGTGCAGACATCAAATTACACCTTAATTTGAAAATTCATTACGCAAGATCGCTGCGCCATCGTGTAGCGCTTTTAGTTTGTCTCTCGCGACATGGCGGGGGAGCGGTGCCATGCCGCAATTGGTGCAAGGGTAGAGTTTATCGGCATCGACAAACTGTAGTGCTTTACGCAACGTATTGGCGACTTCTTCGGGTGTTTCAATTTCATGTTTAGCGACATCAATGGCACCGACCATGACTTTTTTTCCGCGAATTAGCTCCATCAGCTCCATTGGCACATTCGAGTTTTGATATTCCAGCGAGATAATATCGATATTCGATTTCTGGATGCTCGGAAAAGTTTTTTCGTAATGACGCCACTCTGCACCGAGCGTTTTTTTCCAATCGGTATTGGCTTTAATGCCGTAGCCATAGCAAATATGCACCGCGGACTCGCATGTCAGTCCTTCAACTGCCCGATTAAGTGCAGGAACACCCCATTGATCTACTTCATCGATAAAAACATTAAATGCCGGCTCGTCAAATTGGATAATGTCGATGCCTACCTCTGCCAGCTCTTTGGCCTCTTGATTTAGGATTTCTGCAAACACCATTGCCAGTTCGTCACGACTCTTATAGTGACCGTCATAAAGCGTATCGATCATCGTCATTGGTCCGGGTAGCGTCCATTTAATCGGTTGGTCAGTGAGTCGACGTAAAAATTTTGCGTCTTCAACAAACACCGATTTTTTTCGGCTGACGGCTCCTACAATCGTTGGTACTTCTGCATCATAGCGATTACGAATTCTCATGGTTTGGCGTTTCTCGAAATCCACGCCTTCAAGATTTTCTGTGAAGGTGGTAACAAAGTGCTGGCGAGTCTGTTCACCGTCACTGACAATATCAATACCGGCTTCGGTCTGCTCTTGTAAGGTGACACGCAGAGCGTCTTGTTTGGCTTCAATAAGAGCATCGCCTTCTAATTTCCATGCCGGCCAAAGTTTTTCTGTTTCCGCTAACCATGATGGTTTTGGTAAACTTCCGACGGTAGATGTGGGGAATAGTTTTTTCATAAAAATAGCTTTCTTTGGTTCGTTTTTTTAGTTTTTAGGCGTAATTGGCCGCCCACTGTTCAAGAACGGTTTGATATGGTTTGATGAATTTTTCCTCGGCAAATTTACCTTGCTCAATCGCTAAACGATTGCGCTCTTCACGGTCATAAACAATGCGAGTCAGCGAATGGTCTTCGTGTTTCAAACTCGGCTGATAACACTCGCCTGCAACCGTATTGGCGTTGTAAATTTCAGGTCGGTAAATCTTTTGAAAGGTTTCCATGGTGCTAATGGTGCTAATCAATTCCAGATTCGTGTAATCCGCCAGCAGGTCGCCAAAAAAGTAGAACGCTAATGGCGCGACGCTGTTCGGCGGCATAAAGTAACGAACCTGCAATCCCATCTTTTTGAAATACTGCTCTGTTAATGACGACTCGTTTGGGTGATATTCCACGCCCAAAACGGGGTGTTTATTTTCGGTGCGATGGTAAGTTTTGTTATCAGAAACACTCAGACAAATCACGGGTGGTTTGTGAAAGTGTTGTTGATAAGCCTCTGAATGGATAAACGCTTGAAACATTTTTCCATGCAGGTCACCAAAATCTTCTGGCACGCTAAATTCAGATGTATTTTTGTTGTGCTCGAACAAGCGAACGCTGAAATCATAGTCACGTACATAGGATGAGAAGTTATTTCCTACTAATCCTTCAATCCGTTGCTTGGTTTTGTGATCGATAATATGAGTTTTCAAGATTTCAATGGTTGGGAAAGTTTCTCCTTTGCCTTCGACATCAACGTCGACATGAATGATTTCAAGTTCAATCGAATAGCGATCCAATTTGGGGTTATCCCAATTTGCTATGGCATTAAATCGATTATTAATCATGTTGAGGGCGTTGCGAAGATTTTGCTGACGAAACTTGCCACGGGCTAAGTTCGCAAAATTGGTGGTGATGCGCGTGTTGTCAGATGGAATATAGTTCTCATCGAAAACAATACTTTTAATGCTGTAGGTAAAATCTTGATTCATGGATAAGATTCCTTCTTATTCGTCTAGCTGCTAACTGTTCTTTGATGATTAAGAATGTTACTGAATTCTTTAGATGAATAAAAACGACTTTATTTCAATTTAATATGAATTAAACTCATGTTTGGCTAGCGCGATTTTGAGTTGCTAACTTTGAATAACATACGACAGGCACGATATTATGCTAGAGATAAAACACCTGAAAACGCTTGAAGCGTTGAGTCGGGAAGGGAATTTGGTGAAAGCGGCAGAGTCATTAAATATGACGCAATCCGCGCTATCGCATCAAATTAAATTGTTGGAAACGCAGTTAGAAACCGAATTATTTAAACGCAAGACGCATCCACTGCAATTTACACCGGCCGGTCAACTTATTCTGGAAAGTTCGCGAAACATTTTGCCGCAAATGCAGCAATTGGAACGCCAATTAGTTGCCTTACAGCAGGGAGAGATTGGGCGTTTATGGATTGGCATTGATTGCCACACGTGTTTTGAATGGTTGTTGCCGTTATTGAGACCTTACCAAACTCAATGGCCAAGTGTCGATTTGGATATTGTGCCGAGTTTTCATGAACCTCCACTACAAAAACTCCCATCGCAAAAGCTCGATTTTGTGGTGACTTCGGATCCAGAGCCTCTAAAAGGGGTTGATTACACCGCGCTGTTTAGTTATGAACTGGTTGCGGTATTGCCTTTAGATCATTCATTACTCGCGAAACCATTTTTAACGCCCAAAGATTTTTCGAACTTAACTCTTATTACCTATCCTGTGCCGGAAGAAAAGCTTGATGTGTTTAAGCAGTTTCTTCATCCGGCTAAGATTCGACCTGAAGCGATTTCTTTTTCTGAACTGACGATTATGATGTTGCAACGTGTTGAAGCGGGTCGTGGAATCTGTGTTTTGCCAAAGTGGTTGGTGAAAAAGCAGACGGATTTTCAGCATTTGCCAACGCGTTCATTGAGTGAGAGTGGGCTCTGGAGCAAGCTGTATGCGGCAACGCCCAAAGCATTAACTAAGCAAGCCTATATGCAAGACATGATTAATTTAATTGCTGAGCGCATGGAGTTATAGGTTGTCGAAATAAGTTACCGGCCGGTAAATAAATGCGTTATTTCAACCAATAGCTTTCATTGTTGTTGGCGTTAGAGTTTGTAAAGTGTGCGGTTGAATGGGGTAAACTATGCACCACTAAAATTTAGGAGAAAGGTTGAATAACACATGGCAAATGAATTAACACATTTAGATGAGAAAGGTCAGGCGCGAATGGTTGATGTGGGTGACAAGGAACATACCCAACGTGAAGCCCGAGCAATGGCCGTGATCAATATGTTACCGGAAACCTTAACCATGATTGCAGAAGGCAAGCATAAAAAGGGCGATGTCCTTGCGACAGCGCGTATTGCAGGCATTATGGCGGCAAAACGTACACCGGATATTATTCCAATGTGCCATCCTTTACTTCTCACTTCAGTCAAAGTCGAACTGACACCAAATTTTGAAAATTCATCGGTAGAAATTGTTGCTATTTGCAAACTGGTTGGACAAACAGGCGTGGAAATGGAAGCTCTGACTGCCGCGTCTGCTGCGGCATTAACGTTGTATGACATGTGTAAAGCCGTAGACAAGGGAATGGTAATTGACCAAGTGCAATTACTTGAGAAAAAAGGTGGCAAATCTGGTCACTGGGTGCGTACCTCAAATACACAACGTTAACTTAAAAAGTTGAGCGATTTTTTCGATTACTCATAGATTTTGGTTCATTAGGAAAGACACAATGCTTCAAAAAACACAGCCACTTAAAACTTACTTTATTAGCCAAATCTATACTCCGGAAAATAATCAAGTTTTAGAAGATCATCAGTTGTTTATTGAGAAAGTCATTGAAACTTCGGTTCAGGCGTTCTATCAGGTGCTACTTAATGACCCATCGACCCAGCATTTTTTTACGAATGAGCTCGTTGAAAATCACCTGCAAAAAGAGCTGAAAATCTGGCTGTTACAGACCTTGAGTCCTAAAACTTCTAAAGAAGACTCCGTCGATTTAGTCAATAAACAGCGTCAGATTGGTGATGTTCATGCGCGTATTGATGTGCCCATGCAGTTAGTAAATAGCGCAATGACTATTATTAAACATACCTTTTTTGATGCTATCCAAGAAGACAAGGACATTTGCGTCGAACAAAAAGTCCCTCTGGTGATTTTGATTAGCCAGCTAATGGACGCGAGTTTAAATTTGATTAATGAGTCTTTTTTAGAAGGGCATGTTGAAAACCAACGTTCTGCACAGGAGTTCCGCAATCGAACTTCAGCTCATGAATTGGCCATTGAAATCGAAAGGGTAAAAGGGTCGCTTTTTGGTTGGATGACTCAGTTTATGGCCGATCAATTATCCGGTGATGGCCGGTTGTGGGATATTGAGCATCAAGAATTTTCGTTGTGGATACGTCATAAGCTAGGATTAATTTGCACGGATCAAAAATCAATTTCAACCATACAAATGAATTTGGGCGAGCTTCAAGTTGAATTGAGTGCGATTCAAGATAAGAACGGAAATCGTCAAGACTTGATTAAAAAAATTAACGCTTTAGCCAGTGAAATTGGTTGGATGCTGAGCCACATTGCCGATAAACACCTAGATAAAGCGACTAAAGAAGACATTTTGACGAGTTTAATTGAGCGTCGATTCATGTCACCTATTTTGCAGAATGAATCTCAATTGGCTAAAAAAACCGGTAACCCTTTTAGTATTCTGATGATTGATATTGATAATTTTAAACAAATTAACGACATTCACGGACATCAAGCAGGGGATCGCGTTCTTCAATATGTTGGACAGGCATTGAAATTATCACTTCGAGTGACCGATTATGCGTTTCGTTATGGTGGAGAAGAGTTTTTGATTCTTATGCCGGAAACCAGTCTAGGGAACGCAACGCTTGCGGCTGATAAACTTTTAAATAAAATTCGAGCCATTGATATCCAGTTAGAAAATAATCGCCAAATTAAGGTAACGGCATCCATTGGCATTGCAGAGTTTGATGGGCATCCTGATTTTGAACATACGATTAAGATTGCTGATGAAAAGCTTTATGAAGCTAAGCATAATGGTAAGAATCGTTATGAGTTCTAAATGGGTTCCGTCTCCATTTAGAAGACGGACGATTTTTATAATTTTCATTAACTGATTTTGATGAGTTCTACTGTTCCTAAACCATGTTCAGTTATTCAATCTGAATGGGTTGTTTATCTTTTGCGTTGCGCAGATAACTCATTCTATTGCGGCATCACCAATAACCTTGAGAAACGTCTTCGCCAGCATAATGGCGAAATTAAGGGCGGTGCAAAATATACCCAATCTCGCCGACCTTGCCACATTGTTTACCAAGAATTTGCAACGAATCGCCAAACGGCTAGTCAGCGTGAATATGCGATTAAACAACTTTCCAAAGCAAAAAAACAACAGTTGATTCAGCCTAGCTAAGTTTTCTGTAACGCTTTTTTTATGTGTTTGTTAAATGACTAAGCAATGCTTTCCACTTGACCTTTTTCTTTTCTGAGGTCATTTAATCTCGTTGACACAGCGATACTTGATTGACGCTTTCTAACCGGCATTCCAGCTCGACGGTTTGCCCCTCAAAAGCATTCAATGATTGATCATTGCTCGAATACCCCCACAACATGCCATTTTGCACGATTCCTTCAAGCTCGATTTCAAAATCATTGTCGGCTTTCTCAATTTCTCGAACATAATAAATCTTGGCTCGCTCAACCCCTTCTAACTGCAAATTTTGATTATTCAGGGTTTGTAAAGTCAGACCATCATCCAACTGCGTGGTCGGCTCTACCACAAATTCAAAGCCATTAAAGGTTAAACGACTGTTTGTATAAGACATCACACCTTGCACTTGAAACGCAGTATTGGTTTGCGTTTTTGCTGAATCTGGATCAGTGATGAATGTGGTTTCAAAATCGACCTCGGTGGCCACTCGAACGTCCTGTTGTAATTGAGTATCGACCTCCACAACTTGCCCGACCAGTAAATTCGATGCATTGCCATCTTCAAACCGAGTATTGGCATTGACTGCGATTTGGTAGCGTGAATTAAGTTCAAACAAGGTTTGCTCTTGGTTGACCCAGCTAATGGTACCTTCAAATTCAACACTGTCGGCCAGGGTTTCGGTGGTTTCGATGTCAATGGTTTGAGCCTGAAACACACCTGAACCATTGGCAGCAAAATTTCCAAAAATCTCAGCAAAACGACCTGCAGCGATGCCCCCATCTTCAACTGTGGCAGTGCGATAATTCACCGGGGTGTTTCCTAAAATTAATTGTTTTTTCACTAGGTCAACGGCTGTAATTAGCCCTTCAATTTCATATCCATTAAACCCTTCTGATTCAATTTCAATCAAAGATTCCACATGATTGCTGCCATTCACCTGTGGGGTGAAGTGCACTAACACCGTATCGCCATTTTCAATATCCATCAGACTGCTCAGCATATCCTGTGAGGCCGTCAAATTGATTTGATTGACGGTAAATGTGACCGCATTGCTACCTTTTTGTAAATTTTGCACCATCCCAGAAATATTAGGATTTAGTTGAAGTTTATTGCTTTGAGTGTCGAAAATGACTGGCATGCCAAAGGCTAAAGCACTCGCATCTAAGCTTTGGGTTTGATAACTCACCTCAACCCCTTCTAGCGGGTAAGTGGTTTGGTTGATGGTGATTTGATTGGCCTGGGTATCCACCGTTTGAATGGTGCCAATCACCTGCTTTGAAACCACTGGGTTAATTGGCTGAATTGGTTGACTAGGATCTTCAGTTGTTCCTCCTGAGCCACAACCCGATAAAGAGCTGGCAAACAGAGCAGACAACACCAACATGAGTGGTTTTTTACCGGCAAAAGCAAAATAATACGTAGACCGTTTCATATATAAAAACTCCTTGAATAAGACTTGAGTAAGAAAAAGGTTAAAAAACAAACTAAGTTGAGTAAATCTTACCGGCCGGTCTGTGAATAATTTGTGAAGGCCTGCTTACAGCTATGCCGATTTGCAATGCTTGCAGGTTTTTAAGTTTTTGGCGTTTTAGAGTTTCAGAACTTCAGAGGTTTAGAGTTTTAAAAGTTGCAGGACTGAAGGCCTATTGAACTGCTGCACTACAGGTACTGTGCTCTTGGTTGTGCACAATGTTCACATTTAATTCACACCCGTTTCGCTAAACTCAATATGGCAAACAACGACTAATCACTGACTCATCACTTTGGAGGATAAGGCATGAAAAAACGCAACCCATTGATAGGCATGTTTTTGGCCACAGGCCTGTTCACTAGCCTATTCGCATTCACCGCCAATGCGCAATATAAAGGCCCCGTGCTCAATGCACTCACCGATCTCAAAACCATTCTGGATGACCCAGTCGATAACCAAGCGGTGATGCTCAAAGGCTATTTAATTCATAAAATCACCCATGAAGATTACACTTTTTCAGATGGCCAAAATACCATTCGCGTCGAGATTGATAATCACGCCTTTCCTCGGGAGCCATTTGATGAAAAAACCCTGATCGAAATTCATGGCAAAATCGACAAAGATTATTTTGAAGACCCTGAAATCGAAGTGGATTCGATTTCCATTGTCCCTATTCCATAAAAAGGTGATCGAATGTCGATAAAATTACTGATTGTTGAAGACAATGTGCAAATCATGGGCACCTTAGTCGATTATCTAGAACTCGACGACTACCAAATTGATTGCGCCTATCATGGCGAAGCGGCTTTTACCTTTTGCAGCCAAAACACTTACGACATTATGATTGTCGACATTATGATGCCCAAACTCGATGGCATTGCATTTGTCAGCCAGTTGAGACAACAACTTGATTGGCAAGGGCCAGTGTTGTTTTTAACTGCGAAAGATTCTCTTGAAGACAAGACACGTGCGTTTCAAGCCGGAGGTGACGATTATTTGGTCAAGCCTTTTGCGCTTGAGGAATTACAGTTACGACTCTCCGCACTGCTCAAACGTGGAGCCCATAAAGCCGATAACTCTTTGCAGTTCCATGACCTGCGCCTAGAGCGCAATCCGCTCGCACTATTTTGGAAAGACCGGCCGGTGAAACTTGCCCCAAAGCAGCTAAAAATTGTTGAAAAACTGCTGCAAAAAGCGCCGAATGTCGTCACCCGATCCGAGCTTATTGAGTATCTTTGGGGGGATGAACCCCCGAAAAGTGACGCCCTGCGCAGCCATCTGTACGCCATTCGCACCGCACTGAGTGACGCCAATGGCTCATTGCTCAAAACCGTGCATTCTCAAGGCTTTTGTCTGGTGCCAACAACTCAACCACATGATTAAAAGGCAACCCATTAAAATGCAACCCAAGCAAGCTCCCAAACAACAACTCTCCAAGCAAGCCCCCAAGAAACTCGTCAATCGGCTATTGTGGATCAATAGCTTGATGATTCTGCTGTTTTCTAGCTTGTTTGTTTGGCTGGTGATCGAGGCTGAAGATCAAATTGAAGTGATTAGCCTACATCACTGGTTAGATGCTGAAGCCAACCTCTATGAACAAAATTTTTTTAGTTCTGAGACTAACTTAACAGCACCCAATCCCTATAAATTTGATCTCTTTTTTAGTGGTGATACGCTCCCCAATTGGCTGAGTAGTTATCAAACGCCAGGATTTTATGAACATCAACTAGGCCCAGAGGATAAGCATTTTTTAGTGCGTTCTCTTCCACAACAAGACGGATTGTTCTATTTGGTTTTTAAGGACAATGCCGACGATTACCTAGACAGTTACGAAGCACAGTTACTGCAATGGGTCCTCATACTTGGCATTGTCATGTTTATTATTTTGGTCGGCTATGCTTATGTGACCTTTCGGCAAATTATGCGCCCAATTCAACAAGTGTTAGCGAAAATCCCATATATCCGTCCTGACTCACCTGATTTTCCAGTCACCACTCAGTTCGAAGAGTTTCAAGCCATCGAATACGCTCTGTTAAACAGCAAGCAGAAAATTCGAGGATTTTTTCAACGAGAACAAGAGTTCAGTCGTTTTAGTGCTCATGAAATTCGCACCCCTTTAATGGTACTTCGGGGTTCGGCAGAACTGCTCAACCGGCTTAAACAAGAAGATACACGTGCGTTAAAAGCACGGCGACGCATTATCGAAAGCTGTGATGAGATTGCCTTGTTAACCGATACTTTTTTGCTGTTAGGAAAAGATCAAATCGATCCATCGCACTATCAAGAAAACGATTTACATACAATTCTCACTCAAGAATATCAATGGCTCAAACAATGGTTTCCCAATATCCCGGTGTCCATGCAACCGAAACTTAATGAAACCAAAGTATTCCCAAACCCCGAGCTTCATTTGCCAAATGGCCAGACCCAAATGATTTGTCACAACATTTTGGCACCGAGTAGTTTTATTGTCATCGTTGTGCGCAACCTACTCAAAAACGCCGCCAGTTATTCGCAACAGGATATCAAGGTCAGTTGGAGCGCTTGTAGACTGTGTATTGCAAATCCCTACCAACAAAAATCCGAACATCAGCCACCTCGTGGCTATGGCTACGGGTTAATTATCGTAGAGCGCATTTGTCAACGCATGGGTTGGGATTTTCAGCTCAAACAAACCGAGCGCTGTTTTGAAGCTTGTGTGCGCTTTGAGGCCAACAGTAGCACTAATGAGTCCAGTAATTACAGGGTTATGGACTGTTAGAGTTGACCTTTCCCTAAATATAAAATCATGATGTTGATAGGGTTTCCTTAAGTTTCAATTCTGCCCTCTTTTTTTCTAAGATGGGCGGATTTCCAGAGTAGGAGTTCTTCAAATTACTCGAGACAAAACTCTGTTACGGTGCTTACATTTCCTGTCTTTGAGGGTTACTTGAAAAAGGTGAGTTTGACTTAATTCCCAATCTAGGTGTGATCGGTGTGAAGTTCATTTGATCGATTTTCCACGCACCATTCCAAGTTTCCATTTCTTTTAGCAAGTAAGTTGCTCGTCAATTTATAAAACCTATTGTTTACCGGCCGGTAGAGATTTAAATATTTTTATGGATATCTAAATATTTTTAATATTGCTATTGATTGTGATTCTTATTTACTATTTAATATAAATAAAAATTATTATCATTAATATTCAGTAAGTGGTGATTTGGAGTCATTATGCGTTTAACCCCTGTTGCAGCCTGTGTTGTATCTCTGTTTTCTAGTCAGCTGTTTGCGGCTTCCTCATCAACTTCATTAGAGACGGTCACAATTACTTCAGCCTCTAAAACTGAACAGACAATTGAGGCGTCGAATGTGTCAGTCGAAGTGATCGATGAAGCGGAAATCAAAGCAACGGGTGCAAGTACCTTAAGTGAAATTTTGCGCCATAGTGATGCTGTGTTTATGAATCCTGATGGCAGTAATCTATCGATTCGTGGTGTGGGTGCCAAAGGTGTTTTGTTGTTGATTGATGGGCGTCGCGTGGCGACTGAATTTACGAAGAACTTTGATGGAGGACGAATCCCCTTGGCCAGCATTGAACGTATCGAAGTGGTCAAAGGCCCGATGGCAGCGCTTTATGGATCGGATGCCTTGGGGGGAGTCATTAATATTATTACCAAAACGTCGCAAGATGGTGTGGAGTCGTCAATTTCTTTAAGTGGAGGCGCGGCAGGTAGTCAAGCGCAGCAGATGCAATTGGAAGCCGACATTCGTGGCAAGCATGGAAAAACTGGATACAGTGCTTGGTTTAGCGCACAAAATCGTGAAGATTACACTGAGCAGGAAATGGCTAATATTGCTGTGATGCAAGCTGGAGCCGCAAAAAAACCATCTCAGCTGCCGGATTCGGGGAGCTTTGCCAAATTAAAAAGCGATTTAGCAGATGCTTATGCTGTCGATACTACCTATCGCGCTGCAACCGAAGTGGTGAATGTCGGAACGAATATCACGCACCAAGTCAATGATGATTTAGAGCTCAGTGCGCGTTTTTCTGCAATGCTTGAAGAGCAAGATAGAATCAGTATTGCCAATCTCTATGAGAGCAATTATCGAGCAAGCGGTAACACGATCAAAACTCGAAATATTCCGGTCATTCAGCAACTTGAAAATGAGCGTTTTGAGTTTGGAGTGGGCGCTAAATACCAAGTGTCTGATAAGTTGAGTTTTGATTGGAAATCGGACATTTCGTATTACAAAAAACAGGATGAGATCACCACACTTCTTTGGCGAGAATTAGGGTATTCATCGCAATCGGATTCTGCGGGTTTGACTGGCGATGGAAAAGTTACTATTCAGCAGCACAGCCTGAACAGCCTTTGGAAGCCAAATGAAGTTCATCAGATTTTAGTCGGTTTGGAATCGTTTGAAGACAAACGTGATGCGGTTTTTTTTGACAGTTCTGGTCGAATGACCACTAAGATTTTGGAAAACGACTCAATCTTTGCGCAATATCAATGGCAAGTCACTGAGCCCTTGTCAATTATTTCCGGCGTTCGTTATGACGATACCAGCAGTGGCGGTGATGATGTCACTGGAAATTTAGGTATGGTGTATCAGTTTAATGAAATGGCGAATTTGCGTGCTCGCTATGCTCAAGGTTTCCGTGCGCCAGATAGCCAAGAGATGTTTATCAACCGATTTAATCCTCAAGGCAAACGCTTTGTCGGATCAGATGTTGTCGATGTTTCCATTAATAAACAGGCGTTTGAGCTTGAATCTGAAACCAGTGAAAACTATGAGTTAGGATTGAGTGGACGAAATAAACATTGGTCTTACGATCTATCCGTATACCGAACAAATATTGAAAATAATATTTTGCGGCTCACAACCGCTGATTATTTAAGTTTCCGCAATGCGAAAGATGTCACTATGAAAGGTGTGGATGCCAGCTTAGGTTTAAATGTGAACAATGATTTAACGTTGGAATTTGCAGTCAATTTGATTGACTCCGAAGATAAAGAAACCGGAAACTCCTTGGAGTTTACGCCTGAAAAAATTGCTCGTATTACGGCTAGTTATCAAGTGACTCCTCAGTTAAACACTCGTGTCGATATGCAGTATGTTGACGACCAAATCTATAGTGAGGTTGCGAATGGTCAAACCCGTTATTTGACCGTGAAAGCTTACCAACTAGTGAATGTACACTTTGATTATCTGCCTAAGAGTTACCAAAACCTGGAACTGTTCGGAGGGATACGAAACTTATTTGATGAAGAAATCGATACCGAGCTAGGTTCTGATCCTGGGACTTACGTTCATGCCGGTGTTCGTGTTTATTTTTAAATAAACATTGTATGGCATGCAAAAAACATGGCTTGAGCAGTACCTAATTTTGAATGGTCAACAGGCTTAGAGGTTCCCTAAGTTTTATCAAAAATTGAAAAAAGAGAGACGTTATGAAATTTTTAATCAAAAACCTTCATCCCACCATTTTATCTGCATTTGGTTTTTTACTGATTGCGACCTTTTTGAGTGGAGTAAATGCTTATGCAGGCGGGTATCAAACTGAAAAAAATAAGGTGCAGCAGATTTGTAAAAACAGTTATTCATTGATTTCTTATGAGCTTCGTCCACGCAGTGTACCAAAGTTTGTTAAAGCCTTAGAAGGTGACTTAGCAATTACTGGGGAGCAAAAACAGGCGTTAAAAAAGATTACTCAGTATGTGCCGAAAAATGTTTTACCTATGCGTCAGAAAATTAAGTCATTTGAACAAACTGTAATCATGGGGTTTGTCGAACAAGGAAAAACACCGGAAGAATTGTCCGGTCAATTGGAGAAATTAATGCAAATGAAGCGTGAGTTGGCTATTGAAGAAATCAAAGTTTTTAATCAGCTCAAAACCATTCTGACCCCTGAGCAATATAAAACAGCCATCAAAAATGCCGGTTGGATGCACCAGTAGTTGTTTTGAAAAGTCAGAACTGTCGTACATTGAGGTAGGCAACCGAGAGCTCGATAAATTGTTTGAGCGAAATCTGAAATAGCTGTCACAAAAAATTCTTGAAGCAGAACTTCCATCTTTTCTAAATTAAGCGTCTAATAGAAATGCCTTTGCGTAAAAAGACTTATTAATTTTTGGAGGGAAATATGGAACGTTTACAAGAAACCGGTACGATGATGGGACGTCTAATGAAAGACATGCCAAATCAGGTTAAGCAGTTCGCAGGCTTTGTGAAAATTGCTGAAGCGGATGGTGCAATTGATGAAAAGACGAAACATCTTATGTTGCTATCACTTGGCGTCGCATTTCAATGCTCTTGGTGCATTGCGATTCATGTGAAAGGCTGTGTAGATCAGGGGTGTTCTAAAGAAGAAATTCTTGAAGCCGCTATGATGGCTGTGGTGATGGGCGGTGGTCCAAAACTTATGTATATTGAAGTGGTCTATGAAGAGTTGGATAAGTATTTTGATTAGTGTCTCGCATTTTTAATGCCCCTAAAACCAATAACCCCCTCAACAACCACTGTCGTTGAAGGGGACTTCTAAGCTTTAGATAGAGCTAAAAGTTAATCTTTTGGAAAAGACTTACGTGGTTTGTCAGAGAACTTACGTCCGCCACCATTGCCACTTTTATTCGCAAAACGTTTCTTACCTGCTCCTTGAGTAGAAACTTCCGCTAATTTTAGCTGCTGTCCGCAAACCCAAGCTTTCTTCAGGTCGTTGAAAGCATCTTTTGGCATTTTTTCTGGTAAGTCGACCATTGAATAGTTATCTTCAATCGTTAATTGACGAATGTTTTCGCTATCAATCCCTGCTTCATTTGCAATACAACCAACGATGTTTCCAGGACGTACACCATGAGTGCGACCCACTTCTAGGCGGTAGCGTGTCATGCCTGCATCTGGTGTATCGGTTTGACGACGACGTGGACGACGCTCGCCATCTTCACGGCCACGACCTCGGCCACGACCATCACGGTCTCCACGACCACGACTGTCACGCTCATTACGATCACGGTTTGAAACTTCACGAATTGGTTTATCTTGCATAAAGAAAGGGACATCACCTTGCATTAGGCGTGCTAAAGCCGCAGCAATTTCAACTGCTGGAACATTTTGTTCGTTTTCAACTTGCTCGATTAAATCTTGATAGAAGTCCAATTCATCCATGTTAAGTGCTTCAACGATGCGAGACTTAAAGCGTTCAACTCGGTTGTCATTAATCAGCTGAGTGGTCGGCAAATGCATTTCTTCAACTTTTTGCTTGGTGGTGCGCTCAATTGACTTCAGTAGGCGGCGTTCACGAGGCGTGACAAACAAAATGGCAATCCCTGAACGACCTGCACGACCTGTACGGCCAATACGGTGAACATAAGATTCGTTGTCTTGTGGAATATCATAGTTAACCACATGACTAATACGCGGTACATCTAAGCCACGAGCAACCACATCTGTCGCCACCAAAATATCAAGCTTACCTTTTTTCAGTTGATCGACAATGCGCTCACGTTGGTTCTGTGCAATGTCACCGTTTAAAGCTGCTGCTGCATAACCACGAGCTTCAAGTTTTTCTGCTAAATCAACCGTTGCATTTTTAGTGCGAACAAAGATGATAATTCCGTCGGTGTCTGCCGAATCTGCTTCCAAGATACGAGTCAGCGCATCCAATTTGTGACCACCGCTAACCATCAAGTATTTTTGAGTAATAGTCGTAGCAGTTGCTGTTTTCTGCTTAATAATCACTTCGGTTGGGTTATTTAAGTGATTGGTGGCAATACGGTGAACTTCACGTGGCATTGTCGCAGAGAAAAGAGCAATTTGACGCGTGTCTGGCGTGTGTTCAAGTACCCATTCCACATCGTCAATAAAGCCCATACGAAGCATTTCATCTGCTTCATCCAAAACCAAAAGTTTTAGATCATCTAGCTTTAGGGTACCTTTGCGCATGTGATCCATGACACGGCCTGGTGTTCCCACCACAACCTGTACGCCACGTTTTAGGGCGCGGATTTGTGAACCATAGTCCGAACCACCGTAAATTGGCAGTACATGGAAGCCTTTCATGTGGTGCGCGAAGCTCTGGAATGCTTCAGAAACCTGAATCGCTAATTCACGAGTTGGGGCAAGTACTAAAACTTGTGGGTTTTTTGAATGGGTGTCAGCGTTGCTTAATGCTGGTAGGGCAAAAGCTGCAGTTTTACCGGTACCTGTTTGTGCCATACCTAGAATGTCATTCCCTGTTAGAAGTGCAGGGATGGCTTGTGCTTGAATCGGGCTAGGAGTTTCATAACCGATTTCAGAAATAGCAGTAAGAATTTCTGGCTTGAGACCTAAGTCTTTAAAAGTGATATCACTCATTGGGAGTCCTTATTAATTACGTCAATTTTTGACGATAAGACTTGCCCGGAATAGAGGTTTTTACGAAAAGCGGCAAAATGGTGCGAAGAGGTTTAAACGCACGGCCGAACGACTCAAAATGTCACGAATTTAAGAGCTCGCGAATGAGTTAGCTATTCTGGGGCAAATTTGTGTTCATAAAACGAGCACCTTTGCAGCAAAACAGCATCGCGTAGCGAAGTCGGAAGAAAGCAAATGGCTCTTGTCTGTGGCATCAATTAGCTAGGTTTATCGAAAACCCAAATTTTTTTTATTTACCAATTAATGCAGGGCGCGGATTATACTAAGTGATTGGAAAAAAAGCAAATTTAGTTTGTTCAAAAAACAACCGGCCGGTCATAGAAGATTTAAACCCCAAATGGTGTGGAGTGAAAAACACCATTTGGCTGTTTGGGAAAGCGTTAATTGTTGTATATGACGGACGGTAGCCATGTCACTATTTCTGGCCAGATGGCGATGGTGACTAGCACCCCAAGTTGGATTGCAATGAATGGAATGACTCCTTTATAAAGATCCATAGTTTTCAGTTCTGGTGGTGCAACGCCTTTCAGATAGAACAGTGCGAAACCGAACGGTGGGGTTAAGAATGCCGTTTGAAGGTTAATGGCAATCATTATTCCAAGCCAGATTGGGTCAACACCCATCATTAACAAAACAGGTGCGACCACGGGCACAATCACGTAGGTGATTTCGATAAAGTCTAAAAAGAAGCCAAGAATGAACATGATTGCCATCACGATGAGCATCGCTGTGAAGATGCCTCCAGGCAAATCAGACAGTAAGTCATGGATTAAGTCATCCCCTCCAAGTCCTCGGAATACCAGTGAGAAAAATGCCGCTCCGATAAAGATCAAGAAAATCATGGCAGTAATCTTTGTGGTGTTACGCATGACGTCTTGCAGTGTTGCAAGGCTGAGTTGTCGGTTGATTGCGGCTAACAGCAAAGCTCCTATTGCGCCTAGTGAGGCGGCTTCTGTTGGTGTGGAAAGACCGCCCAGAATAGAACCCAGAACCAAGAAAATCAGCAGTAATGGAGGTAACAGGCTTTTGATAATTCTGAGGCCAAGACCTGCCGGAACAGGGTTGCCAATGTGATTTGGTACTTTGTCGGGATGGCGAATTGCTTGGTAAAACACATACAGCATATACAAAACCACAAGCATCATTCCAGGAAACAGTGCTCCGACAAATAGGTCTCCCACAGCAAGAGTTTCTGGTGAAAAAATACCTTGATTGAGCTGGGCTTGTTGATAGGAAGACGATAAAACATCACCTAATAAAATCAGAATAATAGACGGTGGAATAATTTGGCCTAAAGTGCCTGAGGCGCAAATCGTGCCACTGGCAAGCTTTGGGCAATAGCCTTGTTTGAGCATTGTGGGGAGAGCGAGCAGACCCATGGTCACAACTGTTGCGCCAACAATGCCTGTACTGGCTGCCAGTAACATTCCAACCAAAATTACAGCAATCCCCAAGCCGCCCTTAATACCGCGCATTAATTCGTCCATGGTGGTAAGAAGATTTTCCGCAATTTTCGACTTCTCTAGCATGATGCCCATAAAGACAAATAACGGCACTGCAATCAGAGTCTCGTTGCCCATGATATCAAATATGCGGTTTGGGATACTTTGCAAGAATGCCATATCAAATGCGCCGAACAGGTTGGCAATGAGCGCGAAAAGTAGTGAAATTCCAGCAAGGGTTAAAGCAACGGGGAAGCCAATAAGAAGTGCAATAAAAAGGAGTGCAAACAATAAGAGGGATAGCCATTCCATTAGAGTTTTCCCCCTTGAATATGATTTTCATGTTTAATCGCCGTTATTCCGTTTAGCGCTAGAATTGATTGCGAGATAATTGCTAAAGCTTGCAACATCAGTAGCCCAGCCATAATGACAATGAGGGTTTTCAAGAGGTAAATATAGCCCAACCCTCCTGCCTCTGGAGAGCCTTCGGAGATGGACCAGCTTGCGGCAATATAGTCACTGCTTGCCCAGAAAATGAAAATAGTGACCGGTAAAGTCAGGAACAGTGAGCCGATTAAATCAACCCAGTACTTTTTACGTTCAGAATATTGGTTGTAAAAAAGGTCGACACGAACATGTTCATCCTTGAGATATGTATAGGAGATCCCTAGCATGAACACTAAAGCATGGTTATACATAATAGATTCTTGGAAAGCGATTGAGCCGAAATCGAAACCATATCGCAAAATGACAACAGCCGCAGTCACAATAACGAGTGTGAGGGTTCCCCATGCAATGGTATGTCCGACAAGTGTTTGGGTGGTTTGATTGAGTTTTACAATCAAAGAAAATATAGGGTTGAGCTTGTTCATAAACGTTTACAGCTTTTAACAGAGTGTTTGGAAATATTGCGCTATTTTAGCGGTTTTTACAGTAGGCTGCACAGGTACCGGCCGGTGCGAAATGGACTCTATACGAATGTTAGGTATTTAGTGGTTTTGAAGCGCTTCCAGAATATTTTTTGCGGTTTCTAATAATTTTTTCTCAACCGCTTTTTTGCCTGCTAGGTGGTAATGGTGAGCGACAATTTGCCAGTTTTGTTTTTTTAGAATTTTGTCGCACCAGACCCCTTGTTGTTGATGGTTCAAAGACTGCATCGTTCGACCGAATGTTAAGCTACTTTTCCATAGTTGCCCACTTAGAGCATCATATGATTGTGTCTGGTTAGCAAATGCTTCAAGTACGCTTTTAGATTGGTGAAACCCGAGAGGCAAACGGAAGCTGGCAAGTAATTGCCAAACGAGTTGTGGGGCTAAATAGGGCAAACTTTCCATTAAAAGGTGTGGGAACTGCTGCTCAAATGTTTGTTGTATGGTTGCAATATATTTTTGAGACAGTGCGCTCATTGGCTTAGCCACAATTAAATTGTGTTGTCCACTGGCTTTATCTCGTTTGTTGCCGATATGAAGGGCTCGGAACTCCAGTTTTTGCCAAAACCGAAACAGCTCTGGTGTCACCCCAAAGCTGCCACTGACATAATCGATTTTATTGGTTTTGGCCTGTGCTAAAACGAATTGGATTAAATTGGAGCCTATTTGCTGATTTTGCCATTCTGGGTGAACGGCAATGCGCATAATACGCCAGCTTTTAAGGGTTAGGAAATCTGGTAGAGCATAGAAGCGGCTAACAAGTTGAGGAACTAAGTGCCCTTGTAATTGTTGGTTGGTGGAATTTATTCCGCCTTCTTCAATGCTTAAGCAAATTGCTACAGGTGTATTGTCAAATAAACAGGCACTAATTCTTAGGTTAGGAGCACTCAATAAATGCTGTAGGTCATTTGGGCTGGTTTGATAGTGTGCTTGGACCAAGAGAGTAAACATGGCTTTGAGTTGTTCGGGCTTGGCAAGAAGTTGTTGGCTCGTATAGTTTTTGATGGTTAGTTGACCCTTTTCAAGCGCAGATTGAAGCGAGAATTTTTTTGGTGGTTTTGCGGATGATAGATTTGCGTTAAGTAATAACGCTTGGTTGGTTGCAATTTCTAGAGGATCGTTGTCAGCCCAGCGAACAGGTTGGTGAATATGGAAGTTTTTCCAATCTGGTGTCAGTTGGTTCAAGCTTTGTTTAAAACGTAATTCAAACCCACGGCCGGAGCCTTCATAGCCATGCAAAGTGGTTGCGAATACCATTCTATGGTGACGCTTGAGCAACTCGGTTAATAGGGGTGTTGGCAAAAATGCTGCCTCATCGACCATTAAAACGTCTGCGGTGGTTGGCTCTAGAACCAGTTGGTCAGGCGCGATAAATTCCAAAGTTTTTGTTTGCTGTTGATAGGTAAAAATGATTTCACCTTGGCGCAGATCAATTTGTTGGCTCGTGTTTTGTAATTTGGATGTGGTTAGAAAATTTTTAAGCCATTTGTTTGCTTGCTCAAAAGCTTTAGCTACCTGATCAAATCGACTGGCAGTCATCACAATATGCTGTTTTCCTTCAAGCAACTGTTCGATGGCTGCAATGCCTAAAAGGCTACTTTTTCCTCGACCACGGTCTGCACTTAAAACGAGGGGGCGTTTACGGTGACCAAAAGCAACGCTATGGACTTTCTTCAATGCTTGCTGTTGTTCAGATGTCAGTTCAAAATTGTCTTCTCTGGTCCAGGTTTTACCGGCTGGTATTTGAGGAGTGAAGGCTTTTTCAAAATGGGGTTGTTCACTTAACCAAAGGCAGTTGGAATCTTGCCAAGTTTGGTGTAGGTGTTGATAAAAGTGGCTAAATGCGTCTTTTGGTTGTAAAGGTGTGTTTAAAAAGCGTTGAATTGCAGAGTTTTCCAGTTTCCACCATTCGTTGTTTGGCACCAGTAAGATCAAGAGGCCACCGGCTTTAATCATGCCACTCAGAATGCCAAGTTGGTTAGCGTTGAATCCAGTTTCGATGTCTAAAATAGCTGTGTCCACTTCTTGGCCAAGGTGATATTTCAAGCGTTCTGGGGCAATGTATTGGTTGTTTGCTCCCATTGTCTGTAATGTCTCTGGAATGGTTTGTCCAATCCAAGTGATGGTCTCGGGTGGTTGATAAAGCTGGGCAATTTTCTGCCATTGCCAGGCTTTGGAGCCACTGATGATGCAAAGGCTGCGGTGATGAGCAGCTTTAAGTTGTCGTCGGAAATTATGTAAATTCATTCAGCTGTTTGCTCTTCAAATTCCAAGGAGGCTGAATTAATACAATAACGTAATCCAGTCGGTTCAGGGCCGTCTGGAAAAACGTGTCCAAGATGGCTATGACAATTTGCGCATTGAACTTCTGTACGATGCATACCATGAGA
The DNA here is from genome assembly GCF_004293625.1 of Thiomicrorhabdus indica. NCBI lineage: Bacteria > Pseudomonadati > Pseudomonadota > Gammaproteobacteria > Thiotrichales > Piscirickettsiaceae > Thiomicrorhabdus > Thiomicrorhabdus indica. The sequence goes on along the minus strand of NZ_CP033040.1, from coordinate 2,564,451 downwards.
GAAATCTTCAATTTCGAGAATGTCGGCTTTATTGATAGGTTGCCAAAAGCTTGGCCAGCCCGAGCCTGAGTCATACTTGGCGCTAGAAGCAAAAAGGGGTGTTTGACAGCAAGCACATAAATAAATACCTGTGGCTTTATGATCCCAATATTTTCCTGTAAAGGCGCGTTCTGTTCCGCCACAACGACAGATTTGGTATGCCTCATCGGTCAGTTTGTCTTGCCATTGCTCGTCTTCAATAAGCGTTGAATTGGTTTTTGACATATCAGCCTCCATACTTCGAATTACGTCCAATAGAATATAATGCCAAAAATTAGACCGCTTGCAACTGTCCTAGCGAATTGGCAAACGGCCGATAAGACACCAAGTAAGACAAATTTTCAAATTGGAAAACTTCGAATGAGCAAAAAGCTGAGAATCCTTCAAACTGCACAACTTGATTGGCGTGATGAAACGCCTTTGGCGATTGAGTTTGATGATTTTTACTATTCGACTGAGGACGCGATAGCGGAAAGTGATTATGTGTTTTTGCAGCATAATCAAATTGAGCAACGACTGAAGGCGTTTAATGATGGCCTACTAGGTGCGTCTTTCCCTTTGGAAAGTGAGCAAATTTATTTCCGTCAAAAGTCTGTATTTCGTGTTGCTGAAACGGGGTTCGGTACGGGGCTTAATTTTTTATTGACGATGCGAGCTTGGTTTAATGTGCAAGCTATTGATGAGCAGGCGTTACCGGCCGGTAACGGTTTGTCACCAGCGACACAGTTGCATTTTATTTCTTTTGAAAAGCATCCAATGAGTCAAGTGGATTTACAGCGTTCACTACAAGCCTATCCGGAATTGTCGGCTTATTCGGACATATTGATAGATCATTACCCTGATTTATTACCTGGTTGGCACGAGGTTCTGCTGTTTTCAGGGCGTGTGCGTTTAAGCTTGTGGTTAGGGGATGCTTTGCAAGGATTGGCGGAGTGTGCCCCTAATGCAAAAGTCGACGCTTGGTATTTGGATGGCTTTGCGCCAATCAAAAACCCTCAGCTTTGGAACCCAAAGCTTTATCAGGCAATGGTAAAGCTCAGTCACCAGAAAACAACTTTTGCGACTTTTACTGCAGCTGGTGAGGTTCGTCGAGGATTACAAGCGGTTGGATTTGATGTTCATAAAGACTCTGGTTATGGCAAAAAACGGGAGATGTGTTTCGGACAGATTAAGCATCTGCGTTCAAGTGCATCCAAAACCCCTTGGTTTGTTGCAAATTGCCCGAAAAACTCTCAAGCAGGACGAGTGAAAAGCGCTGTAGTCGTGGGTGCTGGTTTGGCAGGTGCAACCACCGCTTACGCCTTGGCTCAGGCTGGGTTTAAAGTGAAGGTGTTGGAGTCTGCAACAGAGACTGCGACTCAGGCATCGGGAAATTTAGCGGGAACGTTACATCCTCTAGTGACTGTGGATTGGAATTTGCGCTCACAATTTTACCAACTGGGATATAACGCAACGCAACGTTGGTTATTGCCTTGGCTAGCAAGTAAGAAAGCACAAGGTGATTTATCCGGTATGTTGCAATTGGCGGCGATGCCAATCATGCATAAACGATTGTTGGAAGCGCTTAAACGAGTACCTTTGCCAGAAAATTATGCGAATTGGCTTGAGCCTGATGAGGCGAGTCAAGTTTTGGGCGTTAAGACACATTTGCCAGGAATGTTTTATCCAAATAGTGGTTGGATTTATCCCAAATCCGTAATCGAGCATTGCTTAAAGCATCCAAATATTGAACTGGTTTTATCTTGTGAGGTACATGATTTTGAAAAGGTTAATGGGCTTTGGAAATTAGAGACATCGCAAGGTGATTTTGAAACAGAATGCTTGGTATTTGCGACAGGCAGTTTAGCTAGTAAATTACATGAGAAATTAAAGCTTTCTATTCGACCGGTAAAGGGTCAGGTTACACATTTGTCATCAAATGCTGTGAAAAGCCAGTTAAATGTGCCAATCACGCATAAAGGCTATAGTTCGCCAACAGCGGCAGATGTATGGGTAACCGGCGCAACTTTTGAAGCACCGAGTCTAACCACCGATCTTTCGGAGGAAGCGCATCGAGAGAATATTGCCAATGTGCAACAAGTGGTTGCAGGTTGGCTCAGTGAAGATTGTACTGAGGCTGAACATGTTGGGGGGCGGATTGCATTTCGCCCGACAACGCCTGATCATTTACCCGTCATTGGGCAAGTTCCGGATTGGAATTGGGTGGAAGAAAATTATTTGCAACAATCGCACACTCACGCAGTCTATCGCTATCCAGAAATGCGCTATCAGCAAGGTTTGTTTGTGAACAACGGTCATGGGCCGCGAGGTTTAATGTCAGTGTTTTTAGCTGCTGAATGGTTATTGGCAGAAATTGATGGTCGGGAGAGCATTGCCCCAGAATCACTCAGAAATGCCTGTCACCCTGCGCGTTTTGTTATTCGTCAGTGGCGCAGTGGTAAAGCATCTTAATAATTCATCTTGATTTTTTAACTTGATTGTTCAGCCTTTAACTGTTTTTCAATCGAAAATAGAGCCGAGCCTTGGTTTGTTCCAGTGACTATTCGTGTCGATTATTTGTGTTTATGCTGTGTGAAATTATGACATAAGCTGCCATGGCGAACCTTACCGGCCGGTAAAGAGTGGTAGTTAGGTTGGTGTTGGTCAGCGGCTTGTAAAGCTTGAGTTAAATAGTTTTTTCCTAATGCCACAGCTGTTGCTAAGTTTTCCCCTTTGGCTAATTGAGTGGCAATGGCCGAGGCAAGTGTGCAACCTGTGCCGTGGTTGTGAATGACTTCTAACCAAGGCGATGAAAATGTTTCCTGTATTGGTTGATTTGCTTCCCAAGAAAATAACCAATCGGTCGCTTCTGAACTTTTGTCTGGTGTGATGTCAGGATGCCCACCTTTTAATAAAATATTTTTGCATTTCAAGCCTTGTAAAGCTTGTTGAAAAACTGTTGCGTCATTTAGGAGGTTTTTCTTTACCGGCCGGTGAATTTTTTGTAAAAGTAATTTGGCCTCCGGTTGGTTAGGGGTGAGTAATGTAGCCTGGGGAATTAAATCTTCAATCAGACTATTCAGGGCGTTTTCTGGAAGTAAGGCGCGTCCGCTACTACTGACTAAAACCGGATCGAGTACGACAGGAGTTTTTGTGTTTTGCTCTAAGAATTCTGTCAAGATTTCTATTTGTTCGAGGTTTGCCAGCATGCCGATTTTGATGGCATCAAATTGGATATCCTCTGCCAAAGCTTTTAGTTGGGCGCTAAATAACTTCGATTCAACTGCTTCGACTTTTTGAACGCCTTGGGTGTTTTGCACAGTAATCGCACTCATCACGCTACAGGCATAGCCACCATTGGCATGAATGGTTTTGGTGTCGGCCAAAAAACCGGCGCCACCGGATGGATCGAATCCTGCGATAACTAGAACGCTCGGCAAGGGTGTTTGATGAGGTGTTGTATGCATGCTTTACCGGCCGGTAGTTTTTAACTGTGTTTATAATACTAGGCTTCTTGCAGAACTTTACTATGTTGTGCTTTAAGAAGTCTACTGACTCAGTGAATTTTCGCAAATTGATGGGTAAAAACGTATGGCAACGGAAAATACACACAACTCTTCTACGGCTCAACCCCTGACAATTGGGTTGATTATTATTGGTGATGAAGTCCTGTCTGGAAAGCGTCAAGACCGACATTTGCACAATGCGAATAAACTTTTACGACCTAGAGGATTGGCGTTAAGTTGGGTGAAGATTTTAGGAGATGAACCAAATCGTTTGGAAGCCACATTACGTGAGAGCTTTGCCAATGGCGATTGCGTGTTTTGCTTTGGCGGCATCGGGGCAACACCGGATGATCGCACTCGTCAATGCGCCGCAGCGGCTTTGCAGGTTCCACTGAAACGCCACCCAGAAGCGGTTGCAGAAATTGAAGCGCAATTTGGTGAAGCAGCCTATCCGCAAAGGGTAAAAATGGCAGAGTATCCACAGGGTGCACAAGTTATCCCCAATTTTTTCAATCGGGTTCCCGGTTTCACTATCTCGAATCATCATTTTATGCCGGGTTTTCCCAAAATGGCTGAGCCTATGATGGAATGGGTGTTGGATAATTATTATTCTCAGTATTTTGGTGAGCAACAAATTGAGAAGGCTATTTTGATCCATGATGGTCAAGAATCGGAATGGATTGAATTTATGGAGGCGTTTGAACAAGAGTTTCCTGAGTTGCGATTGTTCAGTTTGCCGAAAATTACCGATGAGGGAAAACGTTTAATTGAGTTAGGTGCAGAAGGGCAGAAAAACTTGGTTGAACAAGGCATTAAAAAAATGGTCGTTGAAGTCGAAGCGCGCGGCTTAATCTGGGAAAACCTATATTAGTCGACTCTATTAAAGTTGAATGTGGTTTGCACCCAAAGGGTATAAACACGACTAAAAGATTTAAAACATATCGAAGTTAACAGGTCGTTTACAACGGCTTTTTAAATGCTTTGGTAAGACAAACAGGCAAATTGGGTCAATGATCTGGGAGAGAAATGGTTGCAATAACCAAAACACATTTTGATGTGGTGATTATTGGTGCTGGTGCGGCTGGGCTTATGTGTTCAGCGCAGACCGGGTACGCTGGGAAATCAGTGTTAGTCATTGATCATGCGCCAAAAGCGGCTGCGAAAATAAGAATTTCGGGAGGTGGAAAATGCAATTTTACGAATTTGGATGTCTCTGCCGACAACTATATCTGCCAAAATCCACATTTTGTGAAAAGTGCGCTATCTCGCTATCCAAGTTCGGCTTTTATTGAACTGGTTGAACGGCATGGTTTGGATTTTGAACAACGTGAGTTGGGGAAGCTCTTTTGCAAAAAACGTGCCTCAGATTTGATTCAAATTCTGCGAACGGAATGTGATTGGGCGCAAGTTGAGTTTCTGCTGAAAACCTCAATAACGAGCATTCAATCTTTACCGGCCGGTGACTCTACAGAGAACTCTACCGGCCGGTATGGTTTGCAATTAGAGAGCTCTGAAGGTCGTTGTGAAGTTTCTTGTACAAATTTAGTGGTTGCCACAGGTGCTTTGTCGTTTCCAAAGCTAAAAGCTTCTGATTTCGGTTATCGAGTGGCTAAACAGTTTGGGCTTGAAATTGTGTCGACACGCCCAGGGTTAGTGCCGTTAAATTTTGAAGGAAAATGGCAGACTCGTTTTGCTGATTTGACTGGTATGGCGTTTGATGCGCAGGTTTGTGCCAATGGGCATTGTTTTTCTGAAGCGGTATTGATGACACATCAGGGCTTGAGTGGGCCGGCTATTTTGCAAGCCTCAAATTATTGGTTGGAAGGTCAGCCGATTACCCTAAATCCATTTTTTAGAGTGGATTTGTTTGCCGAGTTATTGGCTCTGAAAAAGTCTGGAAAGTCATTTGCTAGTTGGTTGTCGAAATTTTGGACAAAGCGCATGGCGCAAGCTTGGCTTGAGTGGTTTCCATTGGAATCGGATTTGGCAAATCTGCCGGATTTAACTTTGAAAGAATACGCCCAGCAATGCCAGAACTGGTCGCTTTACCCTGCTAGAACCGGCGGTTACGATAAAGCAGAAGTGACATTGGGAGGCGTGAGTACCGATGCGGTTTCATCAAAAACCATGGAAGCAAACAATCAGCAAGGGTTGTATTTTATTGGAGAGGTGCTTGATGTCACTGGACAACTTGGTGGCTATAACTTTCAGTGGGCATGGGCTTCAGCAGTCGCCTGCGCTCAGGCATTAGCTGAAGCCTAAACACTTCGTTGTCCTGTTAAAATAACCGGCCGGTAAATAAATGAGAGTTCTATGAATTTATTAAATTTTGATGAAAAAAATCGAGAGTCTTTTTCAAAGATTGTAAAAACCATGGTGCAGCGCCACCAAACCGATCCTAAAGAAATGCTTGTGCATGCGATTGAGAGTGAAGCTGAGCCGGAAATGAACTATTGGATGACAATGGTTTTGGTGCAGGAGCATTTTGTTTCGCCGCGCTTAGAGGTTGGAAAAGATAGTGCAGGTGAACCGGTGTCTGCTTTGCAGGCAGCTTGTTTACTGCAAAATGTAGGTGTCGTCGCTGCACTGGTTGAATTGGGCGGTTTTAAAGGTTCAGTGGTTGAAAAAGAATTTCAATTGGCTGCTCGAATTGCTTCTAAGCACGAAGACCAAGCGGTTTTGGGTGTGTTGATGAAATATGCTCAAGAGAAAGATTTGTTAGAGCCTTTTATGCGTTTGATGCAAGGTAATTCGTTGCAATAATAGGTTTGTCGAGCGTTATTTTATTTATGGTTTTTTATCTACCGTGAATAAATTTTCAAAAGTCTTTTTTTGTGGCGAGAAGCCGTTAATATAGAATCTGAAATTTTCGTTTTATAGGTTTGCTCATGGCTTAGTTTGATGAAAGTTGTTATAGTTAAATTCTATTAATTAAATTTAATTAATCAATTTTATTAAATTAAAAGTTTTAGCTATGATACGTATCAAGTTGGCAAGCGGGCGAACTTAAATAACGATGAATAAAAACCCTTTTGCGCGCAGTATCACTCCAATAACAGTTTTTTAGGCAAGTGGTACAAGAGTTTGCGCTTAAAATAATTAGTCTTTTTTTAACGAGGAAAATTGAATGGCATTACCAAATCGCGAAGGTCAAAGAATCCCTAACGTTACTTTCCCAACTCGTCAAAACAATGAGTGGGTGAATGTGACAACGGATGAAATTTTTAAAGGTAAAACGGTAGTGGTTTTCTCTCTACCGGGTGCGTTTACGCCAACTTGTTCATCGACTCACTTACCACGTTTCAACGAGCTTGCGCCTACATTCTTCGAGAACGGTGTAGACGAAATCGTTTGTATGTCGGTGAATGATACATTTGTTATGAATGAGTGGGCAGCAGATCAAGAGTCTGACAATGTTCGTCTGATTCCTGATGGAAACGGTGAGTTTTCTGAAGGCATGGGAATGCTTGTTAACAAGGAAGACCTAGGATTTGGGATGCGTTCATGGCGTTACTCAATGCTTGTTAAGGACGGCGTTATTGAGAAAATGTTCATCGAGCCAGAAGTACCGGGGGACCCTTTTGAAGTCTCTGATGCAGATACGATGTTGAACTATATTAACCCTAATGCAAAAGCTCCACGTGCAGCGACAATCTTTACTAAGAAAGGTTGTCCATTCTGCGCGAAAGCGAAGTCATTGCTAGAAGACAATAATATCTACTATGAAGAAATCATGATTTCTAACAGTGGTGTGACTTCTCGTACACTTCGTGCAGTAGCGAATGCTGGGACAGTTCCTCAAGTATTTATTGAAGGCGAATATGTGGGCGGTTCTGAAGATTTAGAAGCTTACCTAAACAAATAATTGCTCGAAGCACTTTCTTATTAAGGGCTCTTTATGAGCCCTTTTTTATTTTTCAAAATTGTAAGTCGCGCTTAACGGGCGATTGCAGAAAAGGACATTTGAATGAAATACGATTATGACATGATTGCAATTGGTGCTGGTAGTGGCGGTTTGTCAGTGGTAGAACGCGCAGCAGAATATGGAAAAAAATGTGCGGTGGTTGAGGCGAAAAAACTTGGTGGAACTTGCGTCAATATCGGCTGTGTTCCTAAAAAAGTCATGTGGTTTGGTGCACATATCGCTGAGGCTCTGCGTGATGCACCGGATTTTGGTTTCGATGTCGAGAAAAAAGGATTTGATTGGGCGACACTTGTTGAAAAGCGTGAACAGTACATTACTAATATCAACACTTGGTATAACGGCTATATGGCTGATAAAGGCGTGGATGTCCTTCAGGGATGGGGTTCATTCGTTGATGCACATACCGTTGAAGTGGATGGCAAGCATTATACCGCTGAAACGATTGTCATTGCCCCAGGTGGCACACCACTGATTCCCAATGAAACGGAAAATGCCGATTTAGGAATAACGTCGAATGGTTTTTTTGCATTGACTGAGCAACCTAAAAAAGTGGCGGTCATTGGTTCGGGTTATATTGCGGTTGAATTGGCCGGTGTTTTCCAAGCATTGGGCACGCAAACCACTTTGGTGAGTCGTAAAGATTTAGTGTTACGCGGCTTTGATGACATGATTCGCGAAACCTTAACGGATTCGATGATTGAAAGTGGCATTCATAAAGAGTATCACTTCAAGGTTAAAAAATTAGAGCGCGCCGAAGATGGCACTCTTACCATTCATAGTGAAGATGATCAGCATATCGGTGGCTTTGATCAGGTTGTTTGGGCGGTTGGGCGTGAAACGCTGGTTGAGCCGCTAAAACTTGAAAATGTTGGGCTTAGTGCGAATGGACGCGGTTTTATTGAGGTGGATGAGCGACATAAAACTTCGGTGGATAATATTTATGCCATTGGAGATGTGACAGGACAGCCTCAATTAACACCAGTAGCGATTCGTGCCGGTCGGTATTTAGCCGAGCGTTTGTATAATAACAAACCTGAGTTAATTTTGGATTTGCATGCGGTACCGACGGTGATTTTCTCACATCCGCCAGTTGGAACGGTAGGGTTGGCAGAGCATGATGCAAGAGCAGAGTTTGGGCATGACAATGTTAAAGTTTATACATCCGTATTTACCCCTATGCGTTATGCATTCACCAAGCATCAGATTAAGACTGCTTTAAAGTTGGTGGTTGTCGGTGAAGAAGAGCGTGTTGTTGGGATTCATATTGTTGGAGATGGCGCGGATGAGATGTTACAAGGTTTTGCCGTTGCGGTTCAGATGAATGCGACGAAAGCCGATTTAGATGCAACCATTGCGATTCATCCATCAAGTTCGGAAGAGTTAGTGACAATGCGTTAAGTATTGGGTTTTATCTTTTCCAAGCCAATAAAAAAAGCCGAAACAGGTCGTTTCGGCTTTTTCGTTTAGAGTAGCAAAAAGTTAAGCGGAAAGGGTTTGCATTAACGGGCTTCTTTGCTTTTTGAAGAACTGTTGGATGTAGTCCAAATAGTTCTTAGGTATCTCAACAATTTTTGCACCTATGCGGTTTGCAAAAATATCCGTGATCATATTTTTGATTTCGACTTTGAGATTAATCACGCAGTTGTGAGCAAGTGTTAATTCCACATCAATAACGTCGCCGATTTTATGGGTGTGATCTGTTAAAAACCCGAGACCATTTTCAGATAAGTCAACAAGTGTAATTTTTCTTTGGACTTTTTCACTGATTAAATTGCCCTTGAGCCTAACGTGTTTTCTTTCGTATTGACGCTTGTTTTGAATATTATTCATGCTGAGAGAGGTTCCATTGAAATTATGTCATGGCTCTTTCCCCAAATAGCCAAAAAACGTTAAATATTAATTTCTTATTAACTCTGATTCTATAGTTTTAAGAGAAGGTAATCAACGAATGAATTATGAATGAAGTATTTAAAGTTCATTTAAATGAATACCTTTGTATTTTCAGGTGATTAGAGTGTGTGTGTGAGTATGGTTAATGATTTCTCGGATTGCTTGAGTGCTTCCCTTATAATGAAATCCAAAAAAGTTATTAAAGTTATTTAGGGTTGACGATTTATATTTTAAGGAAGGTAGAAATGACTAAAGCACTTTTATTCAAAACTTGGTTCGGAGCCTTTCTGGTAGGGCTTACTCTCTTTATGCAAGGTTGTTTGGGAGTGAGTCAGCCCACTGAAACACAAATTCAAGAGATGTCTCAGAATTTCTTTAATCAGGAATACCAGGGTTTGTTTCTAGCTGAGAATGTTGTCAAAAAAAATGGTTATAAAAAGAATGACACAAGTTATGTTGCAGAAGTTACAGTCATGGGGCGCGCGCAACTCTCGTTAGAAGACTTTGCAAAATCGACAATGAGCGACCCTGAGGTGTCAGGTATGGAAAAAATGGCGAATACCTTGAAAATTGGCATGATGACCATGACATTACCTGCATTTGAAGCAGGGGATGTTTTAGAATTTGAACGCGAATATCTATTTATCAAAACCGATAATGGTTGGCAGATTAAAGAACAATTAAACGCATCGGCACATTAAAAGCGTTGAAGAATGGTCAACCATTCTGATTGTATTGACGTTTTTTCACCGGCCGGTAGTTATTTATATTTTGAAATAAGGAAAGATTATGCCTCTTCTCGATAGCTTTACAGTAGACCATAAAATTATGAAAGCCCCAGCGGTACGAGTTGCGAAAACCATGAGTTCACCGTCTGGTGATACGATTACGGTATTTGATTTAAGATTCAATAAGCCTAATGAAAGCATGATGGGTGAGAAGGGGATTCATACGCTTGAACACCTTTTCGCTGGTTTTATGCGTGATCATTTAAATGGTGATGGTGTCGAAATTATTGATGTCTCGCCAATGGGCTGTCGTACAGGCTTTTACATGAGTCTTTTGGGTGCTCCTTCCGAAGAGCGTGTTGCTGATGCTTGGATGAAGGCTATGAATGATGTCGTTGCCGTTGAACGTATGGAAGACATCCCTGAACTCAACGAGTATCAATGTGGGACTTATATGATGCATTCGTTGGAAGAGGCACAAGACATTGCAAAAGAAATTATTGAGAATGGCATTGGTGTCAACAAAAATGAAGACTTAAAAATGAGTGCTGAAACGCTTCGTTCTTTAGGTAATGAGGTTTAAGGTCCGGTTATGACAGTTGCAATTATTGGTGCGATGGATGAAGAAGTTTCCATTTTGCATGCAGCGATGGGATCTCCAACGGCAGAGGTACATGCTGGATTTGATTACTTTAAAGGGCAAATTAATGGCCTAGAGGTTGTATTGTTGAAATCGGGTATTGGCAAGGTCAATGCCGCGATTAGTGCGACCTTACTGTTAGAGCTTTTTAAGCCTAAGGCTGTCATTAATACAGGCTCTGCGGGTGGTTTCCATGCAGATTTAGAGGTTGGTGATATCGTTATCAGCCAGTCAGTCTGTCATCATGATGTTGATGTCACTCCATTTGGTTATGAACGCGGTCAAGTTCCCGGCATGCCTGCGTGTTTTTTGCCAGATTCAACTTTGGTTGATGCGGCAAAAAAAGCGATTACTGAATTGGGCGAAGTCGCTCATATGCATGGTTTAATTGCAACCGGTGATCGTTTTATGCACCAGCCTGAGGATGTCGATGCAACTCGTGAAGCCTTCCCAGAAATGATTGCTTGTGAAATGGAAGCGGCTGCGGTTGCGCAAGTTTGTCATCGGTTTGACACGCCTTTTGTGATTATTCGTTCATTGTCGGATATTGCTGGGAAAGAGAATAAGGTCACTTTTGAGCAATATTTGCCAAAAGCTGCGAAGCATTCTTCGGCCGTGGTTAAAGCAATGTTGAAGCACATCGGTTAGTATTTTCGGTAGCGCTTGTCCCGTCCTGAAATAAGTTGACACTTTTTTCAGGTAAAAAACGCTCGATGAACTTCATCGGGCGTTTTGTATTTTAACGCCAAGTGTGGACGTTGAGTATTGTAGATTTCAATCGACTCTTTCACCATTTGTCGAGCCTGATCAACATCCTTTGGCTTGGTTAATAAAAACTCATTCTTCAGAATCCCGTTCACTCTCTCCGCCAAAGCGTTTTGATAGCAATCATAACCATCCGTCATCGAACAGATAATGCCATGTTTTTCATGGAACACTTGATAAGGTTTTGAACAGTACTGAATCCCTCTATCCGAGTGATGAATGAGTGCCCCTTTTCCTAATCTATTTTTCACTGCGTTCTTTAATGCCTGAAGGACTGGTTGAGCATGCAAAGTGTCGTGCACATGGTAGCCAACGATCTTACGAGAACAGGCATCGGTGACTAAGCTGAGATAGGCCTGGCCGTGTTGTACTGGTAAATAGGTAATGTCTGCAACCCAGAGTTTCTCTGGCGCTTTGGCTAAACGCCTTTGCCCCTGCTCTTTGATGAGATTGGGGTGCTTATAAAACCGATGATGACTGTGCGTGGTTTTATGATAGGCTCGCTTATTAGGCACTAATAAACGCTGCCAACGTAACAAGTCAAACAACTTGTCTCGTCCAATCTTCAATCCTTCTTGGGCTTTAGCTAATAGCAAGTTGTGTAGCTTTCGGGTACCAATCCGCGGCTGGCTGATACGTATCGCTTGTACAAAATCCAGAATCATCCGGTATTGCTTTTCTTTGAGCCGCTGCCTTTGTAATCCTTGGTAGTAAGCCTGACGGCTTATCTGTAAGAATCGACAAGCATTGCTTATGTTGAGCCCTTGGATCTGTTTTTGATCGATAACTCGGCTAACCGCTTTTTTGTCAAGCTAACTCCAAAGTCCTCTTTCATGACTTTGACGACGCCTTCAAAGAATTGGGCTTTGAGTTTTTCTTCGGCGAGTTCTTGTTCAAGCTCTTTAATGCGCTGCTCTGGCGTCTTTTCAGCTTTAGTCGTCGGCATAATGATTCCTCGAAGATGTCGGTTAATGGCGTTGGCGTCAGACCAATTTAACTTACCATGCTTTCTAAGCCAAACTAAAACGGTAGATCGTCCTTGGATACCATAATGTGCTTGCGCTTGTTTATAAGTCATTTCGCCTTTTTCGACTTGGTCTACAACGGACAATTTAAAAGCGAGGGAATAATCGCGCTGTGTGCGCTTAGTGTTTGAAGACATTACTTTTTCCTTTTCGGTTCAGAAAAAGTGTCAATCTTATTTAGGACGGGTCAGCTTAAAGAAAAAAGCCAGTGATGGATTTTCCATCACTGGCTTTTTTGTATTTACTTGTCAAAAGACCAAGTGCATTGGCAACGCTCGCCGCCGATTTTTGATTGACCATCAAACTCCCAAGAGCTGGCAAAACTAGTGGTTGAAAGTGCGCTAAGTGAAAGAAGGATAATCGCTGCAAAAGTTTTCATAATGAAATCTCCAAGTTTTGATATAAGAAAAAGTTAATATTAGAAAATTCTAATATAATTAAATTTGATAGTCTAGTTTTTTATTTTATGGAATTAAGGGCAGGCGAATGATTGGCTGAAAATGTCGTGTGACACTAGACGCATAATGTTTATTCCATTATGATTTGTTAAAATCTTTATGGATTACAAAACTAAATCACGCGAATCTTGCGTTTTTTGCATATCACATGGCAGTTTTTATTAACGCGAGACGGTTTCCCAGCCGGTAAGCTTAGGGTTTTTAGCTTGGATAAGATAAAGCACTCCTCCAGCCGAAAATGGCTCATAATTTATCTTGTCGCGTTTATTGCTTTGAATCTCCTTTCAATCGCTTTATACACGCAAAGCTCCAATCAGAACATCAGTAGACATTTAAATGTCGTTGAGCGATTTGACTATAAACAATCTCTTTACGCACAGCTTCAAGAGAATTTGGGGCTTGGTCATTATGTACATCAATTTAATCTTTGGTTAAGTTTACCGGCCGGTAGCAAACAGAAGCGTGAGGCATTACTTGAGTTGCAAAGTGATTTTAATGAATTGAATCGTTTGCTTGACCTCTATTTATCCATCGAAAATTTGAGTCTGTCTGAACGCGAAGCGGTTTTTAAGTTGCGTCAAGCTTTGAAAGAGCAGCAGCAAAAGCTGTCATTATTGCGACTTTTACAAAAGCAAAATGCGTCAAACCGAGAAATTGATCAGTTAGCTCAGTTTCCACTGAATCAGTTTTTTCAACCGTTGGATGCTCTAAAAACTTCTATCAATCAGCAACTAAAAGAAACCAGAGAAATTGCTATGCAGTCTATGAAAGATCAGGCTTGGCAAGGTGCATTCATGTCTTTGTTTTTTTTCACTGTTGTCGGTGTTTTGGCTTATTTCTTTGTGTTTAGACGAGTGTTGTTTCAATCTATGGATGACTATGTTCGCTATCAAAAAGCCATTGAAGAGGGGTTTGGGGTCTTTAAAGTGAATTCTCAGGGTGAATTTTCTTATGTGAATAATGTTTATTGTCAGGCTCGAGGCGTATCAAAAGAAAGTTTGATTGGTCAGCCTCACCCAATGCTGAATCAAGCCATCTATGGTGAAATTTGGCATCGACTCAGGCACAACAATAGTTGGACGGGGTTGTTATCTGAGAGCATTGTGATGAAAGGTAAACCTGTCCAGTTAACGATGCAAACTTTGATGTTTCTAGTTTCAGGTGATGAGCGACAACCAGAGTTTATTGGTATTCAGTTTGATGTGACGGAGCTTGAGAAGGCGAGACGATTAGTTCAAGAGGTTACCCAGGCTCAAGCGTACTTCTTGACGAATATCGGACATCAACTTCGTTCACCCCTTAGTGCCGTGATGGGGGGGGTGAAGATGCTGCAACCTGAAAATATGCAACCACGTGACCGGCGAGTAATCGAGTTGGTTTTAAAGAACAGTGAAAGTTTATTGGAAAATATTAATGCTTTGATTTCATTTGCTGATATTGAAGGTGGTCGGGCTAAAATCGAAAATCGCCCGCATCCTATTAAAGAAAGCATGAAGGATTTTTTTCAATCTTATTGTACTGAAGCGCACAAAAAAGATATCGACTATACATTTTCGGTAGATCCAAAATTGCCGGAATGCTTAGAGTTTGATTATAAGCATTTGTCGAGTGTCCTAGAAAACTTACTGCATAATGCGTTTAAGTATACCCCTGAGGGCGCTCAAGTTCGTGCTGAAATTCGATTGTTATGGATGGCCTCGGGGAGTTGTAAGGTCGAGTTTGAAATTTCTGACAGTGGAATAGGTATGGAAAATGAAAAAGCTCAAACCATTTTCAACCATTTTCAGCGACTTGAATCTATAGAAACCCATCAATTTGGTGGTACAGGGATTGGTTTAAGCATAAGTCAGAAGCTGGTGAAAATGATGGGAGGGGAGCCTATAGAAGTTGATTCTTTCCCTCAGCAAGGCTCGAGCTTTCGCTTTCAATTACAATTGAATGTATGTAACTCCTCATTGGAACAATCCCCGGCCGGTAAGTTGTAATTCAAAAGCATCTTTGGCACGTTTTCAGCTTCTTACTTCGTTAATTCTGCCTTTTAATTTTCGATAGAATTCTAGAATTCTAGAATTTGGTTTTGCTTGTTTTAAACTTGATTTGGGTTTTAAAATTGCTGAGTCTGGTTAAGATTTATTTCCGAAATAGCGACATCATTTTTTAAACTTGTTACTATTTTTAAATTAGTGCTCAATATCTAAGGTTATTCCATAAATGCGTGTGTCAAAAGCCATTGCTGTTCTGTCCATTGCTCTTGTTTCATCAGTGACATTGTTGTGTGGCTGTTCAAAAAATGAGCCTTTGAAATTGTCCACTCATACATGGATCGGTTACGAGACGATTCCATTGGCGCAACAACTGGGTTTTATTGACGATGAAATCAATATTTTTATCACACAATCGGCCAGTGATTCTTTAGAGCGTTTGGAAACGGGATTGGTAGATGCTGCAACCTTGACATTAGATGAGGTGATTCAGGCCCGAAGTCGCGGGGTGGATTTGACAGTAGTTTTGGTGATGGATCAGTCTGCTGGCGCGGACTCCGTTTATGCTCGTCATTCGATTGAAACGCTTTCTAGTTTAAAGGGCAAGCGTATTGCTTATGAAGAAGGTGCCGTAGGTGAAATTGTTCTGTTGTCGCTCTTAAAGCAAGCTGGTTTGCAGTTGGATGATGTCTCATTGGTAAATTTTCCAATTAATCGTATGGAAGGTGTATGGAGAAATGATTTAGCGGATGTCGTGATTAGTTATGAGCCGACCTCATCAGCAATTGAAAAGCATGGCGGAGTTCGTATTTTTGATAGTCGCCAAATTCCGAATATGATTGTTGATGTACTGGCAGTCAGAACAGAGTTGCTTAAATCAAGAGAGAAAGCTGTAAGAACATTGCTAGATGCGCATTTTACAACACTGAAGTTTATGGAAAAAAATCATTCTAAAGCAATGGAAATTATTTCAAAACGTACGGGTTTATCGGTAGCTGAATTACAAAAGGCGCTAGGAGGAATTTTCATTCCGAACTTGTATGAAAATTTTGAACTTTTGAAGTCCGGTAGTGATTTGGAACAAACATCGGTTGCGCTTCAAGCGATGCTTTTTGAACGTAAAATGATGAAAAAAACTTCTTCGCTTGAAGGTTTGCTTACTAACCAATACCTTCCAATTGAGGTAAGGGTCAAATGAAAAACCGTATTAGTCGGATATTAGGAAACTCACCAGATGTTCCTGTTTTGGAGAATGATTTTACGCCAGTTAAAATCAATAAATGGCTATATGTTGGGACATTCTTGCTATTTTTTATCCTATCGAGTCTAGCGTTCAATATGCTTTCTTCTGACCGTCATCAACAAGAGATTAAAAATCAAGAGTCTTTGATTAACGTCACCAAACAAGCGGTTGAGCAAGGGTTTTATAAAAGTGCAACTTTGGTGTTTAACAATATTGTTAACCGGCCGGTGTACCGTCAGGCGTTATATGAGGCGAACGAGGCAACACCTGAGCGCCAACATGAAATTCGTCAGCAAATTTATCGTAGCCTTTTGCCAGTCTATGAATCGATGGAATCCTTTCGTCTTAAACAGCTCCACTTTCATTTGCACAACAACGAGAGTTTTTTACGTTTTCATAGGCCGTTAAAGTTTGGCGATAATCTGACGGCTATTCGTTCCACGGTGGCTTATGTCAATCGTACAGGCCAGCCTATTACTGGATTTGAAGAAGGTCGAATTTACAATGGTTTTCGATTTGTATTTCCGATGTTTTGGAATGACAAGCCAGCAGGTTCAGTAGAAACTTCGGTGGCAATGAACACGATTCTTTCTGAAATGTCGCAGGAATTAAAGCAACGAGTTGGCTTTATCATTTTGAAGGATGTTGTAGAGAGAAAAGTCTTTAAATCGGAAAGATCAAACTATATTGAAACGCCTTTTTCGAAAGATTTCCTGTATGAACGTAATTTGGACACAAAGCAGTGTTGTGAATATTTAAACCGAATTCTGTCGGGTTGGGGAAAGACATCACAATTAAAAAACTGGCTAGATTCTGAAAGGATTAAAACTAGCTTTATCCGCGCAAATGGGCAAGACCATTTGTTGAGTTTTTTGCCGGTTAAAAATCCAATTAGCCTTGAGACTGTGGGCTATATTATTGTGCACAAAGAGCATGGAGAACACAGTGAAATTCAAATGCAGTTTTTTGGGTTTTGGGCTGTGAGTGTTTTTATTGCTTTGATTTTAACCTTCTTGCTCTATGTACTAAAGCGAGATGAGCAACAGCTGCAAATCAAAAATCATTTAATTGAAGCCCAGAATGAGCTGTTTGCTAAAACACAAGAAATTGTGCATGTTGGCACTTGGGAATTTAATGTTAAACACAATAGGCTTTATTGGAGTGACGAAGTTTTCCGAATTATGGGGTATGCTCCGCAAAGCTTTATACCGACGTTCGAACGTTTTTTGAGCTGTGTTCATCCAGAAGACCGTGATCGTGTTGAGCAGGCATATAACAAATCGTTAGAGAATCAAGAAAACTATGAGATTGAACATCGTGTTATGACGACAGGCGCTAATGAGCGCTACGTGGTGGAAGAGTGTGAACATGTTTTTGATGGGCAAGGTGAGGTTGTACGCTCTGTTGGAACGATTCACGATATTACTGCTTTGCGCAGAAATGAACAAAATCTCCGTCGTTTGAAAGATCGATACAAAAAGTTGCTAGAAGATTTGCCCATTGTGGTGTACCGATTCAAACTGGAAACAGGTTATCAGTGGAGCTTTGTTAACCAAGCGATAGAGTTTTATACAGGTTATTCCGCAAGCCAGTTGTTGAATGAGCCAACCAAAACGCTGTTTGACTTTATTCATCCGCAAGACCAGCATCGTGTCCGCTTAGAGCTGTCTAAGCATGACTTTTCTGATGGACCTCTTCAGTTGGAATACCGGATTCGACATAAAAATGGTCGTATATTCCATGTGATCGACTTGATTCGAAAAGTCAGTGCAGATGATGGCAGTTGGTTGATTGAAGGTTTGATGAACGACCAAACTGAACACTTCGAGTCTTTAAATCGTCTTCAAAAATTAATCGACTCACAGTCGAATATAGTCATCATCTCGAACGCTAAACAGATTCAGTATGCGAATAAAGCCTACTATGACTTTTTTGATATTGAAGATCATAGTACGGAGAAGCTTCAGGCATCGGGTTGTTTGGGTAAACACTTTATGAAGATGTCAGATTATTTTCATTTAGGGCGTTTGCAAGAGGGTGAAAATTGGATTGAGGCCTTGAGAAAGTGGTCGCCTGATAAGCGTTTAGTGGCAATGACGAATGCGCTTGGGCATCAACGAACCTTTAAGGTGGAAATGAGTGAATTTGATGATGAGTTTTATTTGATTAGCTTTTTTGATGTGACCGACTCTCAGCTTGAGAAGCAGCGCTGGCAATACAAAGCTTCTCATGATCCCCTAACGGGCTGTTACAACCGTGATTTTCTTGAAATGAATCTTAGCGTCTTTATGCGTTTTGTGAAAAGAGAAAAGGCTTTAGCTGGCGTATTATTGCTTGATATTGATCACTTTAAAAAAGTGAACGATAGTTTTGGTCATGCAGAAGGCGATCGTGTTTTGAGTGAAATGAGTAACTTAATTTACCGCAATATTCGTGACAGTGATTTGTTTGTCCGGTGGGGTGGGGAGGAATTTATATTGCTCATGGCTGTAGACTCAGACCAATCGTTAGAGAAAGTTGCGAAAAATATTGGGCGTTTGGTTTCTGAGAATATAGAGTCGCCTAGCGGTTCAATCTCGGTCAGTATTGGTGGTTCGATACTAAAAGATGAAAGCGATTTGGAGCATGCAATTAGCCGTGCAGATGCTGGACTTTATTATGTGAAAGCTCACGGGCGAAATGGTTATCTATTTGTGCCAGAAGACATGTGATTGAGATAGGCATTCTCTGATAGTCTTAGAGAATGCCTATCGTTTTTTAAAAGATTAACTGTGGTATTTGGGCGATAACTCTACGACTGCTTCAATAAATGCTTTCGCGTGTTCAGGGTCAACCTCTGGGTGGATACCATGACCGAGGTTAAATACGTGACCAGATCCTTTACCAAACTTTTCAAGAATGTATCCTACTTCCTGACGGATTCGTTCAGGTGATGCGTAAAGCATAGATGGATCCATATTTCCTTGAAGAGCAACTTTGTCACCGACACGAGCTCGTGCCGCATCAATATCCGTTGTCCAATCCAATCCTAATGCGTCACAGCCGGTTGCCGCCATATTCTCAAGCCACTGGCCGCCACCTTTAGTGAATAAAATGACTGGGACTTTACGTCCTTCATTTTCACGCTTTAAGCCATCAACGATTTTTTGCATATAGCGCAATGAAAATTCTTGGTAATCGCGTGGTGTTAGAACGCCACCCCAAGTATCAAATATTTGAACCGCTTGGGCTCCGGCTTCGATTTGTGCATTTAGATATTGGATAACCGAGTCTGCCAATACATCCAGAATATGGTGAAGGGTTGCAGGTTGATCATACATCATGGCTTTGACTTTCGAAAAAGTCTTGGAAGAACCGCCTTCAACCATATAAGTTGCCAGAGTCCATGGGCTTCCTGAGAAGCCGATAAGAGGGACTCGTCCATCCAGAGCTTTGCGAATGGTAGAGACGGCATCCATGACGTAGCCTAAATCAGATCCCATATCAGGTACGAATAGCTTTTTCGCATCAGCCATTGTGCGAACAGGCTTGTCGAAGATAGGGCCTTCACCCTGCGCAAAACGAAGCTCTAAGCCCATTGCATCAGGAATGGTTAGAATATCTGAAAATAGAATGGCAGCGTCGAGCGGAAAGCGTTCTAAAGGTTGCAAAGTCACTTCACACGCAAGCTCTTTGTTGCGACACAGATCCATGAACGAACCTGCTTCTGCTCGTGTAGCACGGTACTCAGGAAGATAGCGGCCAGCTTGGCGCATCATCCAGACAGGAGTACGGTCAACTGGTTCTCTTAATAAAGCACGTAAAAAGCGGTCATTCTGTAGTTCTGCCATGCTCAGGCCCTTCTCTAATCTAATGAAATTGGTCGGTTATTCTAGCTTAAAGCCTGATAATTACCAATGGTTTGATTAGAGAGCCGGTTTATTCGGTTTTTGTTGATAGAGTTTACGAAGTTTTTGTTGAGCGCAATTGTTGATTGCGAAAGGGGTTTCGATGACGGTGAACATCGAGCCTTTGTAGTGGTAAACCAAACCTCGAACCTCGATGGTTTTATCTTTTAAACTTTGTAAATTTTCGTAGTTGAAATTTTTCCATGCGCGTTTGGGGATGCGAACGCCCGTTGTGTCCATGTTAATAATGATATAGCGTGAAGATTTATCGACTTTTACGACCTTACCGCGAATAATTCTGTAGCCTTCATCTTCAGCGAAGATCTCGCTGCTTTCGATAAGAGGATAGTGGAGTTCAGGGTTTTTTTTGAGTAGATCCCAGAGTTGGTATTCTCCATCTCGTGCTTTCTGTTCAGCCTCTATCAAGCAATTGGCAAAACGGTTGTTATTGAATTCTGGACGATAAATAGCCAGTCCTGCTTTGAGCATTTCAGTTTGTACATTGGTGCCATCTTCAAAAAAAGCGTGAATGAGCTGGCGTCCGAATTTATCCACTTTTGTCTTGTCATACAAAACACCAATTTTTAAGTCTTTGTTCGCAATCAGTTTGTTCAGATATTCTTGTGACTCGTCGGCCAGAGGTTCACCAGGCGTATTAAATTTTTGTTTGCGTTCTTTTTGAGGAGCATCGAGGCCAATGAGCCGGGCTTTTTGGTTTTGAATGACTAAGGTGTCACCACTGATGGCAAATTCGACATCGGCCCATATCAACTCGGACTTATCCGGCATAAAGTTTTGGCAATTTTCCGCTGAAAGAATATTTGGGGAGAAAAAACTGATGCTGAATAATATTAGTAAGGTGTGAATAAGTTTCATGTAGGTTTTTACCGGCCGGTCAAAAAAAATCATTGAATCAAAGTGTGCTTTTGATTTTAGACGAATTCTTAGCCAGAAAAAATGAAAAAAATGGATTGTTTAAGGGTTTTTGACATAAAAAAACGCGAATGTACTGATGTACACCCGCGTTTTTCGTAGCTTCGCAGTAA
Organism: Thiomicrorhabdus indica; assembly: GCF_004293625.1. Taxonomy (NCBI): domain Bacteria; kingdom Pseudomonadati; phylum Pseudomonadota; class Gammaproteobacteria; order Thiotrichales; family Piscirickettsiaceae; genus Thiomicrorhabdus; species Thiomicrorhabdus indica. The sequence continues at coordinate 2,543,338 of NZ_CP033040.1, read as the reverse complement.
AAACTGGATTACTTGCGACGGTACTTCTGTTTGAACTTCTCAACACGACCTTCTGTATCGACAAGCGTTTGCTTACCTGTGTAGAAAGGGTGAGATGCGCTAGAAACTTCAATACGAACTAGCGGGTATTCGTTACCGTCTAGAGTAATGGTTTCGCCAGAAGTTTTTTCAAGAGTCGAACGAGTCAAAAAAGTTTCGCCAGTTGAGATATCTTGGAAAACAACTTCTTTATATTCTGGATGAATGTCTGCTTTCATGATGACGGTCCATTAATGTTAATTTCAAAAGAAAATGGCATTATAGTGATAAAACATTCAAAAGCAAGCAACTTTTAAATTTTTTTGTTTTTGAACAAACACTTAATGCCGATTGATTGCGCTTGCAAGATCGTTGCTGACTTCAAAAAAGTTTAGCGCTTCATTGCCTCAAACAGTTCACTGTTGGTTTTGGCTACTTTCATTTGATCGATTAAGGTTTCAATCGCCTCAATTTCGTTGTTCATGCCGCCCAAGAAACGACGAAGAATCCAAATGTTTTGGTATTCCTCTTGATTCATTAGCAACTCTTCTTTACGAGTTCCAGACTTATTCAAGTTGATGGCAGGGAAGGTGCGTTTTTCCGCGATATTGCGAGAAAGATGCAATTCCATGTTACCGGTACCTTTGAATTCTTCAAAAATGACTTCATCCATTTTTGAACCGGTATCTACCAACGCTGTTGCGATAATTGTCAATGAACCGCCTTCTTCGATATTACGTGCCGCACCGAAGAAACGTTTTGGACGATGAAGTGCATTGGCATCGACACCACCGGATAGGATTTTTCCAGAGGCTGGTGTGACAGTGTTATAAGCACGAGCAAGACGTGTAATGGAGTCTAAAAGAATGACGACATCTGTCTTGTGTTCAGTCAAGCGTTTGGCTTTCTCAATCACCATTTCAGCGACTTGAACATGTCGTTGAGCAGGCTCATCAAAGGTTGATGAAATCACTTCACCTTTTACAGTGCGCTGCATTTCAGTCACTTCTTCCGGACGCTCATCAATCAGGAGAACAATCAAATGACAATCAGGGTAGTTTTCCGCAATGGATTGCGCCATTTGTTGCAAAATTACTGTTTTACCCGATTTTGGAGGGGCAACAATCAATCCACGTTGTCCTTTACCAAATGGTGAGGCAATGTCGATAATTCGAGAAGTGATGTCTTCTGTTGAACCATTACCTAATTCCATGCGAAGGCGTTCTTCGGCGTGAAGTGGTGTTAAGTTTTCAAAGGCAATTTTTTTACGTGCAACTTCAGGATCTTCAAAGTTGATTTTTTCAACTTTTAATAATGCAAAGTAGCGTTCACCATCTTTGGGTGGACGGATTTTTCCTTGAATCGTATCCCCTTTACGAAGGCCAAAACGACGGATTTGGCTAGGAGAAACATAAAGGTCATCAGGGCCGGCTAAGTAAGAGCCATCCGATGAACGTAAAAAACCAAAACCATCCGGTAAGATTTCCAGCACACCTTCACCATAAATGGCTTCACCATTTTTAGAGTGTGATTTTAGGATGGCGAAAATAATATCTTGTTTGCGAAGACGGGCGACGTTTTCTAGGCCCATCTCATTAGCTAATTCAATCAAAGAAGCTGCAGAACGTTTTTTTAAGTCAACTAAATTCATAAGTCTCGTAGTTTTATTATTTGCGTGTTGAATCCATTAATCCTTGGATACGCAGGTGTGGGAGGATAGATTCAGACGGGGATTGGGAAATTGAAATTACTTAGTTTTGGCCAGTTTTCACTGGCCAGTGCGGATAACGATTATAGGTTATCGTTCAAAAAGTTAGTCAGTTGTGACTTAGACAATGCACCCACTTGCGTTGCATCGACTTCACCATTTTTGAACAGCATTAATGTAGGGATTCCGCGTACACCATATTTTGGTGGCGTTGCAGGATTTTCATCAATGTTTAGTTTCGCTACTTTTACGCGGCCATCAAATTCAGATGCAATTTCATCTAGAATAGGGGCAATCATTTTACAAGGGCCACACCATTCAGCCCAAAAGTCCACTAGTACTGGGACATCAGATTGTAGAACTTCCGCTTCAAAATTCGCATCACTTGTCGAAATCATGTTTTCTCCTTCTCGTGACAAACTTCTCATACAAATAGACTCGCTCGTGATGTTGAAAATAACATCAAAAGGTAAGGCAGAGTATGGAGCCTGTTTATTTTTTTATTATGAAATTAATATTATGAAATTTGAGGATGGAATTACGGCAGATAGATATGCCATTTTTTATCCTTGAGAATTCAATTTATCTGATTCAAAAATTTGAATTGAGCAATTATTACATTATTTAATTACTCAATTCAAGCAAAATTTTAGTTTATTTTTCTAATATGAGATACCGGCCGGTAAAAGTTTTATTGAAAAACTTTTGAGTGCTTAGCCCAGATTCGTTTTGAATTCTGTAACATATGCATTTTGAACGCAAATACAGAAGACTCGAACGCTTTTATGGATATATCATACATTCTCGACGACTTAAACGATGCACAGCGTCAAGCAGTGACGGCTGAAGATGGTCATACTTTAATTCTTGCTGGGGCAGGGAGTGGCAAGACCCGTGTTCTGGTGCATCGTATCGCTTGGCTCACCAAGGTTTTAGGATTCTCTGCCTATAATATTTTGGCGGTAACTTTTACCAATAAAGCAGCCAATGAAATGCGAGGGCGTGTCCAAGAACTCATTGGTCCATCGGCGAATGGTTTGACCATGGGAACCTTTCATGGAATTGCTTACCGGGTTTTGCGTCAGCATTATCAAGAAGCCGGTTTACCGCAATCGTTTCAGATTTTGGATTCGGATGATCAAAAGCGTGTCTTGAAGCGATTATTAAAAGCGATGGAGTTGGATGAAAACCAATGGCCGGTTCGGCAGGTACAAGCGTTTATTAATGGTGAGAAAGAAGAAGGGCGTCGTCCGCATCACATTGAAATCGGTCACAATCCGTTTGTCGCCAAAATGGTTGAGATTTACCGAAATTACGAGGAACAGTGTCAACGTTCCGGCTTGGTGGATTTTGCTGAATTATTATTACGAGCGCATGAGTTGTGGTTGAAAAACCCACATTTGTTGAGGCATTACCAAGGCCGTTACCGCCATATTCTAGTGGATGAGTTTCAAGATACCAATAGTCTTCAATATGCTTGGTTGCGTGTGCTTGCAGGAGCAAATGGCCGCCTATTTGTCGTGGGTGATGATGACCAGTCAATTTATGGTTGGCGAGGTGCAAAAGTCGAAAATATTCAGCAGTTTGATCAAGATTTTGCCAATGTCATGATGGTGCGTCTAGAGCAAAACTATCGTTCGACCAACACGATTTTGAAAGCGGCCAATGCGTTAATTGCCAATAATGAATCTCGAATGGGAAAAGAGCTGTGGTCTGAAGGCGAAGAAGGGGCGCCAATTGAAGTCTATGAAGCCTTTAATGAAATTGATGAAGCGCGTTATGTGGTGCATCAAATTCAAAAATGGGTTCAGCAGGGAGGTGAACGACATCAATGCGCGGTTTTATATCGTTCAAATGCGCAGTCACGATTAATTGAGCAATCTTTAATTCAGGAAGGCGTTCCTTATCGAGTCTATGGCGGATTGCGTTTCTTTGATCGAGCGGAAATTAAAGATGTATTGGGCTATTTACGGCTGATTGAAAATCGTGAAGATGACGCTGCATTTGAACGTGTGTTTAATCATCCGCCACGAGGGATTGGTCAAAAAACGGCGGACAGTATTCGACAAGTTGCACGAGACCAGCAAATGTCCCTATGGCAGGCTTCCAAGTTATTAGTTGAAAATGGACTAACTGCTCGTGCGAAAACAGCCTTAAATGGTTTTGTTGAGTTGGTCGCAAACTTGGATGAACGAATTCATGATTTGGATTTGGAACAACAGGTCATTCAAGTAATTCAAGATTCTGGTTTGCAGGTGCACTTTGAGAAAGACAAATCTGAGCAAGGACAAGGTCGTTTAGAAAACTTGGATGAATTAATTAATGCCGCAAGTTTGTTTAAGCCCGCGGAACCCGAAACGTTGGAAGGAATGCAAACCGAGCAGGCAGCGGCAAATTCTCAAGTTGAAAATCAACCGGCTGGAGAGTTTTTGTTAGATCAACCCATGTCTCCCTTAGCGGACTTCTTGGCTCAAGCGGCTTTGGAAGCGGGTGATCAGCAAGCCGATCAATGGGAATCGTGCGTACAGTTAATGACATTGCATTCGGCGAAAGGTTTAGAGTTTCCATTGGTGTTTATGATTGGCGTGGAAGAAGGTTTATTCCCATCACAACAGTCGCAAGAAGATGCCTCAAGAATGCAAGAAGAGCGTCGATTGGCTTATGTCGGAATTACGCGTGCAGAAAAACAATTGGTGATGACGTTTGCTAATCGTCGTCGTTTGCATGGTAAAGAGTTTTTCCCTGCTCCTTCTCGTTTTATTAAGGAGATTCCAAGCGAATATATTGAATGGGTTCGCATGAATGGTTCGGTTTCGCCAACGCAATCGCATAATAATTTTTCAGAGCCGAATATGGGGCTAGGGGCGCGAACTAATGAAACTGGATTTGCTCCGGGAGAACAAGTGCTTCATCCCAAGTTTGGTGAAGGGACCGTGTTGAATTTTGAGGGCAGTGGAAATCATGCGCGCATTCAGGTGAATTTTGCTTCGGAAGGGCAAAAATGGTTGGTGCTCGCTTATGCGAATCTGACTCGTCTTTAACTTGAAAGATAAATTTCATCTCAAAGGTTCTTTTTTTGTTTATTTTATTTGCCTATTTTGTTTAGGCAATAAAAAGATAAACAGGCGAAATTCATAGAAAAGTTTTTCAGTTCAGTTTCTTTTTAATTTCTTTGAAAATTGTAAAGATCTGAACAAATGGAATTGTAATGTTATTAAAAATTGAAAACCTTAAAGCTAAAGGAATGCAAAATCCAATTAGTTGGCAGTTAAAGGCTGGTGAATTGTGGTTGTTATATGGGCCTTCAGGCACTGGAAAATCGCAGTTGTTAAAGGCTTTGGCTGATTTAATTGATTCTGAAGGTGAAATCACACTTTTAGACCGGCCGGTAGAGTCTATGCCTGCGCCGGTTTGGCGACGTAAAGTGATGTATTTTTCAGCCGAAACGGCTTGGTGGTTGGAAACGGTCGCAGAACATTTTGTTAGAGTTCCTACAACGGATCAGTTATCGAAAATTGGTTTGAAAACGATGATTTTGGAGCAACATCCAGATCAGTTGTCCAGTGGTGAAAAACAGCGTTTGGCTTTGTTGCGAGGTTTGGCATTTAATCCGAGCGTTTTGTTGCTGGATGAAACTTCAGCAAATCTGGATCCTGAGAGCACTCTGCTGGTTGAAAAATTGTTACAAGAATATTTGCAGGCTGAAGAAAATCGTGCAGCGATTTGGATTAGTCATGATGCGCAACAGCGTGAACGCTTAGCTTGTCCGACGTTTTGTTGTTCCATTGAAGATTTATATCAAAACAAGTTTTAACCAAAAATAGAGGTTTTGCATGCAAACCCAGATGATTTTAATTAGCTATTGGGATCTAGCGATTCTATCGGTATTGGTGTTTTTGACCGGTTTTTTGCTATGGCTCAATGGTTTTACTCATGTGAAACAGTATTTTTGGGCAAATGTTCGAACCGTTGTGCAGCTATCATTCATGGGGGTATGGCTTAGTTGGGTGTTTTATGCCGATAACCCTATTTGGGTGGCTTTGGTTGGGGCGATTATGTTACTCGCCGCCGGCTATGAAATTTCAAAACGACAGCAATACCGTTTTAAAAAACTCAGCTCGATTTTGATTGGGCTTTGGTCATTATCGGTCACAGCTTTGGTGTTGTTGATTTTAGTGTTGACGGTCGTTATTCAGCCAGAACCGTGGTATCAGCCACAATATGCGATTCCGTTATTAGGGATGCTGCTGGGAAATAGTATGACAGCGATAGGTGTGGGGTTAGATAATTTAACGCGCAATTCCAAGCAACTCAGAGCCAAAATTGAGGCGCAATTAGCGCTGGGTTATACTGCCAAAGAGTCGATGAAGTTTATTAAACAACAAGCCTTGCACGCGTCCATGATTCCAGTGATTAATATGCTTGTGGCGGCGGGAATTATTTCTTTGCCTGGCATGATGACAGGCCAGATTCTTGCAGGCGTGGATCCTATGGAAGCGGTGAAGTATCAAATCATGATTATGTTATTGATTGCGACGTCAACGGCAACCGGCACAATTATCGCCATTAATTTAGCAGCGCGGAAATTATTCGATGAACGTCAACGTTTGGATTTGGAATCGTTGCAAAAGGTGAAAAAGTAGATGAGAGTTTTTATCGTTTTATGGTTGTTAAGTGTGAGTGTTTATGCGAATGATTCCTTTAATTGGCAAAATCAGGCTCTTGAAATTGATGATATAGAATTAAGTATTTCTCAAGTTGTTCCGACCGGAGAGGTCGCCAAGAAAATTTTATGGGTTCCGTCAGAATATGGAGTATTGCCACAGGAAAAACGCATTGCGGAGCAACTTGCTCAACAAAGTGTGGCAACGACTTTTTTTGATCCATTTGAGGCGTTGTTTTTAGCGCCGACTTCCAGTGCTTTACAAAAGATACCGGCCGGTTGGATTTCCAAGATACTAGAACAAAATACCTTCGATTATGTGGTCGCAGGGAACAAAGCTGGCGTTTTAGCTTTAACGGCCTTAAGAGATTTTTACCAAACGGCCAAGCCGCCAGTCGGTGTGATTCTGCTTAATCCAGATTTACTCACGCAGACACCGGCTCCCGGAGAAAAAGCGGTTTATTGGCCTCATGTTTCGCAAACGAATTTACCAGTTTTTATTTTGCAAGGAGAATTGTCACCTTGGCGTTGGCAATTAGCGTCTGTGCAATCTGAACTTGGCAAAGGTGGGGCTGAAGTGTTTTTGAAAATGTTACCCAAGGTGCGAGATCGTTTCTATTTTCGGCCGGATGCGAACTCATTTGAACAGCAATTTAGTCAGAAATTTTCGAAGGACATTGAACTGGCAATGCAAGCTTTAACGCCTTATTTAACGGAAAATCGTCAAGTTTTAAAGTCAGCAGAACTTGACCGGCCGGTAAAAATGTCATCTCAGCAAGAAAAATCGAACCAGTCTTTAGAATTGCAAGTTTATCGCGGTGCACAAAACTTACCGTTGAGTTTGCAAGATATGCAGAGCAAAACTTTCGATTTAAGTTCGTATCGAGGTAAGGTGGTGTTGGTGAATTTCTGGGCGAGTTGGTGTCCGCCCTGCGTCCATGAGATGCCATCGATGGCAGGGTTAAAGTCGCAACTTGGAAGCAAGAACTTTGAAATACTGGCTGTTAATTTAGGTGAGGCTAAAGCAGACATTGAAAAGTTTATGCAAGCGCACCCATTGAACTTTCCCGTTCTGTTAGATGAAACCGGTCAAACGGCGCAAAGTTGGAAAGTTATGGCGTATCCCAGTAGTTTTGTCGTCGATAAAACTGGCAAGATTCGCTACGCACTGTTTGGAGCGACGGACTGGCAAGCGGATACGCATGTCAACAAGTTAAAATCCTTAATCCATCAGAATCAATAACATCTCACGTCTCAATTCAGCATTGATTGCAATAGGCGTTTTGAAATTTCTATGAGTAATGCTTGTTTCCAAAGCAGAATCTAAGCGGTTTTCTAGATATTCGCTAACTTTCGATATTTTTGCTTTCATTTGTGAAAGCATTGATGTCATTTCATTTTGAAACTCAATATAATTTGTTTCTATGATTTTTGATAAACGCTATTTTCGGGTGATTTTAAGCCGGATTCCACTGTGGAAGTGGTCTTTGGGTTTAGTGCTATTTGTGGCCGCACAAATGGCAGGAACCATTCATGCTGAAGTTCATGAATTTCACGATCATGGTGTTTATTGCGATGCATTCGAGAATGCGGCAGAACCCGCATTTCCAGATTATGGATTTGTTGCTGTTTTTACCGTTGAGCGTGTGCAATCGCAACCGCTTTTATCCGCGATACCGGCCGGTAATCTTGCGCCTTTTGAGGCTTTTCAAAGTCGTGCTCCCCCTCTTTCCTAGAGCTGCTGAATATTCATAAAATTTCTAGCAGCTCAAATTGAATCTCACCCACTTTTAACGATTTAATTTAAGAAATAATTTAGGAAATATTATGCAACGCAAACCTTTGATTGCAGCGTTGGTGCTGGCCTATGCACCTGTGACTGTTTTTGCCGAAACGACTACTCAAAAATCGGCGACCAATACCAACCCGAATACTACATTAGAAAATATTACGATTTCAGCGTCTCCAATTCATGAACATGATGCGTTTGAAGTTCCTTCACAAATTGATGTGCTATCTGGCGATGACAAAATGTCTAAAGACAGCGGTTCTTTGGGTGAAATGTTAGAAGATATTCCGGGAGTGAATAATCTCTCCGCAGGGTCGCAATCCGGTAAACCGGTGATTCGTGGCTTGATGGGCGACCGGGTTAAAGTGCTTTCCAATGGCGCAGGAATGGATGACCAAGCGTATGGGACGCGTCATTTGCCGAATGTCGATGCTTATTTGGCAGATAGAGTCGAAGTGGTTCGAGGTCCGCAGAGTGTGCTGTATGGTTCGGATGCTTTAGGCGGAGTCGTCAATGTATTGAGTCCTCGAGTTCCATTTGGGCAGCCAGCCCACGGTGAAGTTGCGACGGAATATAACACCAACAATAATGAAAAGCACTTTGGGGCAAAAGTTGGAGGCGGTAATGCAAATTGGGGAATTACCGCTGGCGTGAGTATTCGTGAGGGTGATAATTTTGAAACGGCTGATTCCAGTACAGCAAGTAGTCCTACCCCAAGCTCACCGGCTGATTCTCGACCATTATTTGTGGGTGAAGTGCCCAATACTAATTTTGAAAACAAAGCCGCGCATATTGGGCTAGGTTATCAAAATGATGATATGCAAGTGATTTTACGCCATACCCATTGGCAAGCCGACCAGAACTATTTGGGGATTACTGCGTCTACTCCAATGAGTAGCTTTGAACCTGTGGCGACAGGGCAAGCGTTAGAGAATGATGAAACGCAATTAAGTGCGGAATTTTATCAAGGTGACTGGGTATTTAAACCGAGTTGGGTTTATACCTCGAATAGTCGAGAGGCTTCGCATGATATGCCATTTGAAACGATGGCAGAAGAAAAGGGTGAAGAAGGTTATTTAGATTTAGAGGTGAAGCGCCACGATTGGAAATTTGCTGCGGAACACCCAAAACTTGGTGATTTTGAAGGGGAAGTCGGCTTTGAAGTTTCGAAAAAAGAACAGCGTTTACTTTCAGGGCACTTAACTCCAAGTGCCGATGTGGATAAAAAAGCGGTTTATTTGTTTGAAGAGGCTGATTATGACCAGTGGTTAGTGCAGTTTGGTGCGCGTTATGACTGGGTGGATGTTTCTGCGCCTTTAGATGGCAATAATGAGCACTTTACCGAAGAAGCCGGAATTTTTGATGCTTCGAATAATGAACGTGATTTTGCAGTTTGGTCAGGGTCTTTCGGCGCGACGTATCGCTTAAATGACAATTGGAGCCTAGCAGGGAATTTAGCTCGTGGGTTCCGTGCGCCGAGTATTTTTGAATTGTATGCCGGTGGTGAGCATGGTGGTGTGCAGGCTTATCAAATCGGTAACCCTGATTTGGAAGAAGAAATCGCCTTAAATGCAGATTTGTCTTTACGCTGGAAGTCTGAACAAACCGCGATGGTGGCGACGGTTTATCAAAACACCATTGATAACTATATTTATCTGGCAAATACAGGTTTCTACCGTGCCAAAGAAGGTGCACCGAATGAAGGTGAACGCGTTGATCAGACCGCTCCGGGTGCGATTGCTGAAATGCAAGCCGAACAAACAGATGCGACCATTCGTGGTTTTGAATTTAGCCTAGATCATAAATGGACACCGCAATGGCAAACCAACTTAGCGTTGGAAATTATTGACGGCGAAAATGACAAAACTGGACAAGATTTGCCATTAATTCCAGCAAATAATCTACGCGCTGCGGTCAGTTATTTGCCGAGTGACTTCATGGCACTGAAAAAGCAAAAGTTAACGCTTGAAGGCAAATTTCTTGCGTCGAAAGATGCAGTATTCCCTTTCGAGCCGTTTTCACAATTTGACAAAATGTCGGTTGGGACGGCTTCAACGGATGCTTATAACTTGTGGAACTTACGTTATTCGGCACAACTTCCTCTCGACAAGCAAAACTTACAGTTAGCGTTCTCGGTTGAGAATTTGTTCGATAAAGATTATGTTGATTTCTTGGATACTTATAAAGGTTATGCCCTTGCTCAAGGACGTAATGTTAAATTGAATCTAAGAATGGATTTCTAGAATTTCGTTCATTTTTTTGCGCTGGAAAAGAAACGAACTAAACGAAGAACTTGGCGAAGAGCCAAGAAAGAAAACAGCTCCTGTTACGTTTATAGGGTGTTGCTAAACTTATCAAAGGGTAATCTCGAACTCACTCGCTCCGCGAGTTTAAACAACGAGATTACAAGTCCTTTAAATTCGTTAAGCAACATCACTATTCACTTCACAAGGAAGTCGTATTCGTGCGAGCCGTAACTTTTGCAAAAAGTGATGATTCTTGTGCTTCGAGCCCCAATTTTGGGGTTTTGTTGTTTCTGGAGACTTGAAAAGTGAAATTTTGCCCATATTGAGCGATCAATAAAGAAAACCTTAGGAAGACAAGCATGAGCAAAGATTATTACGCAACGCTGGGTGTCCAACGAACTGCCAGCGATGCAGAGATTAAAAAGGCGTACCGTAAATTAGCAGCGAAGTATCACCCAGATAAAAAAACCGGTGATGAAGCGAAATTTAAAGAAATTTCTGAGGCTTACGAAACGTTAAGTGATCCTGAAAAACGTTCGATGTATGACCAGTTTGGATCGAATTACCAGCAAGCTGGAGGTGGCGCAGGAGGTTTTGGAGGCGCTGATTTCGGCGATATTTTTGGTGATATGTTTGGTCAGGGCGGTGGCTTTGGTGGTGCAGGAGGTTTTGGGGGTGGCTTTGGTGGCCAGCGTCAAGCTCGACCTCGAAAAGGTGAAGACCAGCACATTAAAGTCATGGTAACACTCGAAGAAGCGATTGGAGGGGCTGAGCGAACCATTAATGTTGAAGTGGGGCACAAAGATTCGCACGGCCATTCGTATGACACCAAACCGATTAAAGTCAGAATACCGGCCGGTGTGTTACAGGACCAAAAGATTCGAGTCCGCGAAAAAGGTCATCAAGGCTTTAATGGTGGGCCGAATGGTGATGTGATTATTGAAATCAATCTGCAAAAACACAAAGATTTCCGTGTCGATGGCAAAGATGTGTATGTCGATTTGCCAGTAACACCTTGGGAAGCAGCTTTGGGCGCGAAGGTCGATATTCCAACTCTTAAAGGGATGGTGCGTATGTCGATTGCTCCAGGTACGCAGTCAGGTGCGAAAATGCGAATTAAAGGTCGTGGGTTAGGTAAAGACCCAGGTAACCAATATGTGGTGGTGCAGATTCATACGCCACCGGCAGATTCACCCGATGCGAAAGCGGTGTATGAGCAAATGGCAAGTGTGTTATCGAGCTTTAATCCAAGAGAAGTCAAAGAAACGGCTGTTCCATAATCATTGAGTGCGTTACAACAATTGAGTAAAGTTACCGGCCGGTATGGATTGTTCTCTAAAGCATGAGCGCGATCAGCCGGTAACTATGGATTTATTTCAAGCGCTTGCTTTCCAATGTTTGGAAGCCAGCTACGGTCTTTTCAAGTTCAGCGGCTTGCTGATTCACATCCGAAGCGTGATGCGTCAACTCTTCCACCAAATGCGCATTGTTTTGTGTGGTATGGTCCATATCACTGATTGCGTGATTGACTTGACTAATTCCCGTTGCCTGCTCGGCGGTTGATGAGCTGATTTCCGAGACGATTTCATTGACCGAGCTAATCGCTTGGTCGATTTCTTGCAGTGCTTGATTCGATTGGTTTACCAGTTCATTTCCTTTATCGATATGACCGACCGTATTGGTGATGAGTACTTTGATTTGATGTGCAGCATCAGCAGACCGGCCGGCAAGATTTCGAACTTCGCCCGCAACAACCGCAAACCCTCGACCTGCTTCACCAGCGCGTGCCGCCTCGACAGCGGCATTGAGAGCCAGTAGATTGGTTTGGAAAGCAACACTGTCAATTAGCGTAATTATTTCATTAATCTGTTGGCTAGCCGATTCAATATCTTCCATAGCTTCGATGGTTTGTTGCATGATTTCCACACCATTCAGGGTTTTCTGTTTGGCATTTTCTGCCAGTTCTGACGCACGAGTTGCGTTTTGGGCATTACTTTGAACCGATGCGGTCATCTGTTCCATGGATGCTGCGGTTTGGATGAGTGATTGCGTTTGGGTTTGTGTTCGCTGGTTTAGATCATTTGATCCGGCTGAAATTTCATTAGCGCCATGGGTAACGGTTGTTGCGGATTGACGAATGGCTTGCACCATTTCGGCTAAATGATGAATTGAACGATTCAGGGCTTGTTGCAGGTCGTTCAGTTCACCTTCATGGCGGCCATCGATTAAACGTGTTAAATCCCCTTGAGACATGGCTTGTGCTGATTTGGTTATCTCATCAATCGCATTTTCGATTTCTTCCAAAGACTGGTTAACCGAAGTTTTGAGTTTAGCCATATCGCCGTGAAGTTCTCCGGTGACTCGGTGTGAGAAAACACCTTTAGCGGCATATTCCATTGCATCGGCAATGGTATGCACCGCAATATCCATTTGTTGCATGGCTTGGTCAACTTGCATTTTTAAATCACCTTGCACGCTTCGATCTAATCGAACAGAAAAATCTCCTTGAGCAATGCCTTTCATCACCTCGGAAAGCGCATTCATCGTTGTGGCAACACTTTGTGCGGAACCATTGACGTCTTGTTTGAGTTCTTCCAAATCACCGTGCAAATCTCCTGTAATCCGGTGATTAAAATTACCCTCACGAATTGCGTGCATCACTTGGCGAATCTCTTTGAAGGAGTTATCAAGGCTTTCAAGTAGTTGGTTAAGTGCTTGAGCGGCTTCGGCAATTTCATCTTTGCCGTTTGCCTCGGGATGGCGAAGGTTAAATCGGCTACTTTGTTGAACGGATTTCATCGTGTCGACCAAGGCGTGAATCGGGTTGGCTATTCCTTTGGAGACCCTGAATGCAATCGCTGAAATGATCAATAGTCCGATCAGCAATAAACTCAGACTCCAGTTCCAGAGTGAAGCTGAGGTGCTAAAGGCTTCTTCTTCGGACATTTCAGCGATGAGTGCCCATTGGGTGTTGTTAATGGTTAATGGCGCAAAGGCACTGAAAACTTTTTGTTGGTCAAAGCCTTTACCTTGTGCAATGCCAGAATCTCCGTTTAAAGCAGCTTGAATCGCATGATGTTCGACATTGTTATTCTTTTCTTCATTAAAGTTTTTCAACACGCTGTGATTTAGGTCGAGTGCGGAATCTGAACGCAGACGAAAGTCACTGCCGACCAAGAACGTATTTCCTGTCGAACTCATTCCTGAACGATCGGTCATAATTTCATTCAAACCGTCATATGAAAATTGCACGACTAAAAGCCCCAGTTTTTTGCCTTCAAACATCACTGGAACCGACATAAATGCCACAGGCTCTTGACCGGCCGGTAAATAATGCGAAAAGTCGATAAAAGCGGTTTCATCTTGTGACAGTTGCTTGCCTGATTGCCAAGCTTTGGCAAGCGCGGTACTCTTCCAATTGGTTTGAGAAAGGTCGACACCAAAATCTGCATTTTTTTGCACCGAATAAAGTACCCGGCCGGTAGTGTTATCAATTAAGTACAGATCGTTGAAGTTGCTGTTATTAATGAACTTATGAACAACCGGTTGCATGGAGGCATGAATCGCATGGTAAGCAGATTTACTTTGGCCTTTGAGTAGTTTCCATTTTTCTTTGATTGGGTGTGGGTTGTCTTGAATATAGTCTTTCTGCATCAGCAAGCTCATATCATCAAGTTGTTGCAGCTTGGTTTGCAGTTGGGCTTGATCATTCGAAGAGAGTGAGGGTTTAAGTGTGTCAAAAAGTTGATTGCGAATCGTCTGTTTGTTTTCAGTCGTCAGATTCGCCGCTAGAGCATCGTAAGTTTTGATTTGAGTAGGAAGATAAAACATCGCTTGCAGAATGACTTGGGTGTCAGCCAAGGTGATGACTTCGCGTTGCACGGTTTCAAAATAGCGTTCAATGGAGGCTTTTTTAGAATCACGGATGGATTCCAGTTGTTGTGAAGCAAGCACTTTTAATCCGTGATCGGCTTGTTGAATCGCAATGGTTGCAAACACAAGCATAGGAACGAGCCCGATTAATAAGAAGCTTAATATGAGTTTCGGAAATAATCGCATCGCTTTGTCTCCCCACAAATCCAAGAGTATGTGTTTTATTTTTTATAAGGAATCATTATAAAAGCTATGGTTTTCGACTGCTCTAACAAGGGTAAAAAACTTATTTAAAGGCATTTTTTTGCTTAAAATGGTGGGCGTTAATTTTTTGGATGAAGGTAAGAGTTAGATGAAACGTCGTGAATTATTGGGCGCAATTGCAGGGGCTACGGCTGCAACGGCTTTGACAGCGTGTGGTTCTGGTGAACAAAATGAGCAAGCGGCAGCAGCGATGCAGCCGCAACAAACTTATCAATGGAAAATGGTCACCACTTGGCCAAAAAACTTCCCAGGCCTTGGAACCGGCGCGAATAATATTGCCAAGCTTATTACTGAAATGTCTGGCGGTCGGATTGATGTAAAAGTCTACGGCGCAGGTGAGCTTGTTGGTGCCTTTGAGGTGTTTGATGCAGTTTCAGCTGGGAATGCTCAACTAGGTCACGCTGGCGCTTACTATTGGAAAGGCAAAATTCCAGCGGCACCGTTTTTCTCATCGGTGCCATTCGGTTTAACCGCACAAGAAATGAATGCTTGGTTGTATTACGGTGGTGGTATGGAGCTTTGGGAAGAAGCCTATAAACCATTTGGTTTGATTCCAAACCCAGGAGGAAACTCGGGAACGCAAATGGGTGGTTGGTTTAATAAAGAAATCAACTCGTTGGAAGACCTTAAAGGTTTGAAAATGCGTATTCCAGGTTTTGGTGGAGAGGTGTTTAAGCGAGCCGGTGGTGTTCCTGTCACTCTTCCCGGTGGTGAGATTTTCCCATCTTTAAAGTCAGGTGCATTAGATGCAACGGAGTGGGTAGGTCCTTATAACGATTTGGCATTTGGGCTTTATAAAGCAGCGAAATATTACTATACACCGGGTTGGCATGAACCGGGTACGACTATGGAATGTATGATTAACGAGAAGGCTTTTAATGAGTTGCCTGCCGATCTGCAAAGCATTGTTCGTAATGCCATTAAGGCCGCCAATGCGGATATGTTGGCGGAATATACGGCGCGTAACCAGCAAGCTTTGCAAACCCTGATTGAAAAGCATAATGTGCAATTACGACACTTCCCAGAGGAGGTGTTGAAGGAACTTAAATCGATTTCTGAAAAAGTAGTGGAAGAGTCAGCAGCGGCAGATAAACTTTCAGCAAAAGTCTGGGCCTCCCAAAAAGCGTTTAGAGACCAGGTTTCTCGATGGACAGCAGTCTCAGAAGGGGCGTTTTTACAAGCACGCGCACTATAAAATTTGAGCGGATTTGAAATCTTACCGGCCGGTAAGGTTTCAAAATGAAAAAAGCCCCGATCGGTTATTTAATCGTCGGGGCTTTTTGTTAAGAGCGAATGTTGTTTATTTAATTCGAAGCTCAGCCGTGTTGCTGTAATCCGAAGTATCATCGCCTTTAAAAGCTATGATACGGTAAGCGTAATTACCACTCAAAGAGCTGACATCGTCACTAAAGCTGGTGACATCTGCATCAATGGTTCCAATAACCGTGAATTCAATAGGTTGGGTACGTTTGACGAGGAAAGCTTAGAGGGTAACCACCTGGTGTTTTCCTTGGTATTTAGCTTGGTATAGGGCTTTATCAACGCGAATGAGCATCGTGTCGATGGAATCCGATTGCGTGAATTCGGTAACTCCAAAACTTGCACTGCATGTTTTAAGTTTATCGATTTTAAGATCCTGTATTTGTTTACATAAGGTGTTTGCGAGTATAGATGCTTGGTCTGCTTGGGTTTCAGGCAGCACAATCAAAAACTCTTCCCCACCCCAACGGGCAACAGTGTCCGTTTTACGAGAGTGAATTTGTAGCGTTTGAGCAATGGAGACTAGTACTTCGTCACCTTTTGAGTGTCCCAGTTGGTCGTTAATCTGCTTAAAGTTGTCAATATCCAGCATAATGCAACTAAACGGGCGATGGTAACGCTCAAAAATATCTTGCGCGTTTGTTAGCACATTTTTCAGTTTTTGGCGGTTGTAGAGTCCGGTGAGTGAGTCTGTTGATGCCAGCGATTTAAGTTCTTCAATTAATTGCGCTTTTTCAATTCGGTTTTTAAAGGCTGAAAAAGCACTTTCAAGAGTATTCACAATGCCTTGAAAAGCTGCTACCCAAGTCATTTGTTCAATATTGGATTTTATTGCTAATAAAATCGTTGATTGATTTTCTTCAACCATTGGGTTTTTGAGATTCATGACAATCAAAAAGTCTGCGGCTTCAATGGCAAATTTTTCTGAGAGTTGCTGGCAATCATAGGTATAAATCTTATCGCTGATTTGGTTTTTTTGTTCAAATGATTTGAGTTCAAGCTCAATTTTTTCTCTTAATGCCTGTTTTGATATATGAATACCAGTGCAGGTTGTTTTGATCTCAGCCGGTTCTTGAAAGATTAACTCTAGTTCTCTTAAAAACTCTGTGTACTCCCAATCTTGAGCAATTAGACCAGCAATATTGGCTTTAAGGTTCAGAATGATTTTAAAGAAACGTTCTTTTTCTAATAGGGTAATCAGGGCGATATTGGAATTTTTGAAATAATCTAGCGTGCGGAGTTCACAAAACGTTTGAAGGAATTGTCCATTTTCATCATAGCTGGAAGATCCGTTCAAAATAGTGGCTTCATTCACGCCATCGTTGTGGATTAATGTAAGAGGAACATTATCGACAAATCCGTAGTCTTTTAGGTGGGGGAAGTTGAGTTTGACCTGCTCTAAAGAGGTTTTATCTATGAATTCTGTAAAGTGTTTACCAATGACCTCTTCTTGTTTGTAGCCAGTATAGGCTAGCCATTGTGGACTGACCTCCAGTACATTACCGTCAACATCGAGTGATTGAACCATTTCCGATTGACTAGACAAGTCGGTCGAATGGGTCATGATTTTTCTTTTAAACACTGGGAGATTAGCCATTAATGTTCGAACTCTAAATAGAAGTTGAATATCCTTATATCTTAAAGGCTTTGTTAGGTATTAACAATAATGAGGCGGGTCACTCTTTTCAGGAAGTAAAACTGCCCGATCGTGGTTGTCATCCATTTTCAGGCAGTTTGGCAAAGAGTATGACGAGGATTAATAACCAATATTTTTATGATGTTCTTGCGGAATATCTTCTGCATCGGGTAACAAATACCACATTAAGTAATCAACAACCATTGGAACGATGACGGTATGGTTGTTTTCGGTTTCTTGAAGAAGTTTACGCATTTGTGCTTTCAGTTCTGGTCGATTAGACGTGTCCATAATAATGTCGATTTCTTCACCGAATTCCCTAATCGCTTCTTCAAAATCTGGGTAATTAGGTATTCCTAAATCGTTTGCTTCATCAATCAGGCCATTGGACATATTTGATTCACTGACGGCAACGATTTTGATGCGACTGTCACTGATTTGTGAGAACTGTTCAAAAAACTTTCCTCCGATTCTACCAAGGCCAATCATCAGTACTGAAATTTGTTTCATTCGTTCATTCCTTTAGAGAGCTTGCATTGGTTTCAATCTGTCGTTAGTGTAAGTACTTACGCAAGGCTCTGCTGGTTTGATAAGAGCATACGGATTAATATCCATGTGTTGTATCTATTGTTGAAGCGTGTTCCTAAAAATCATCCTCAACAAATTCAGAATAGATTGTATAAAAACCCTGTGGTTTTAATGGGGATTTGTCCCTTAAATTTCTTATGTGTAGAAAAATTCATTAATTCAGCTGTTTGATTGTGTTTTGTCAGCTCAATCACATTTGTTAAATTCAATCAGTGGTTAGCGACTTCATTCTTAATGCATGACAAGTTTTAAGGTATTGTTTTTACAGTTAGATTGTCTACTGATGTGATAAATTAACGAAACCTAGATTTTTAAGCTATCAAAATGAACCGTTTCTTTTTTAAACTGATTAATCCCCAGTCGGCTGAATTACCTTTTTATGAGCGACGACGGGTACAGATGACCAATGCTCTACTCATTATTATGGCAACGTCTATGGCGGTCATGTGTGTGTTGAATATTTTTGTCTTTAAAGAATACCCCTTAGCTGCCTTTGACGCTTTCGCAGCAGGTGTTCCTATCTATACCTATTACCGATTAAAGAAGCACCAGAATATTGAATGGGCCTCTTGGGTAGGGGCTCTGAGCATTTTCTTTGTCACAACCAGTTTTATCACCATAAACCAAAATATTAATTTTGGAGCTATTTGGGTAGTTTTTCTGCCAATATTTGTGATGACGCTAGTTGGTGTGCGTCGCGGACTGATGCTCAGTGTCATCTACTATGTTTATATTGTCAGTATCAGCTTTTGGGGAATAGGTATTTGGCAAGAAGGTGATTGGGGATTTCAGTCAGCGACTCGTCTTTCTATCGCATTGGCTGCCCTGATTATTATTATCTATTTTTATGAACACTCTCTGTTTTTGTACCGGCAAAGGGAAGAGGAACATCTTAAAAAACTCAAAGTTTTGTCGACGCAAGATTTTTTAACTGGTTTGCATAATCGCGGCCATATTACGCAGATTTTGCAGGATGAGTTTGAGCGTGCACAGAGGTATGATTCAACCTTTAGCTTGGCGGTTTTAGATTTGGATGATTTTAAGAAAATCAACGATACCTATGGCCACAACGTTGGCGACAAGG
Organism: Thiomicrorhabdus indica; assembly: GCF_004293625.1. NCBI lineage: Bacteria > Pseudomonadati > Pseudomonadota > Gammaproteobacteria > Thiotrichales > Piscirickettsiaceae > Thiomicrorhabdus > Thiomicrorhabdus indica. The sequence continues at coordinate 2,524,209 of NZ_CP033040.1, read as the reverse complement.
TTTTGCAAAAAGTTTCCAAATGCCTACAAAGTCACTTGCGTAAAACAGAACATATTGGTCGATGGGGTGGTGAGGAGTTTTTAATTTTATTCCCCAATACGAAATTAGATGAGGCCTTGCAGGTGTGCCAAAAGTTAAATCAAATGCTTGAAGAAATGGACTTTGAAGATTTGGATTCAGTGACGACCTGTATCGGGGTTTGCGAATATGTTAAAGGGCATGATTTGAATCATTTGATTGCTGAGGCCGATAAAGCCTTGTATCAAGGTAAGCGAGATGGCAAAAATAAAGTTTTACCATGTTCAATGTTGTCATAGCTTTAATAGCAGTGTCATATAAGAAGTTAATTTCAGTAATCTGGAGAATGTTATGAAAGTGGTGTCGTTTAGCTGCAAGATTTATGATCGTCAACAGTTATGCAAAACGTTACCGGCCGATTGGCAAAGTGAATATGTTGAGCCAGTTTTGGATAAACATACCGTTGTTTATGCCCAAGAAGCAGATGTGATTACCGCTTTTGTCAACGATCAGCTTGATGCCAGTATTTTGGAAACTTTAGCTGGTTATGGTGTCAAAATGGTCGCGTTGCGCTGTGCTGGGTTTAACAATGTGGATCTTGAGGCTGCCCAAAAACTTGGTGTTGCGGTTACGAGAGTGCCAGCCTATTCACCCTATGCGGTTGCAGAACACTCCATCGGCTTGATGTTGGCGCTTAATCGTAAGCTCTATAAAGCCTATAACCGAGTGCGTGAGGGTAATTTTGCACTGAACGGTATGCTGGGTTTTGATTTTCACAGTAAAACAGTCGGCATTATAGGAGCCGGTAAAATTGGTCGTTTAGTCGGCGAGCGTATGAAAGCGTTTGGTTGCGATGTGTTGGTATACGACCCATATTTATGTGAAGCCTGTGACGAGTTAGGATTAAAACAAGTTGAACTGGATGAGATTTATGCTCAAGCGGATGTGATTAGCTTGCACTGCCCGTTAACTCCTGAAACCAATCATCTGATTAACAATGATTCCATTGCCAAAATGAAAAAGGGTGTCATGTTAATCAATACCGGTCGAGGAGCTTTAATGGAGCCCGAGTCGCTGGTTGAAAACCTAAAATCTGGTCAAATCGGTTATTTAGGGATGGATGTGTATGAAAAAGAAGGCGCGTTGTTTTTTGAAGATCATTCCTGCGAGATTATCCAAGACGATATTTTTGAACGCCTACTGACCTTTCCTAATGTACTGGTTACTGGGCATCAAGCGTACTTCACCCAAGAAGCATTGCGCCATATCGCCGAAACTACGCGCGATAATATTCAGGCGTTGATGGATGATAAAGAATTGGTGAATGTGGTTCGTGGTTAATCTACCGGCCGGTATAGTTTTAAGACTTGGCATTTAAAATGAAAAAGCCGCGAACACCTTGGTGAACGCGGTTTTATTTAGTTTAGATCGATATTTTTTAAAGTGTGGGTTTATTGTAACGGTTGTTCATTAACACATCCGCATCGGTAATATAAGATACGATCGGATAGCCACGGTTGATATAGCTCACCAGTTTTTTCTCAATGGTTTGAGCCTTCTCTTCTGTGGTTAAGACGATAAACAGCACATTCGACTCACCTTCGGAATGCCCATCCTGCACTCCCGAGTAGCCAAACCCTCTTGCATCGACTTGTGTGTAACCTGTTGCGCCAGCTTCTTTTAGAACCTTAATAAGCTCTCTTTCAAAAGTAGCGTTAACGATAATATGAACGGATTTTCCTTTCGTCATCTGTGGCATAACTCAACTCCTTTTAAAGTGCAGCGTACATAGTTGTCATTTGATAGAACAGTGGAATCCCTACGACCACATTGAATGGGAAGGTAATCCCTAAAGACAAAGTTAGGTAGTAAGAGGAATTGGCCTCTGGCACTCCATAACGCATAACCGGTGGCACGGCGATATAAGACGCACTGGCCGATAAAATAGCCAATAAGAAAGCGCCGCCAACTGAGAAACCAAGAATTGAAATTCCTACCATCATCCCAATGGTTCCGCCGACTAACGGCATGATAATACCGAATGACACTAGAGTCACACCTGCCTGTTTAAGGGTGTCGGCTTTTTTCGCCGCTTCCATCCCCATGTCGAGTAAGAATAGACAAAGCACCCCCATGAAAATCTCTTGCGTGAATGGCTTAACTTTGTCTAAGGCTTCAGGTGAAGCAATCGCACCGATGACCATGGCTCCTAATAGAACCACCACACTACCGTTGGTAAAGGCTTCTTTTAGCAGTGGTCCCCATTCGGTTTTAACCTGTTCGGCTTGTCCGCCTTGAACATTTTCAGCTGCCATTTGTTTGCGAACCATGGCGGCAATCACCAAACCAAAGATAATCGCAGGTGACTCCATAATGACCATCATGATAATCGGATAGGTTTCGTAAGTGACGCCTGAAACTTCAAGAAAGGCGACCGCGGTTAAGAACGTTGCCGCACTAACGGAACCATAGTGAGCTGCAATGGCAGCAGCATCGAATTTACTGATTTTGTTTCTGAAGCGCAGAATAAAGTAACCGATTAACGGTAAACCAAAACCAAGAATCACACCCCAAAGAATACTGGATAGTGCTAAGCCTAGGTCTGCTCCATTTAGGGCGATTCCCCCTTTAAGACCAATGGCGAGTAGGAGGTAAATCCCTATCCCCTTAGTCATTCCCTCAGGGAACTTTAAATCTGAATTGATTAACTTGGCAAAGACCCCAAGCGCGAAAAACAGTACTGCCGGTATTAATAGACTATCTAATCCCATGATACTTCTCCGTTCAATCTTTTGAAGCAAGCTCCAAAAACTGTTGTCGTTTGATTTTACAAAACAGGGCAGTTGCCAGATTTGCGTGCATAATTCGTTAATAATCAACGCTGTTAATTTCAACGATTTTCATCATACGCAAATTTTAGGGCTGTTGGATTGAAGGTTTTTGGGTTACCTATAGTATTTAATCTATATCTGTATTTATGATAATAAGTTAATCGGGTGTCTGATTTGAGGGTTGACTTATGTAACAGCTTTTCGCTTTTTCCTTGGCATTGGAAAACATGTTTTTCATGGCTTTTCGACGGTAGCTGGCATCAATATATTCTTCAGGCTGAGAGCGGACGAGATAAATGTAGTCACCTTTAGTAAGGTCGTTTATAGACCATTTAGGGTCTAAAGGATCGTCGATGCGAATTGGCGTAATCACAGCAACCCTCAGCTTAGGGTCTCGTTGTTTTAGGAGTGCCACTGTGCCGAGGTGAGCCTCGCTATGGAAGCTGCCATTCAGATGAATGACTTGATGCATTGGATTTTCTTGTAAGGCTCTTAAAATAGATTCTGCCATAGTATTGTCGCGTGCGAGTTGCGCGGCAAAACTATTGGCTTTACGTTTTTCATCCATTTTTCCATGACGCATTTCTTTCATAAATTCGTAGAACTTGGTTTGGTAAGCTTCATTATTTAAGAAAGATTGTTGCGCAATTGACGCTTTTTCACCGGCCGGTAATAAATCAATATAGCTTTTCCCATACAGGCCAATGCAGCGAACAATATCTCCTGGCGCGTTTGCGGCAACGACTGGAATAAAATGCTCTTTGGCAAATTCAACCATTGGTCGGTATGACGCAGAATAGTTCTGCCATGCAGGCGCTTCATTAATTAGAAATTTTTCACCCACTTCACTGTCCAGGTAGCGATTTAGAATGGTTTGTTGATCGCGTTCAAACATTTCCATGCTGAGTATTTGTTTGGGTCTTAACTGAAACAGTTCGCTTTGCAGTTGCATTTGTAAAAGGTGGGACGCGTGATTGCCGTGGTATTCGCCAATAAACACGACATCATAGTCTTTAAGGCTTTGGGCAAGTTTAGAAATATTTACCGGCCGGTTCGATTGGCTATCGATAATTATTCGGCTATAGGCGTGCGTGAGATTAATGTCTTTTAAAGACTGGCTTTCGGGTGGCGAGTGATGAATGGGCTGGTTTTGGCAGCCAAATAATGCTGTGAAAAGGGTTGTGGCTGATAAGAACTTGAGTAACCGCATAGTCTCATTCCTAAAATCTTAAGTGTCTAAAGATTTTAAAGCTTATGCGATCAGAAGTTTGTCAATAAAGTGAAAATTCACCGGCCGGTAGAACTTGAAAAGAATACCGGCCGGTGAATTTCATCTTGTGTTTGACTTTTAGTGGTCAAACGGACTTACAGGCTTGCACCTGTGAAGACAAAGCTAAGTGAGCTTAAAAAAGCCACTGGTAAAAATGAGGATAAAAGTGCGACTTCTTTTAGGCCGTGAAAGTCTGAACCTTTTTTAGCGATTGATTTAAGTTGTGCGCGATTCTGTTTCATAATGAACTCCAGATAAATAAAATTAATTAACCATAAGATTTGTTAATGATTGTATTGGTCCGTGAAGCGCTTGTCAATTAATTTATAAGAAAAACTTATTAAGGATAATTAAAATTTATTTACAAAAATGTTACATGCTAATGTGTTGATATTAAAAGGGTAATTTCTAAAGCCTTTCTTATTTAGGTGAAAGATAATGATGGAAAAAAGTATTTTTGGCTGAAACTAAGCGGTTAACTTTGGTTTTTATGAGTAGTTAACTATTTTTAAATAGTTCAAAAAGTATTTGGCTGAGTGTGGAACTTATGAGGAAGTCTGGAACTATTAACAAAATTGCCAGATTTTATTGGCGACAAAAGCAAAAGCAGTTTATCATTTGCAGCAGCTTGAGGTGTTAACGCTTCCAAGTTAGCTAGGTTATTTACTTCAATACCCTAGAGTTAAAGTGTGATTTTATTGCTGAAAATGAGATAAGACTGAAAGAGCAATCTGAAGGTCTTTAATTATTTTAAAAATTTCGCTTAAACAAGAAAAGGCAGTCTGGAGCAATCTGGGCTGCTTTTTTTTTGGACAAAAAAACTTAAACCTACAAATGAGTAAAAAAATAGTCATGTTCTATTCGTGATGGAAAACGCCCTCAATTTTTTTATTCTAAATTTCGTTTCAAAGGCTTATTGTTCGCTTTCTTCTGTATTGGTTTGTCTGCATAAAAGCAAGGCGAGGGCTAAAAGTAGTGCTTGTGCGAAAGCCATTTGAAATAAGCTGTGATGCACAAAAGGTAAAACTAATGCGGTGACTAAGCCTGAAATACCCATTTGAAAGAGGCTTTGCATGGCACTGGCGAGTCCCCGTTTTTCTGGAAAACAGTCTAGTCCAGAGATACTTAGGCTAGGATTAGCCATTGAAAAACCTATTGCATAGAGCGCAATTGGCAACATGACACTGAAAATGTTTGGAGTCGCTGATGTTTGTAAAAACAGATTTAAGCTGACTGCAAAGACACTGACTCCAAAGGCAATTTGTAGCAGTTTGCCGGCTGGTAATGTATGGCTGAACCTGTGAACGACCCAGGAACCTAATAAAATTCCGCTGACCATTGGAACAAAGAACTGTCCAAAATCTTGTTCTCCTAAGTGGAGGTGATCGTAAAGGATGCTTGTTGAACCGGCAACATATAAAAAAAATCCTCCCATTAAACAGCCTTGAGCCAACACGATTTTTAAAAATGTTGGATGTTTCAAACTTAACCAGTAGCTTTGAGCGACTATTTTTGGATGAAGTGAATGAGTGGTTCCTTTAAGCTGAGTTTCAGAGACTTTAAGTCCTACAAGGCAGAATAGTAGTAATCCATAAAGTGCCAAAAATACAAACACCGACCGCCATCCAAAATTCACTTCTAAATAACCACCGATTATTGGAGCTACAGCTGGTGCGGCTGAAAATAGCATCATCATAAGCGCCATTGCTCTCTGAGCTTCAATGCTATCAAAATAGTCCCGAACCATTGCACGACTAGCAATTAGACTTCCCGCAGCCATAATTCCTTGTAAAGCACGACCCAGCAGTAAATGTTGAAAATCATTGGCTAACGCGCATAACACCGAGGCAAGAAAATAGCCGGTTAAACTGACGAGAATAATCGGTTGTCGGCCAAAACGGTCACTTAAAGGCCCCCATATTAAAGTTGCGATGGCAAAACTTAGAAGGTAAATCGACAAAGATTGCGTTAATAGCTCGCGACTTATATCCAAACTGGCTTCAATCGCAGGAAAAGAAGGGAGGTAGGTGTCAATGCTGAAAGGCGCTAATATTCCAATCAATGCAGCCACTGAAATGAAAAGAAATGAATGCATGCTTTTCCTAAAATTCGAATGTCTATGCAGCAGTCTATCTGCATAAGACCTGTGTTCTTATCTCATCGTAAATTATTTTTAGCTTCAGGAAGTATTTTTACTTGAATAGGTTAATTTACAGGAATTAGAATCTACAAAAAGAAGTCTTATTATCTCTTAATTTGACGATATTTGTATTCGTTTAGAGCCCTGTATGTGAAGGTAGTAATATTTGAAATTGGGGCTGTACTTATATCAATTTTATCAAATGACCTCAGAGTGACTTAACAAATTAATTTAAATTGGATTAGTAGGCAATGTATTTTAGATGTCTATGAATCTGCTTCTATAAAGTGGTGCTATAAATGATTTTTAGAGAGGTTTATATATTTGTCTGATAAAAAAAGCTGATTGGCGACGATAGAAAATTTGCACCATAATGAAAGAGATATAATTAATTGAGTATTAATTAAGTCATTTTATGGTTTTATTTAAAGGAGTAAGTGATGTTAATGACTAGATATATGGGGTTGCCTTTACTAGCGTTCTTTATTTTGCTATCGGGCTTTTTTTCACAGCAGGTAGTAGCAAAAGAATTGAATAACGAAGAAGCCATGAATGGCTTAAAAACGATGCATGTTATTTATGATATTAGGAAGTCCAATCCAAAGGCCATGTTGGTTTACCTAAAGGGAATAGAGTCAAACCGTGCTAACTTAATTAAAGAAGGTGTTGAACCTCATCAACGAATTATTTTTATTGCGAGTGCAGTCAAGTTTATTACGACAAAGCCAGCTGAAGACGTTGAGTTGGAATATGGGCCAGTTTTAGATGATGTTGCAGCGCAAATCGAAAAGCTGGTTAGTCTAGGCGTGAAGATGGAAGTGTGTTCTGCCGCGACGCGTGCCTTTAACGTTGATAACGATACCTTGTTGCCAGGTATTAAAGCTGTTCGTTCAGGTTTTTTATCCGTGATGGGGTGGCAGGCGCAAGGGTATAGTCTTGTGCCCGTGTATGACTAAATTTTTATCGCCTTGATGTTAGGTTGTATTTTTTAAGTGTTTGAAAATTTGCTTAAAAAATTATTCCTGCCAGCGTCGTTTTAAATTATGGATATAAATTATCAAAATAAAAAACGACGTTGAAATTAAACCGAGTATCAATAATGTCCAGTTTTCTTCAGGAATAGTGTCAAGAAGAATAAGTTTTCGAATGACGACCACAAAGGCAATTTCAAGAAACGTTAATGCGTAGACAAAGCTATCGTTTATAAAAAGTGCTTTTACAATGGCAAGCACGATAAGCGTAAATAGGGCGTCAGTGAGAAGAATTTTCATTGATGGAAAGTCTAAGGTGCCTTGCATCAAAATAAACTCATACAGTTTGTTCGAAATACTAAAGAGGCATGCAATTAGATAAATAATCATAAAAGCGATAAAGAAAAGGCGCACGGCTTTTACTAGAGTCGCGAAGCCATTTTCGACTTGTACTTCAAAGAAGTTTTTGATGTTTGTTGAGGTGTTGTTTTTTTGTGTCATTGTGAGTTTTCAATTTTGCGTGATGATTTCCAAGAAGCTTTATGTTTATTGGAGAAATTAGGAATGTAAAAAGCCCACTAAGGGGAAACCATAGTGGGCTTTGGGGTAATAGGTCTTAAGCATTAAGACGGGTGTTACACTTCCATAAAGTCCAGCATACCTTCTGCAGCTTTACGACCTTCTGCAATAGCATTTACTACTAGTGAAGAACCTCGAACCATATCACCACCTGCAAACACTTTCGGGTTTGAGGTTTGGAATTGGTATAGGCTATCTTCTGAAGCGATAACACCGTTCCAGTTATTCAGTTCAATGTTGAAATCTTTAAACCATTCCGGTGGGTTTGGTTGGAAACCAAATGCCACGATGACAGCGTCACATGGAATGATTTCTTCAGATCCTTCAACGATTTCTGCACGGCGACGTCCGTTTTCGTCGGGTTCACCCATCTTAGTTTGAACAACTTTGATGCCTTCGACCTTACCATCACCGATGACTTCAACCGGCGATAGGTTAAATTTGAATTGAACACCTTCCTCTTTCGCATTTTTCACTTCAGCACGCGAACCAGGCATGTTCTCTTCATCACGACGGTACACACAATACACTTCATCGGCACCTTGACGAATAGAAGTACGAGTACAGTCCATCGTGGTGTCACCACCACCAAGAACGACGACACGTTTGCCTTCCATTGAGACGTAAGGCTCTGGTGTGTTTTCGTAACCGAGCACGTTTTTCACATTGCCGATTAGGAAATCTAGTGCTTTATAAACACCTGGAAGATCTTCACCTGGAAAACGACCGGCCATTGGCTTGTAGGTACCCATTCCAAGGAAAACCGCATCATGGTTATCGATCAGCTCTTGGAACTGAATGTCTTTACCGACTTCCACGCCACAATGGAATTCAATTCCCATGGACTCAAGAATTTCTCGACGTTTTTGTACGACTTCTTTATCCAATTTGAATTGTGGAATACCGAAAGTGAGTAGGCCACCGATTTGTGGTTGTTTCTCATACACAATCGGCTTAACCCCATTACGGATTAGAATGTCTGCAGCAGCAATCCCAGCTGGTCCTGCACCTACGATGGCAACTTTTTTGTCGGTCATTTGCACATCAGATAAATCAGGCTTCCAGCCCATTGCAAATGCGGTATCAGTAATGAACTTCTCAACCTGACCGATAGTGACTGCACCAAAGTTGGTGTCTTCAAGAGTACAAGCTTGTTCACACAAACGGTCTTGTGGACAGATACGGCCACACATTTCTGGCAGAGAGTTCGATTTATGGGAAATCTCAACCGCTTCCATAATGTTGCCCTCTGCAACCAGTTTCAACCAGTTTGGGATATAGTTATGAACAGGGCAGGCAAATTCGCAGTATGGATTACCACAGTGCAGACAACGATCTGCCTGTGCCATTGCATCTTTCATTTCGAAAGGTGCGTAAATTTCTTTGAATTCGACCTTGCGTTCTTGAGCCGGCTTCTTTTCAGGAAGCTGGCGGTTTAATTCTAAAAATTGTCTTACATTTGGCATTTTTAAATTCCTTCCACTTCCTTAATCAGCTTGCTTAGCGAACAGTTCAAATAAGTGTTCGATATCAATTGAACGAGATTTCACTAACCAGAAATCACCAATCATGCGGCTGAAGTTATTCAGTACTTCTGTTCCCCATGGGCTGTTGGTTTTTTCAACGTATTCAGTCAATAGGTCTTTCAGGTATAAGCGGTAGGCTTCAGTCTGTTCCGTATCAATACGAATGGCTTCAACCATTTCAGGGTTAATGCGGTCTGGTAGTGTACGGTCTTGATCTAAGATGAACGCCATCCCTCCTGACATACCGGCACCGAAGTTGACACCGACCTGTCCAAGAGAAACCACTGTACCACCGGTCATGTATTCACAACCGTGATCCCCAAGACCTTCTGTGACGGCAACAGCACCCGAGTTACGAACGCCGAAGCGCTCACCACCGGTACCATTGGCAAATAATTTACCGCCTGTTGCACCGTAAAGACAGGTATTACCGACGATTGGCGTGTTGCGTGCATCGAAAACACTACCGGCCGGTGGGCGAATCACGATTTCACCGCCTGCCATTCCTTTACCGACGTAGTCATTGGCATCGCCTTCAAGATGAAGATTTAAACCATCAACGTTAAACACACCAAATGACTGACCAGCAATCCCCGTCAGTTTTAGCGTAATTGGCTGGTTTTTCATGCCATTGTTACCGTAACGCTGAGCGATTTCACCCGCAACACGTGCACCGATAGAGCGGCCTGTATTCACCAAGTTAAACTCGAAAGTTCCACCAGATTTCGCCTCAATTGCTGGCAAGGTTGCTTGAACCATTTCTTCAGCAATATGGCCGTGATCCCATGGATTGTTCTTATTCACTTGAACCGTTTGTGGTTTATCCGCAGGAACGCCACCATCAGTCATGAATGCAGATAGATCGATGTTTTTCTGTTTCTCTGTCAGAGGCTCATCAATCATCTTCAATAAATCGACACGACCAACAAGTTCACCTAGTGAGCGTACTCCTAATTTTGCCATCCATTCGCGAGTTTCTTCAGCAACAAAATGGAAGTAGTTCATGACCATTTCAGGTAGCCCAACAAAGTGTTCTTTTCGCAGACGTTCGTTTTGTGTCGCAACACCTACTGCACAAGTATTCAAGTGACAGATACGTAGGTACTTACAACCTAGTGCAATCATTGGCACGGTTCCGAAGCCAAAAGATTCGGCACCTAGGATGGCTGCTTTAATCACGTCAAGACCAGTTTTCAGACCACCATCCGCCTGAAGGATGACTTGTCCACGAAGATCGTTGGCACGAAGCACTTGATGCGCTTCGGCAAGACCCATTTCAAATGGGTTACCAGCATATTTTACCGAGGTCATTGGAGAGGCACCGGTACCACCGTCGTAACCAGAGATAGTGATTAAGTCAGCGTACGCTTTTGCAACACCGGCTGCAATCGTACCGACACCTGGCTCAGCAACCAGCTTGACGGAAACCAGTGCATTCGGGTTGATTTGCTTCAGGTCGAAAATCAGCTGCGCCAAATCCTCAATCGAATAAATATCGTGATGCGGAGGCGGAGAAATCAGTGTCACGCCCGGAACCGAATGACGAAGTTTTGCAATCGTTAAATCAACTTTGTGGCCCGGTAGTTGACCACCTTCACCTGGTTTTGCACCTTGCGCTACTTTAATTTGTAGCACTTCCGCGTTACGTAGGTAGTGAGCGGTGACTCCAAAACGGCCAGAGGCAATCTGCTTAATCTTCGACATTTTTTCTGTGCCGTAACGTGAAGGATCTTCTGCACCTTCACCCGAGTTTGAACGTGCTCCTAAGCGATTCATAGCAGTTGCCAATGCTTCGTGTGCTTCTGGAGAAAGTGCTCCCAGAGAGATACCAGCCGAATCAAAGCGTTTGAAAATAGACTCTTTAGGTTCAACTTCTGAGATATCAATAGCATTGGTATCTTCTTTGAAGGTGAAAAGGTCTCGAATCGTCATCGCAGGGCGGTTATTAACCAATTCACGGAATTTGTCATAAGACGCTTGGTCATTTTTCTGAACCGCTTCACGGATCGAGTTCACTACTTCTGGATTGAATGCATGGTACTCACCACCGTGAACGTATTTGAAAATCCCACCTTGATCAAGTGGCTTGCGAGGGTTGAATGCTGTCCACGCTAAACGACGTTGATCCATTTCAAGGTGTTCAAAGTTTGTCCCTTGGATACGAGAAGGTGTTCCTGTGAAACAAAGGTCTACGATTTCAGAACTCAAGCCAACGGCTTCAAATAATTGGGAACCACGGTAAGAGGTAATCGTTGAAATCCCCATTTTCGAAAGGATTTTGAACAGCCCTTTGTTAATCCCTTTACGGTAGTTCGCAATAAACTTATTTAGAGTGATTTCTTGATCCAACTCTTTGGTGCGACGCATGTCGTCAATCACTTGATATGCCATGTAAGGGAATACTGCTGTTGCACCATAACCGAATAGCACCGCAAAATGATGTGGGTCACGAGCGGTTGCTGTTTCGACAATAATGTTCGATTCTGTACGCAAGCCGACATTGATCAAGTGATGGTGAACCGCCCCTGTCGCCATAATTGCAGGGATAGAGACTTGACCGTTTTTAATATTGTTATCACTCAGGATTAACAAAGTTTTACCAGCCGCAGAGGCTTTTTCAGCCGCAGAACAAACATCATTAATCGCTTGCTCTAAACCTTTTTCTTCATGGTTGTAGTGCAGTGAAATGACTTCATGTTGATAATCAGCATCTTCCAAGTTTAGCAATTGTTGCATCATAGCTGGGCTAAGAATTGGCGAGCTAGCTTCCAAACGACGTGCGTGATCAGGGCCTTCTTCAAACATGTTTAGCTCTTTACCGAAACAGGTATTTAGAGACATAACAATATTTTCACGCAATGGATCGATTGGCGGGTTAGTGACCTGAGCAAACATTTGGCGGAAGTAGTCAAATACTGAACGTGCTTTGTGTGAGAACACAGGAAGTGGGGCATCGTCACCCATTGAAACGGTCGCTTCTTGACCGTCTTCTGCAAGCACACGAATGACTGCATCACGCTCTTCAAAAGTCACTTGGAAGTACTTCTGATAAATATCGGCAGTTTTGTCATCCCAACTGAAGGTTTCTTGGATGTCATCCAGTTTCTCTTCTAGATGCATGTAACCTTTGTCCATCCATTCACGGTATGGCTTTTGGTTTTTCAGTTGGTCATCAATGATTTCAGGTTTTAATAGGGTTCCGCTTTCAAGGTCAACCGCAATCATTTGGCCTGGCTTAAGGCGGCCTTTTTCAACCACATCTTCAGGCGCATAGTTATAAACACCGATTTCAGATGCAAAAGTGATGTGGCGGTCTTTGGTAATGACATAACGCGTTGGACGCAGACCATTTCGGTCAACACCACAAATCGCATATTTGCCCGTGTTAAGAACCATGCCGGCCGGACCATCCCAAGGCTCCATGTGCATAGAGTTATATTCTAGGAAGGCTTTTTTATCAGGATCCATGTGTGGAATGTTCTGCCACGCAGGCGGCACTAACAAGCGCAATGCTTGGAAGATGTGCATGTCACCCATCATCAATACTTCCAACATGTTATCCAGCGAGTTGGAGTCAGAGCCAGTTTGAGCAACCAACGGTTTTAGCTCGCCGAGCTCTGGCAGTAAGGGAGTTTCGAATTTCTGTTGACGTGCTAAGGCCCAATTACGGTTACCTTTAATGGTATTCAACTCACCGTTGTGCGCTAGGAAACGGAAAGGTTGAGCTAGGCGCCATTGTGGTGTCGTGTTAGTTGAGAAACGCTGGTGATATGAAATGACGGACGAGGCAAATGCATCGTTTTCTAGGTCAGCATAGAACTTTGGAAGTTCACGAGGCATAACCAAGCCTTTATAGGCCAACAGTTGACTATTTAGAGAAGCCACATAAAAAGTTGCGTCTTGTGGTTCGATTTCCATTTCTGTTTGGCGACGAGCAGTGAATAGACAGCGATTGAATTCTGCTTCGTTCATTGAGTCTGGTGCATTCACAAACACCTGCTCAATTAACGGCTCCATACCTGCTGCTTGTGCCCCTAAAACCTCTGAACGAACTGGAACTTTACGCCATCCAGCAACATTTAGACCTTTTGCGGTTAGTTTGGCTTCCAGTGTTGAACGTGCCAAATCTGCTTTCGCTGAATCTTGGTTTAGGAAAATCATCCCAGCGGCATAGATACTTGAAAGGCTGAAGCCAGCATCTGCGGCAACGCTTTCTAAAAACGCCTGTGGTTTTTTGATTAGAAGTCCACAACCATCACCTGTACAACAGTCAGCGGCGACACCACCGCGGTGAGTCATGTTCGCGAGAGATTCAATGGCGGTTTGTACGACCCAGTGACTCGGTTTGTCGTCCATATTGGCGATCAAACCAAATCCACAGTTCTCCTTCTCAAACTCTGGAGAGTAGAGGCCTGTTAAATCCAAGCCTGCGTGCGATTGTAATGGATTCATAATCAGTTTCCTGTTTGTCATTTCATGCTTAAACTCAATTTAATACATTGATTTTTAAGCGTTTTATTTATCAAGACGCGTTTCTATATAAAAATAGGGCGCGGAATTATACTGTAATTCCTGCCTTTAAAGCAAATCGAGCTAACGACGTAGATTTTCAAGTGACAGAGTGTTGTCATCTTTTGAAAATGTGACCGGCCGGTAGAAAACCTTTACTGCAACTAAGACTGAATTTGAATAAGTGGTGATGTTTTTTATAGTCTTAAAGCGCAAAAGACCAACGCAAAAAAAATGCGCTGGTCTAATTTTTAAGATAGAAAGGTTATTTCTTTATTAGGCTGACGCCATCCATTTCTTCAGGTTGTGGAATTTCCATCAAATCTAAAATGGTTGGCATCACGTCTGGAAGACGGCCACCTTCACGCAGCTCTAGTTTCTTTGGCCCAAAATACGCAAGTGGCACAGGGAAAGTTGTGTGCGAGGTGAAGGGTTCTCCGGTTTCTGGATCTTGCAACATTTCAATATTGCCGTGGTCGGCCGTAACAATGACTTGACCATTGGCTTTTTCAATTGCATCTAAAATTTTTCCTAGTGCTTCATCCACCGCTTCAACGGCTTTGATACAGGCTTCTAGAATGCCAGAGTGTCCAACCATATCCGGGTTGGCGATATTGCAAACAAAAGTATCGTAAGCCCCAGATTCAATTGCATCCACTAACTTTTCAGTCAATTCACCGACGCTCATTTCTGGCTGTAAGTCGTAGGTGCGAACCTTTGGTGACGGAATTAAAATACGATCTTCACCACGATAAGGCTGTTCAACACCGCCATTCAAGAAAAAGGTGACATGCGCGTATTTTTCGGTTTCAGCAATTCTCAGTTGACGAAGTTTTAGGTTTGATATCACTTCACCGAAGGTGTTTTTCAGACTGGTTGGGCGATAGGCAATAGTTGCACCGAAGTTTTCAAAGTTTTTGTGATATTCGGTCAAAGTAACAAATGCCGCCAGTAAAGGTGTGTTGCAACGGTGGAATTCCGCAAAGTCGCTTAAGATAAATGCACGCGTCAGTTGTCGAGTTCGGTCTGCGCGGAAATTCATAAAGATGATTGAGTCACCATCTTTGACTTTAGTTTTTTTGCCTTTTTTGTTTAGGATGACTGTCGGTTGGATGAATTCATCTGTTTCGCCGCGTTCATAAGCCATTTCAACCGCTTGTTTTGCGTTATCTGCTTTGAATTCACCTTTGCCGCAAGCAATCAGTGAATAGGCCGCTTCAGTTCGGTCCCAGCGAGTGTCGCGATCCATTGCATAGAAGCGGCCAATAATTGAACCAATGGAGATGTTGGCGTTCAGGTCACTAATATGGTTTTCAATTTGTTCAATGTATTTCAAGGTGCTTTGCGGTGCAACGTCACGTCCGTCTGAAAAAATGTGTAAAACTGTTTTGGCATTATTGTCAGCACATAATTTTAGCGCGGCTTTGATATGGTTAAGATGAGAGTGAACACCTCCATCGGATAGCAGTCCCATAATGTGAACGGTACGATCGCGCTTGACAGCTTCTAAAACAGCTTTGTTCAGAGCGTTGTTGTTAAAAAATCGACCATCGTCAATGTCTTTTTGAATTCGGGTCAGTTCTTGGTAAACCACTCTTCCGGCACCTAAGTTAGTGTGCCCGACTTCTGAATTTCCCATTTGACCGGTTGGCAAACCTACATCCATACCTGAGGTACTAATTAACGTGTTTGGGTTTTTAGCCATTAACTTGTCAAAGTTTGGTGTGTTGGCTTGTGCAATCGCATTGTGAGCTTCTTCTTCGCGATGTCCCCATCCATCAAGGATAATCAGTCCAGTTGGTCGGTTTTTAATTTTGATTTTTGGCTTTAAATCTTGGCCCATGTGTACTACACCATTTTAAAAGTTTATAAATTCCGTTTATTGTAGCGATTTTCGCTGTTAAAATCATCGGGTTTAATTAAGCGTATCAAGGGAATATGAATGTTTGGTGAATTTGTCGAAGAACAATTTCTACTGTTTGTTGCTTTAGTGGTTGTTGTATTAATGCTGATTTACAGTTACGTGGGTGACAAGTTAGCGGGTTTCAAAACGGTCAGCGCGGATGAAGCGATTCGTTTATATAATGATGATGCGTTTGTCTTGGATGTTCGCTCAAGCAGTGAATTTAAAGACGGGTTCATCGGCGAAGCAACGAATGTTGCGGTGGGTGATTTAGCAAATAACTTAAACAAGTTACCAAGTGATAAATCAAAACCGATTTTGGTGTATTGTTTAAGTGGTGGGCGGTCTGCACGAGCTGCGGGTACATTGGTTAAAAATGGATATACAGAAGTAAGCAATCTGCGTGGTGGAATTACAGCGTGGAAGGCTGCGAACTTGCCATTGAACAAACAAAAATCAAAGAAAAGCCGAAAAAAGTAACTTCGGCGAAGTCGAACACTAAAAAACAAACTTCGCCGCAAAAGGAATCAAGCATGCAAAACGTCACGATTTATCTAACGAATTACTGCCCATTTTGTACTATGGCAAAACGCCTTTTAGACGGAAAGGGTGTCAGCTACGATGTGATTGATGTGGGTAATTCCAAGGATGACTGGGCGGCAATGGAAGCTAGAACAGGTCGTAATACTGTGCCACAAATTTATGTCGGTGAACATCATGTTGGCGGTTTTGATGATTTGTCAGCGGCGGATAAAAGTGGTCAACTGGATCAGCTTTTAAACGGCTAATTTCTCAAATAGATAATTTAAATTTACATGTCAGGATAGAAGAATGTCTGAACAAGCTCAAAAAACCTTTCAAATCCAAAAAATCTACACCAAAAATGTATCATTCGAGTCACCGAATACCCCTGAGTTATTCACGACCGAATTTCAGCCGCAATTAAATGTTGACTTGAATGTTGAAAGCAAAGGCTTGCAGGAAGGTGTCTATCATGTACTGCTAAGAGTTACAGCGACGA